>CAXUAZ010000155.1:0-9178 GCA_964249195.1 uncultured Chthoniobacterales bacterium
CCATACCCCGGCGCATAGTACAGGTCGCCCTTTGCGTTGAACGCCAGCGGCCCCGACCCACCGGAGTCTTCCCCCAGGTCCACCGCCGGGTCGCCCGGCTCAAGGCCGCCATAGTAAATGTGATTCGTGCCGAAACCCGGCGCCCCCGTAATGAACAACCGGCCTTGATTCGCATAGAGCCCGTAGTTGGTCGCGGTCGAGATCTGACTCGCCGCAGGCGCGCCGTTCAACGGTCCATACTTATAGATGTAGGTGTTGCTGGCATCGCTGTTATTGAAATAGATCGATTGCCCGATGGACACGACGCTCGCGCCGGAAAACAGCGTGCTCGAACCCGGCACGACGTTCGAGGCGACGCCGCCGGCATATTGATACAAGCCGCCGAAGTTAAACGCCGACGTCGCCGTCTGGTAATACAACGTCCCGTTGGCGCCATAGTCAAAACTGACGATGGAATCGGAACTCGTATGCGTATAGTAGGTCGAGATTCCATAGGAAGGATCGACCACGGTGATTTGGGCCGTCGCCGACGAGACGATGGCAAACGCCGCGAACAGCGGCGCGAGATAAGTTTTCATAATGTTCTGCTCTTGTTTGATGAGGTTGTGACAAAGGCAAGAGCAGAACCGTCCTTCAGAGAAGAGCAGGCTCCGCCCTCACGCTTCATTGGTGCGATGAAGTTTCCGCCCGCTGGCTTCCTCCGTGAAGAAGAAGCCGCGCGAGCGCATGAGCGATGGCAGGCAGATGTTCGGACTCCGAGTTTATCGGGAGGCAATGCTGTCTCCCCGGCCTCGCTTCCGCCTTCACCCCGCTCCGAGAAGCAAGATTGGCTGTGTTCTCCGACAATTTGTCGAAAATGGAAGTCTGTAACTCGATACCGCAGCGCAACTGTGACCGGTTCTAACGGTCTTCCCTGTGGTCTGCCATCGATACTGATAAAGAACTGCGCGTAGCAGAACGCAACGCGCGCCTGGATGCAAATGAATTGTCTATGGAGCAGACCGCGCGGCCAGTTCCGCCTCCAACTGCTTGACCCGCTCCAGCAACTTCGGCAGCCGCCGCGCCGCGACGATGCTCTCCCGCGCGTCTTTGACCGGCTCACCGTATTGCCCCAGGATCACCTCGCCCGCGCGGATGGTTTTCGTCACTCCCGACTTTGACATCACCAACGCGCCGTCGCCGATCTCCACGTGCCCGGTCACGCCGACCTGCCCGGCGAGCACCACGTTGCGGCCCAGCTTCGTGCTGCCGGAGATGCCCGTTTGCGCCACGATCAGGCAATGCGGACCGATCACGACGTTGTGCGCGATCATGACGAGGTTATCGATCTTGGTCCCTTCCATAATGTGAGTGCGGCCGAAGCGCGCGCGGTCGATCGTGGCGTTCGCGCCGATCTCCACGTCATCGTCGATTTGCACGATGCCGACCTGCGGAATTTTGACGTGCCGTCCCGCCTCCCGCTCGAAGCCAAATCCGTCCGCGCCGATCACGGCGCCGCTCTGGATGATCACCCGCCGGCCGATGAGCGTCCCGTCCCGCACCGTCACGTGGGGATAGATCCGGCTGCCGTCTCCGATCACCGCGCCTGCGCCGATGAATGCCTGCGCGCCAACGATCACCCGGTCGCCGATACGCGCGCCTTCTTCGATCACCGTATAATGGCCAATTGAAACATCCGCGCCCAGCGTCACTCCGGGGCCGATGATCGCCGTCGGGGCCACGCCGGGCGGCGGGGGCGCCGGGGCCGGGTGGAAACGCTCGATGAGCGTCGCAAAAGCAAGCGTTGGATTTGCCACGCGCACCAGCGCCGGCCCCTGCGCGGCCCAATCTGCGGGCGGCTGGAAGTCGGCGGGGGTGAGGACCGCGCCGGCTTTCGAACGGCGCAGGGCAGGAAGATATTTGGCGTTGCCGAAGAAGGACACGTCGTTCGCGCCGGCGTCCGCCAACGCGGCGACGCCCGTGATGGCGCCGCCTTCCGGGTTGGAAAAAAGTTCCCCGCCGGCCAACTCGGCGAGTTCCTGAAAAGTGAGCGCGGTCGTAGGCATGGGCTGGAAGAGCCTGCCAGAGGGTCACCGGGGTTGTCGACCTCTCTCCAACGCCGCCAGCCGCTCCCCGATATCCGCGACGATGCGGCCATGGCGCACCATGTAGGCGTGCCACGGGCTCGGCACGCGCATGCCGTTCGCGGCGGGCCATTGCGCGCTTGATGGGGGCACGATCATGAAATCGTACGGCGTCCAATAAGAATACAACGGGACCTCGGCGAGGCACGCGACGGCGTCGTCGAGCTCGCGCAGGAGCGCGCTGCCGGGCCGCATGTCGCGGGCGCCCTGGCCCGGGTAACAGTAAGCGGTTACCGTGCCGGCGTGCGGACCCGAGATCGCGAAGAACGCCCGGGCGCGCGCGTGCCCGCCCAGGCATTGCAAGTAGTAGCGCGCCACGATGGCGCCCATGCTGAAGCCGACGATGGCGAGCGGTTCATCGGGGCCGAAGCGTTCGTCGACAAGTTGGGCGACCTGCCGGCCCAGGGCGGCGATGCCGGTGCGGGCGTCGCGCGGAGAGAGATTGGGCGCGAGGCAGGTGTGGCCCGCTTCCGTGAGGCGGCGCTCCATCGTGCGGAAGAGCCGGTTGGTGTCAAGGAACCCATGAACGAGCAGCACCTTCATCAAAGGAAGGAGGACTACGGGCGCCGGCCTTCGTCAACTTCGTAGTAATCGAAGAACGTCACGAGGTCGGCGCGATGAGCGAGGCCGCTCCCGGCTTTGTACGCCTCCAGCTCGGCGGTGCTGCCGTCGTCTTCGTCGCGCCAGCCGCGTTTGAGCATGAATTTGTTCCACACGAGGATCTGTTCCTCGGTCGGCGCGGCGCCGTGGGCAAAACACCATTGCAACACCGTGTCGTCGGCCCCGCCGGCAAGGACGCGCGCGCGCAGGGCGGCATACTCCACGCCCAAGAAACGGCAGCAGCGGCCGTCGAATCCGCTGCCGAGATTAGGCAGGTAATCGGCGCGCAGTTTGCCGGCGGCGTGCAGCCGGATCTTCTCGATCATGCGGGCGAAGTAAACGATGCCCCCGACCAGATCGAACGCGCTGCGGGGTGAAGATCCTTGCATGGAGATACGAAGCAGATTTTTGACAGAATGACAGAAGTAACAGAATTGAAGCCATGAGCGAACCCTCCGAAACCCAGCCCGAGCCAAAATCCACCACGTCCGAGAAACCGCCGATTCGCAAGGCGCAGGAGGAGTTCATCGGCGACGAAGCGCGGCCGTCCAAAGATCGCAGCGAAGTCGCCGAAGAGGAAGCGAAGTGACCTACACGGCGCGCAGGAAGCGCTTGTAGAATTCGACGCCCGCGCGCAGGTCTTCCTCGGCAAGCCATTCGTCGGCCGTGTGCGCCTGGGCGATCGAGCCGGGACCGGCCGCCACGGCGGGGATGCCGCCCTCGGCCAGCACGCTGCCGTCGCAAAACCACGGGGCGCCCACGCAGCGCCCGCCCGTCGCTTCCAGGGCCCGCACGCACGGATGGTCCGGCGAGGTGAAGAGCGGTTGATGGCTGCGGATGTGCTCCACCCGCAGATCGGGGCACGCTCGTTTCAACCGCTCCGCGACCGACTCGACCAACGCCGCGCCTGCCTGCGCGGGGATCGTCCGCAAGTCGAGCTCGGCCATGCATTCGTCCGGCACGATGTTGACCTTAGTTCCCCCGCGCACGACGCCGATGTTCACCGTCGGCGCACCGAGGGCGGCGTCGTGCAGCGCCGCGAACTCAGCCGCCAGCTCGTCGCGCACGCAACGGATGACGTCCGCCATCTTGTAAATGGCGTTGTCGCCGCGCTCCGGGGCCGAGCTGTGCGCGGAGCGGCCGGAAGTCGTGAGTTGAAGCCAGGTGACGCCCTTATGGGTATTGACGATGTCGCAACCGGTCGGCTCGCCGATCAACGCGAAGTCGCCCGGGCGCGCGGTCGCCGCGATGGCCGCCGCGCCTTCGTTGCCCGCTTCCTCGCCCATCAGGCCGGCAAACCACACTTCGCGCCCGAGCCGCGGCAGTTCCTCACGCAGTTCCCACAACGCCCAGAGCAGGGCGGCGATCGTCCCTTTCGTATCGCACGCCCCCCGCCCATAGATGCGCCCATCGCGAACCGCGCCCGCAAAGGGATCGACCGTCATCCCGGCGACGCTCACCGTGTCGGTGTGCGGGCACAGGAGCAGCCGGGGCTTGCCCGGCCGATCGCTCGGGAAACGCCCGATCACGTTGGGGCGCCCGGGCAGGATCTCCGGCAACTCGATCTCCGTCGCGCCGCAGGATCGCAGCCGCTCGGCGACCTCCGCCGCGCAACGCGCCTCCCCCGTCTCGCTCGTCCCCGGATCGCCCGAAGGGTTGACGCTCGGGATGGCAACCAGGGCGCGCAGAAGTTCAACGACGTTCTCCGCCGGCGCGGAAGCATTCACGGCGCGACCGCCCCCACAATCTCGGGCGCCGCCGCCTCGTCGGGCTCTTGTGTCGCGAGGTACCACTCCACAAACCGGGGGATGCCCTCCGTGATGGCGGTCGCCGGCCGGTAGCCCAGAAGGCGGCGGGCTTTGGAAATATCGGCGCAGGTCAGCGGCACGTCGCCGGGCTGCTCGGGCTGGCGCTCGATGATCGCGCGTTTCTCCAAGGCGCCTTCGATCAGGTGGATGAGGTCGCGCAGCGGGGTGGTCTGGCTTTCCCCCAGGTTGAAGATGTCGAATCGCGGGCCCTCGTATCCCAGGGCCGCGACCACGCCCTGGATGGTGTCGTCGACGTAGGTGTAGTCGCGGCGCGTGAGCCCGTCGCCGAATTGCTGGATCGGCAGCCCGCGCTGAATCCGCCGGGTGAATTGATGAATCGCGAGGTCCGGCCGTTGGCGAGGACCGTAGACCGTGAAGAACCGCAGGCAGACCACCTGGAGATTATATAGATGCGCGTAATTGGAGCAGAGGTGTTCGCCCGCCAGCTTGGTGGCCGCGTAGGGGCTGATCGTCTGCGGCAGCGGCACATCCTCGCGGAAGGGAATCGTCGGGCACAAACCGTAGACCGAGGAGCTCGACGCGAAGACGAACCGGCGCACACCGTGGCGGCGCGCCGCTTCCAGGAGGTTCAAGGTGCCAGTGATATTCGTGTCCACGTAGAGCCGCGGATCGGCGATGGAGGGCCGCACCCCGGCGCGGGCTGCAAGGTGCACGATGGCATCATACCCGCCCTCTTCGACAGCCGCCGCGACGTTGGCCGCGTGCCGCAAATCCACCTCGTGAAGGGTGATGCGCTCCTGCACGGCGGCGAGATTGGCGCGTTTGATGGCCGGCGCGTAGAAATCGTTGAAATCGTCCAGCACGCCGACGCGATGCCCTTGCGCCAGGAGGGTTTCAACCAGATGGGAGCCAATGAAGCCAGCGCCTCCGGTGACGAGGATGTGCATGCGATAGGAACCCTACGGCCCGCTTCCGGGAGCGGGCAAGGGCAAAAAAAGACCAGGGAACTACGGCAGAGGAGCTCACGCTACCGTTGCTGCCTTCCGGCCCTGGCGGGGTTTGCGCGGCTTCAATCCATAGCCCCTGGCGGCGGCAATAGACGGCGGCGGGAAGGGCGCGGCAACCGGATTGTGCGGATTTTTAACGTGCCGGAGCCGGGATGATCGCAAATAATCTTGCAAGAAACGCGCTTCTTCCTTTACTTACGGTGCGCCTGCTCGCTCAATGCCCCGCTTTCCAGAGCTTCCATTCCCTAGTCCCCCTTCTTCTTTGCCGCCATGTCCAAGATCTTCCTGTATCTCGCCGCCTTGTTTTTGCTGCTCACCGCCGGCCTGAGTTTTGCGAACAAAGGCAAACTCACCGCCAAGAATGACGAGATCAAGCGCGCCAACGGCGTTGCGTCCGCCGCGCAGACGGACGCTTCGAAGGCTCGGACCGCCCTCAAGGAAAGCGACAAGAAGCTCGGGGAACAGACCGCCAAGGCGACCGAGATCCAGACCCAGCTGACCGCCGCGACGAACGATCTCGCCAAGCTCAAGGACGAAGCCGGCGCATCCGCCAAGAATCTGGCGGACAAGGACGCCGAAATCGACCGTCTCAATCTGGCGGTCAAAGCGGTTTCGGGCGGCAAAGCACCGCCAAGCGAGGGAGCCGACGCTGCCGCCGAAATGCAGAAGCTCCAAACCGAGAAGGATGAGCTAAAGACCGTCAACGACAGCCTTCAGAATCGCGTCAGGGGCATGGAGGGCCAGGTGGCTGACCTGCAACGCCGGGTTAACGAGCATAATGCTCTCGTCACCAAGCCCGGATTGACCGGCCGCGTGCTGGCGGTCGATCGCAACTGGAATTTCGTGGTCCTGAGCCTGGGCGACCGCAACGGGGTGAACAGCAACACGACCATGGTCGTGCGCCGCGGCGAAAGCTTGGTGGGCCGGGTGCGGATCACCTCCGTCGAACCTTCGCAGTCCATCGCGGATATCGTGCCGAACTCGGTTCCCCCGGGTGTTAGTGTGGAAGCGGGCGACACGGTGATCTTTCCAGGTTCCTAGATGCAACATATCTTTAATGAGGGTTGGTTGCGGCGCGGCGTCGCTGCCTTGGGCCTCGCGATCTGCATGACAGCGATGGCGGCCTGCTCCAACGAAAGTCCGAAGGACGACTCCGCGTATCTCCCCGAAGATCAGCGGGTGAGCAGTGTCCCTTGGAACAAGCCCGAAGGCTGGGAAGGTCGCGGCTCCCTCGGAGCGTTGGCGAATGACCCGCGTTTCGGAGGCGGTCAGTAGGCGCCACGTCCCAGTTTGTAGCGGCGGTCTATGACCGTCGGTAGATTGGCTGGAAGAGAGAACGTTTGCCCCCTTCCAAGCGATCTACCGACGGTCATAGACCGCCGCTACAACTTTGATTCATTGATGTCCTACGCCTCTCATCAACAAACGCTTGCCCGCCCCGCCAGCCTCTCGGGCACCTCTTTGCATACTGGCGAGAAGGTCAAACTGACTCTCTGCCCGGCCTCGCCTGACGCGGGGATCAAGTTTAAACGCGTCGATCTCCCCGACGAGCCGACCATCGACGCCCGCATCGGCAACGTCAAAACCGTCGAACGCGCCACCACTATCGCCGAGGGCAACGTCAAGGTCCACACCGTCGAGCACGTGCTCGCCGCGCTCGCCGGGATGGGGATCGACAATGCCGTCATCGAGATGGACGCCAACGAGCCGCCCATCGCCGATGGCAGCGCGCTGCCGTTCCTGGAGCTGATCAAAAAATGCGGCGCCGCCGCCCAGGACGCGCCGCGGCGCGTCTTCGAGGTACGCGAGACGGTGCACATCGAGACGAAGACCGGCTCGCTGCTGACGATCGTGCCGGACGACAAATTTCGCATTTCCTGCACCCAGGTGGGGCCGGAAGGGCGGTTCACGCAGTACCGATCCCTCGAGGTGACACCGGAAACCTTCGCCAAAGAAATCGCGCCGGCGCGGACGTTTACCTTCTACGAGGATGTTCAGCCGTTGATGGAGAAGGGACTCATCAAGGGCGGCAGCCTGGAAAACGCGATCGTCGTGCGCGGGGACAGCGTCATGAGCCGGGACCCGATGCGGTTCCCCGACGAGTTCGTGCGACACAAGATCCTCGATATTGTCGGCGATTTGTCGTTGCTCGGGCGGCCGATCCGCGGGCACATCATCGCGGTGAAGCCGGGGCATCCGCCGAATGCGGAGCTCACCCGGGCGCTGGCCCGGCAGGAGACGCAGTTGGCGGCGTTGGCCCCGGCGGCGATCCGGCCGTTGGGCGAGGGTGCGCTGGACGTCAACGAGGTGATGAAGCTCCTGCCGCATCGTTATCCGTTCCTGATGATCGACCGCGTCATCTCGTTTGAGGGCGACAACAAATGTGTGGGCGTGAAGCAGGTGACGATCAACGAGCCGTTTTTCCAGGGTCATTTCCCAGGGCATCCGGTGATGCCGGGCGTGTTGCAGGTCGAGGCGATGGCGCAACTGGCGAGCATCCTGATCCTGCGCAAGCCGGAGCACACCGGCAAACTGGGTTATTTCATGAGCGCGGACGAGGTGAAATTCCGCCGCCCGGTGTTCCCGGGGGACACGCTGGTCATTCACATCGAGATGACGAAGGCGCGACGCGGCGTGGTGGTGGCGCATGGGCATTGCGCGGTGAACGACCTGGTCGTCAGCGAGGCGAAGATCATGCTGAGCATGTTCGCGCGGTAGATTTCGCCGGTTGTTCTATCCAATGTCCGCGCGCATTCATCCGACGGCGGTGCTCGACCGGGCCGCGGAAATCGGCGCAGGAGTGGAGATCGGGCCGTTTTGCGTGATCGGCGCGGGCGTGACGCTCGGCGACGGGTGCCGGCTCCACGGGCACGTCCACCTCACGGGGCCGACGACGATCGGGGCGGGCAACGAGTTTTATCCGTTTGCGGCGATCGGCGGGCGCTCGCAGGATTTGAAGTATGCGGGCGAGCCGACGCGGTTGGAGATCGGCGACGGCAATTGTTTCCGCGAGTTTGTGACCGTCCATCGGGCGACGATGGCGGGCCACGCGACGCGGGTGGGTCACCGCGGCAATTTCCTCGCTTACAGCCACATTGCGCACGATTGCCAGGTGGGCGACGATGTCATTTTTTCCAATAATGGTACGCTCGCGGGCCACGTGGAAGTCGGCGACCGGGCGGTGATCGGCGGGTTGACGGCGGTGCACCAGTTTTGCCGGATCGGGCGGATGGCGATCACGGGCGGTTGTTCGAAGATCGTGCAGGACGTGCCGCCATTTATGATGGCCGATGGCAATCCGGCAAAGATCCGGCACATCAACCAGGTCGGGATGGAACGCGCCGGTCTGCCGGCGGAGACGGTGCGGGCGGTGAAGGATGCGTTCCGGCTGCTTTACCGCGCGGAGCTAAACACGGCGCAAGCGCTCGAGCGCATGGCCGCCGAGTTGCCCGGCGTGGCGGAAGTCGGGCAGATCATCGAGTTTACGCAAGCAAGCACGAGGGGGATTATCAGATAAAGGCAGAAGGCAGAAGGATGAAGGATGAAGGATGAAGGGAAATCCAGGGGCGGCGATGATTCAGGATTTCATCCTTCATCCTTCATCCTTCTGCCTTCTGCCTTCATCCTTCTGCCTTCTGCCTTACGCAGTGATTTGCTTCTTATACGCCTCCGCGTCCAT
>CAXUAZ010000156.1:0-9149 GCA_964249195.1 uncultured Chthoniobacterales bacterium
TTTTACCAAAAAATGGCGGCGGCGCCAAGTCCGACAGCTTGCATAGACCGCCGCTGCAACTGAGGGGGGCGCTGCATCAATGCGGAGCGGCAACGTGGAAATACACCGTGCCATCATAAGGCGCCGTCACCAGCGGCGCGTTGCTTTGCGGGCCGGTGTCGGTGGCTTGGTGAAACTTGGAACCGATCGGCGGGATGTCTCGCAGGAATGCGATGTTGCCCGGCGGGAAATTGATGGACGTGTTCTCGCGCAGGTTCTTGGGCGGCTGCGCGGGCGTGCCGATGCGCAGGAAGGTGTGCTCGTCGGGAAGAACCATCGTCAATGTCCCCTCTTTGGTCTGGAGATCGGCCCAGCGAACATTCGCAAAATAACCGGCGAATTCCGGGTAAACCCAATTCTTGTAGCCCGTTTCCGTGTCGTTCCAGGCGGTCTGCCACACGCCGAAGAGCGGGCCGGCCGGGCGGTTTTTCCAGACGCGATAAGGGCCGTCGCCGAGCCACGTCTTTTTGATCATGCTCGTCTCGGGGTAGGAGAATGATACGCCCACTTCGCCCGAAGTCGGCGTGGGCGGAGTTACTTTGTAATCGAGGCGAATCCAGCCGTTGGAGTCCATGCTCCAGCGCGCCTCCGGCAAGGGGTCGCTGCTTAAAGGGAAAGGCTGCCCGTTAACGGTCAGCCCGAGCAGGCGACCGTCGCTGGCGCTCACGCGCAGGGTCGTGCCGGCGGCCGTGTATTCGCGAGCGTCTCCGTTGGCGGTCGCCGGCGCGGAGAGGCCGCGCGGGACGCGTTTGGCAGCCGCGTCCGCCGCCGTCCGCAACGGCCAGACGGTGCTTCGGATTTCCTGCCCCTTCGCGTTCAACGCCGTGATGGCCAACGCGTCCGCCGCGGCAAAATCGCGCGGCAGCCCGAGGAAAAGGTTGCCCGTTTTGCCGGGCGCCACGTCCGGACCGCGGACCGTCCCCGCGGCGGCGACCGTGAAATCCGGCGTCGGCCCGTACCGGCGCAACTGCCAGCGGAAACTCACCTGCGAGAGGCTCGTGAAATCCTGACGGTTCTCGACCTCGAGCGTCCCGCGGAAGTCTGCCGGCATCGCGCCAGCCCATTGCACCGGGGACCACACGTCCTTGATCGTGTAGTAGCTGCCTTCCTTTTCGCGGAACGGCCCGACGATCCCGTCCGGCGCCTGGTTGCCGCTCACGTCCATCGCGCCATCCTTGTGGCCCGGCGCGCGCACGCCTTCGTCCGCGAACACCCACAGGAAACAGCCCGCTCCGACCTTGCTGGCGCGGAACAAATCCCAATAATCTTCCAGCCCGCTGCCGAGCCCGCCGTCGAAGAGCCCGTGCAGGATCTCCGTGGGCATGACGATGTCGGGCCCTGCGAGGAGCTTCTTCAGGTCGCGGTACGTGGGATAATGCTTGGTGTTGATCGGCCCGAACTTGGCCCACGGGTGCAACACCTGGCGGCCCTGGGGGTCGAGCTGCGGATAAAGCGGATCGAGCGATTTGTTGAAGCCTCCTTCGTTGCCGTTGGCCCAAAAGACGATGCTCGGGTGGTTCACGTCGCGCGCGAGCATCTCGGGCACGAGCTTCGCGCCGGTTTCATCGTCGTAGTTCGCCTGCCAGCCGGTCAGCTCGTCGATCACGTACATGCCCTGCTCGTCGCACAAATCGAGAAATTGCGCGTCGGGCGGGTAATGCGACATGCGGACCGCGTTCATGTTCATGTCCTTCATCAGCGCGAGGTCCAGCCGCGAGACGCCCTCATCGGTCGCGCGGCCGGTGGTCGGCCAGGCGGAATGGCGGTCGACGCCGCGGAAGAGCATGCGCCGGCCGTTGACGTACACGCCGTCACCCGGCCGCACCTCGATCGTGCGAAAGCCGAAGCGTTGCCGGACCTCGTGCACGACTCGGACTCCCTGCTTGAGGCGGATGGCGGCCGTATAAAGCCGCGGGGTTTCCGCCGTCCACAACGCCGGGTTGACCAACCGCGTCGTGAGCCGCTTTTGGGCCAGGGCGCCGGTCACGGGAGAGCCCGCCGAGCGGCCCTGCGCGTCGTAGATTTCCACCTCGAGCGCATCCGCGGCGCCCTCGCCGGCGGGGAAGACATCCACGTTAAACGACCCATCGGCCCTGGCGTCGATGGCGACCCGGTCGATGCATTGCGCCGGCGTCGCCTTGAGCCAGACGGGGCGGAAGATGCCGCCGAACACCCAGAAATCGCCGCTGCGTTCCGCGTGTTGGACCGAGAGGTTGGCCGACTCGTCGGCCACCGTCACCTCCAGGAGATTGTCCGCTCCCAGCTTCACCAGTCGCGTGATGTCGTACTCGAACCGGTAAAAAGATCCCTGGTGCATCGGCCCGGCCGACTGCCCATTGACCAGGACGGTCGTATCGCTCATCAAGCCGTCAAAGACGATGGCGATGCGCCGCCCCTGCCAGTCAGCGGGCGCCTGGAACTTGTGCCGGTAATTGCCGACGATCGCGGGCCGGTACTGGACCTTCCCATCTTTGTCTCGGGGGTTGTCTAGCCCGTAGCGCAGCTTGCCAAAGCCGAACATTTCCCAACACGAGGGGACCGGCAGCGTGCTCCACTCTCCGGCTTTCGCGCCTTCGGAGCATTTGAAATCCCACGGGATCGCCTGCGCGGCATCCTTGCCGGAAAGAAACAAGGTTTGCGTCTCCGCAGCCGGAGCGCCGACAAGCTTCGAAGCAAGGCAGACGCCCAACAGCGCGTAAAATAAACGTTTCATCGTCAAAGGTTACTGACCAAAGGCACATCCTTGCTCAGGAAGTGCCGACGTGACCATCCAGGTGCAACCATTCACCGCGTAGGAAACATGATAATAGATCGTCTGTCCTCGCTCAACCTTTAAGCGATAGCGCAATGTCGTAAAGCGCGCGCACCATGGATAAGGATTTCTCGTTAGGCAGCACGCCGAGTTCCATCTGGTTCATGACGTAGGCGAAGGCGAGGCCGTTTTCCGGGTCGGCGAAGGCATGGCCGCCGCCGGCGCCCGGTTGTCCGAAGGCCGTCCGCGACGGGCCGAAGAGCGAACGCACCTTGGCGCCGGCGCCGTCGACCGGGTCCAGCATGAAGCCGGCGGAAAACGCCGTCTCGTGCAGCAGCACGCGATCCTGGCCGGAGGTGAGCGGCGCGGTCATGGGCGCGGAGGCGCCGAGCGAAGCGTAAAATTTTCCGAGCGCGCTCGCGGAGCCGATGCCGCCGAGCGACGGGAGCGATTGCCGGCGAACATCCGGCGCATTCATGGAGGCGACGCTTTGCAGGCCGCGCGGCGCCATGAAGGCCCGGCGCGTGAGCGATTCTTCATCCGCCAGGGCGTCGTAGAACGGGTCGAGCGGCTGGCTCCCGCCGGAGCGCGCGGGGAACACGGCAGCTACCCGGCTCTCCTGTTCGGCGGGCAGGCCGATCCAAAGGTCGAGGGCGAGCGGGTCGCCAAAGTGGGCGCGCCAGTATTCGCCGAGCGTCTGTCCGGGGCGCAATCGGCGCAGGATTTCGTCGAGGAGGAACCCGTAGGTGCGGGCGTGGTAACCATGGGTGTTCTCCCCCGGCGGCCAGTTCTGGGCCTGCGCCGCCAGCGCGGCCGCGACGGCCGGGTGATCCAGGATGGAGGGCGTCAGGTCATCCATGGCGGCGAGCCCGGCGCGGTGGGAGAGGAGTTGGGCGAGCGTGATGGCGGTTTTGCCGGCTTGCGCGAACTCCGGCCAAAGGTGGGCGACCGGGGTGTCGAGGGGGATCGCGTCGGCATGGAGGGCATGCAGGAGGCACGCGGCGGCGAGCCCTTTGGTGATCGACCACAGGAGGACCAGCGTGTCTGCGGTCCAAGGGACGGAGCGCTGGCGATCGCGCCAGCCGTGGGAGAGAGACAGGATTTCGGCGCCGTGCTGCCAGACCGAGACGGAGGCGCCGAGCTCGCCGCGGGAGGCGAAGTTTTCGGCAAAGGCGACGCGGACGGCGTCGAGGTTGGGCGTCATTTGGGAGAGCCATCGCATGCGGGATTGGTTTGGGGAATTTCTTTCGGTCCTTTATGTCCCTTCTAACCGTGAAAGGGACATAAAGGACAGAAGGGACAAAAAGGACGAAAACCTCAGAACCCCAAGCCTCGCTGCTCCCGCTCTTCCTCGAAATCGAGCGCCGCGCTCGGCCGCACGGCGGCCTGCAACGCCCCCTCGGGCCGCTGCACGCACACGTCGAAGGCGATCACGTCCTGCAACGCGCAAAACACGTTGCCCGGGTGCGCGTCCGAGACAAGCAGATTTTCCCCCGAATGATAAAACGTCTTCCGGTTCACCCCCCAGAACCCGTGCCGCCCGAAGTGCAGCGCAATCGCCTCGTACGACGCCGGCTCGCCGCCGATGTCCCGTTGCGACACCACCAGGCGCGGCCCCGCCGGATCGTCCACCACGCCGTGCAACCAGAAATCGTCGCCCAGACGGCTGTTGGCCATCGTCAACCGCCGCAGGTAAACGAACGGCGGCGCATCCGCCGTGGCCAGCCGCCCCGGCAACCCAGGGCCCGCTCCCTCCACCTCGATCATCTTGCCCGCCTTGCCCGGCAGCGTGAACTTCACCCAGCGGCCCGTCTCCGCGCAGTGAAACACATCGTGCTCGACGCCGCCCACGTTCCAGAGCCGGTCGAGAAAGCGGCGCTCGATCAGACGCCCTTCGCGGGCTGCCCAGTCGCGGATTTGCCGTCCTTGATCCGCGAAGTCGGCGGCTGGCCGGCCGCCTGGAGCGCCTTGCGCGCCCGCGCGTACGCGGTATCGGAGGTAACCTTCGGCTGAAGCGAGCGGATTTCCCGCTGACGCTTCGCGTACTTGTCGAGTGGACGGCTCATCGGCGCCGACGTTGTGCCACGGAATGACCTCCGCTTCAAGCCGCCGGATCGCCGGGAGATCGCGCCAACGCGGCGCGCGTTCCTCGTCCTCCCCCCGCAGAAAGCTCACGGCCCTAAGGATGCGGCGGCGGCGCCTCCCGGCCCGCGAGGAGCGCCCCCAGCAATCGACCGTCGGCCCCTTCCGGCAAAAAAGTCAGGCGCGCGCCGGATTCGATCATGCGCTGGTTTTCCAACACATCGAAGAGCGCCGCCGACACCTCCGGATCGCGCGAGATTTCGTCCAGCGCCTGGCCGACGATGTGCGGCCGCATGGTCGCCGCCTTGGCAAACTCGATCGCCGCCTCGCGCTCGGCCGAGCTGGCGATGATGCTCACCTGATTGGCCCCATCCTGCCGGATGGCGCTCGTCACCTGCCGCAACCGGTTGACGACTTTTTCCTCGATCTGCCGGATCATCCCGGGATCGCGCAGATGCACCTTGCGAATATAGATGGAGCCCAGCTTGTAACCCCACACGGAAGATTTTGGCGAGACTTCTTCGCGCACGGTCGCGCTCATGGCGTGGCGCGTCTCGAGCATATCGGAGAGGGCCATGTTGGAAAGGCAGCGCACGGTGGCGTTGCTGATGTTGGCGCGCAGCGAGCCGCGCGGGTCCATGTTGTTAAAGAGGTAGGCGACCGGTTCGCCGATCTGCATCTCGTACCAGACGCCGATGCCCATGGGCGCGCCCTCCTCGCTGTTGACGGGCTGGCTGCGCAGGTATTCCTGATCCAGGCGCAGATCGAGCACATAGCATTTGCCGAGGAATTTGACGATCAACGCCGCCGGTCCTATGACAAAAGGAAGAATATAAAGTCCCGGCTCGGTCAACGTCCCGATCACTTTCCCGAAGAGCACATACACGTGGCATTTCCGCTCCTCGACCACCGCATACAAACCGAGCGTGCGGACGATAAAGAAGAAGATCGGCTCGATGATTAACGCGAGCACGAACGTCGCGGCAGCTACGATAAGAAAGTTTTGCATAACTACGCGTCCAAATTTTAGACAGAATTAACAGAATTTAACAGAATTATAAATCCCGCGAATGCGCTTCTTTCTCCGTTCATTCTGTCTCTGCCTAATTCTGTTAAATTCTGTTAATTCTGTCTAAAAATAAACCGGTCAGTTCCCCTTCTTCGCGCCGATGAAAATCTGCTGCGCCTTTCCAAACAGCCCGAGCCGCACGTTGCGCAGGTAAGCCGCCAAACCATCCGCGCCCGCGGCTTTTAACTCCGCCAGTTGCGCGGCCAGGGCCCGCAGCGGTTCGACTTCGGCCTGCGCGCGCAGCGTCTCGATCTCCACCGCACGCTTCGATTGCACAATCTTTTGATCCGCCGAAGCCTGCGCGAGACTGATGCTGCTCGACACCTCGTTATGCGCCGTATTGATCGCTGCCAGCGCCGACTCCACTTCCACCGGCGGATCGATCCCGGTGATCAATGACGCATCCAGCACCATCCCGTACCGCGCGACCGACGAACGGCATTCCTCATCCATATATTCATTAAGATCACGCAAGTTCTTGCGCAGATCGTTGATCGAAATGCCGGTCACCTCGCGGCTTGGCGTGGCCGGCGGGCCGCCCTCCACGGTCTCAATGGCCGCGACCTGGATCGGCTTCGCCTCGAAGTTCGCAATGCGCTCGCGCAATACGCTGACGAAATACGCCATCACATGCACGATCGGCTTTTTAACTCCAAAGAGATATGCGTATAGATTGCTCTCGCTGACCCCGTAGCGGATCTGCCCGGTGAGGCCCGTGTTGAGTTGATCCTTGGTGATCGCTTCGAGCATCGTGGCGTTGGCGTTGGCGCGCGGATCTTCCAGGTCGAGCGCCATCGGCATCGTCTGGGTCGCGATGGACACCCGGTGGATTTTTTCCCAGGGCATCTTGAGGTACGGGCCGCCCGGGCCGATCACGCGCACCTGCGGATAGACGTAGCGTTCGCGTTCGTCTTCGCGGAGTTGCTCAGCGATGGGGTCGTCAAGGGTGGTGCGATTGCCGGCGATGCGCTGTGCGCGGCCGAAGCTGGTCTTCACCGCGCGCTCGTTTTGGTTGATCGTATAAAACCCCGCGAGCAGGTAGCGCACGATAAACCAGGCAACGAAACCAACGAGAACTCCGGCGAATTCGGACATAAGGCAATGACCAGCCTATCGCCGAATCGCGCGCCGTCGAGCCTCATTATCCGCGCGCGACGGTGATCACCCGCACGCTGGCGGCGCCGGCTTTGCGCAGGACGCGGGCGCATTCGTCGACGGTGGAGCCGGTCGTGAAAACGTCGTCGACCAGGAGCAGATGCGCGCCGCGCACCGGCCGGCGAACCGCGAAGGCGCCGCGCAAGTTCTCCAGGCGCTCGGAACGTTCGAAGCGGGTTTGGGTCTCGGTCCAGCGGACCCGGCGCAGGGCGGGCCAGATGGGGATTTGGGCGGGACGCGCGAGAAGTTTCGCGAGGGCAGCGGCCTGGTTGAAACCGCGCTCGCGTTCGCGGCGCGGGTGCAGCGGGACGGGCACCAGCGCGTCGGCGGGTTGGCGGCGGATGCGCGGGTCGTCGAGCGTTTCGGCGAGCCAACCCGCCAACGGGCGCCGCAGGTAGTGGCAATGTTGGTATTTGAAACGCAGGATGAGATCGCGCACGATTGTCCGGCTGCGGTAACAACTCACCGCGCACTCGAAGGCGAAATCCCGCTGCTGGCATTCGGCGCACGTAAACGAGCCGGAGAGCGCCCCATGGAAGGGTTGCGAGCAGCGTTCGCAGAAGGGGGCGCGGATCGGCTGGGCGCGTTCGCGGCACGGGGCGCACAGGTAGTCGCCGGGCGGCAGCGGCGTTTCGCAATCCACGCAAAGCGTCGGATACAATAAGCCGGACGCGGCGGCGGCCCAATCGCGCAGGGATTTCATCACGGCGCGCTGTCCCTCCGCCGCAGCGATGCCCATAGAAATGCGCCGGTCAGCAACAGCAGGCAGACGGGCCCCAGCCCGGTGATCATGTCCTTGCCAAAGATGAGGTTTGGCGCGGCGACGTGGCGACTGGAACGGCTGAAACTTTTCAGCGCGAAGATCCACCCTGCGTGCAACCCGATGGGCAACCAGAGCGAGCGGGTGCGCAGACGGACCAAGCCCAGGATCAGGCCGACGAGCAGCAGCGTCGTGAGGCCGCCGGCGAGAAGTTGCGGATCGCCGAACTGCCAGCCCGCCCGCGCCAGCGCGCGGAAACCGGAGAACCACGTCACGGGATTATCCGGCGCCGGATCGTCCGGCGGTTTGAGAAAGTGCAGGACGCCGAAGATGACCGTGACGAAGGCCAGCGCCGCGCCATCGGAAGCCGTGCGGCGCACGAGGCCCAGGAGCGCGCCGCGAAAGAACGCTTCCTCCAGGGCGCCGACGGCCAGGGCGGTCGCGAGGAACGCGGCGAGCGTTTCGAGGGTCGGCAGGCCTTTGGCATGATAGACGCCAAGTTTCCACAGCAACCCTCCGAAGAGCCACAGGGCGGCGCCGGAGAGGACAAAACCGGCGAGCAAGCGCCGGGGGCCATGCGGGTCGGGCTCGAGCCCAAGTTGGCGCCAGCCGCCAATGTGCAGCGAGCGCGCCGCCGGCCAGAGGAGCACCAGCGCAGCGGCAAAGATGGCGCGATCGAAGTAGCGTTGAAAGTCGGTGTCGCCCAGCCAGCGCAACGCATGGAAATGCCGCGCGATCGTGTTGCCGACCCAGTAGAGTGGCGGGCTTAGCAACGCGCCCAGGAGCAGCGTCGCCGCGAAGTACCCGAGTATTTTCAGAGGGGCGCTCATGCTTCGGGGGAACCGGCGCCGAGTGTAGACAGGCGCACCGCAAAGGGCAAAGATTTCCCTCTGAGTCCATCGCGTCCATAGCGTCCATTCAGTCCATTCGGTCGCTGTCAGTCTATGGACGCTATGGACGCTATGGACCCAATGGACCAAAAATCCCCGCTTGTGATAACCTCCCCCTCACCATGCGCAATCTCCATTCCTGGACCGAGAAAACCCCCGAGGGCGAGAAGCGAGAGGTGCGCGCCGTGAAATTCGGCGGCCAGTGGAAACTCCAATCCAAGCTGCGCAATCGCGTCACCTGGACCTACCACGAGCCACCGCTCCCCGCCGACCTCGAAACCCTCCGCGACATCATCTTCCGCAAGTACCAGCGCAAACGCGTCTCCTACGACGACGTCCAGGAACTCGACCGCATCCTCGCCCTCGCCCGCCCCGCCCCGTGATCCCCGACCACTCCACCGA
>CAXUAZ010000157.1:0-333 GCA_964249195.1 uncultured Chthoniobacterales bacterium
GCCGACGACTGCGCGGCCGCGGCGCCTTGAGCCCGCGCAACCTCTTTCGACGCGGCGATCAATTGGAATTTGATGTTCCGCAAAGTGAGCCGCTGCGGGAGCGGCAGAGGCGGCAATTGGAACGGCTCCTTCTTCTTTGGCGGCGACGGCGGCGATTTTGAGGGATCAATGACCGCGTCGACATCATGGAGCGTCACGCTGCGGATAAAATCGGATGAGAGTCCGCCGCGCGCGAGCGCCAGCAGGCTATAATGCGCCTCCAGCAGCCCGACGTTGCACTTCTCCACGCCGCCCGGCCGCGTCGGCACGCCCCGCAAATTTTCTATCTTGAGC
>CAXUAZ010000157.1:343-9126 GCA_964249195.1 uncultured Chthoniobacterales bacterium
GTCCCGTGGATGTCGAAGTCGATCTGCAACCCTTGCGACGGCCCGACCTTGTGTGCGGCAAACTTCGCGAGCCCGAAGATGATCGGCTGGTAGAACAAAGCCAGCAGCGCGAACAGGATACCTATTCCGGCAAGCCCTTTCTTCCACCATGACCAGCGTTTGGCACGTTTGTTCTGGGCGGGGGCGGGGACCGGCGGCACGGCCCACTCTTACTAGAAGAGCGCCCCAGGTTCAACGCCAACCATCGGTGGCGATGGCAAATTAACAGCGGCGCAGCCGCTCTCAAAAAAAGTCTTTTAAGGGTGCGCAGAGACGGGAAAACAGGTTACATGGAGATAGGCAGACGGCGCGTCCATCTAAACGCGCGCACGTCCACGTTTTGACTGGTGAATATAACGCGAAGGAAATTTCTCGGACTCGGCGCCGCTGGGATCGCCGGGCTGAGCGGGATCGGCTACAGCACGCTCGTCGAGCCGCTGCGGTTGTCGTTGGAACGCGTTCCCGTGCGACTGCCGAATCTGCCAGCCGCCTTGGAGGGGTTCCGGATCGCGGTGTTGAGCGACTTCCATCTGCACCCGTTTACCCAGATCGAACACATAAATGACGCAGTCCGCCTCGCGAACGGTCTCCGCCCGGATTTGACCGTGCTCCTGGGTGATTATGTCGACTCAAGGGTGGATGCCATCTTCGAGTTGGCGCCGGAGCTGGCCCGGCTCAACGCGCGCTGCGGGGTCTTCGGCGTGCTCGGCAACCACGATCATTGGAAGGGCGCCCGCATTGTGCGGAGCGGGTTGCAAAGCCATGGTATCCCGGTGCTTCAAAATGCTGGTGTCCCGATCACGGTGGGAACGAGCGAGATGTACTTGGCGGGGTTGGACTCCGTCACGGCGGGTTACCCCTGGAGCGAACGAGCGTTGGCTGGCCGGCGGGGCGACGCGCCTGTCGTGTTCCTCGTGCATGAACCGGATTACGCCGACACGGCCGCCCTTGATGGTCGGATCGCGCTGCAATTATCCGGTCACAGTCACGGCGGGCAGATCCGTCTTCCGCTTGTTGGCGCGCTGGCGCTTCCGGGAGGCGGACGGCGATACGATCACGGTCTGTACCGGGTCCGCGACATGCAGCTCTACACGAACCGCGGCATCGGGCTGGTCGGCGTCCCGGTTCGCTTTAATTGCCTTCCCGAAGTCACGGAGATTACTTTGTCCCGCGCTTAAACGGCCGCGCTGGAGGGCGACGCTCTGTCGTCGCCGTAGCTGGCCTTTCGCTACCGGCGTCCCGTCGGCAATCGAATCAAGGCGACGACGGAGCGTCGCCCTCCAAGGGTTGTCATCAGGTGAGTTGGCGCCCGCTAAGCGCGCGCCGCTCTCAGCGTTTGCGAGCGGTCTTGGTCGTCTTGACGGCCTTGACGCGCTTGACCGGCTTGCGCTTGGAGCGGACGGGGAGCGCCGCCACGGCGGCGGTATGTTCCCGGAGCGCCTGCTTCCTCCAGCGGATCGCCTGCTTGAGGGCGCGCTCCACGCTGCCAATCACCCGCGGATTAAACCGCTTGGCCCGCATCCCGAGCGGCCCCTTCCCGCCGACATAGGCGAAAAACACTGGCTTGCCATTGTCGTGCGTGAGCGAGACCCCCACGGGGATCACTAATTCGTTGTCGTCCTTGTTCATCGTGCGTTCATCTCCCGTACGGCAATTTTTTCATCCTGTCCATCGCCTAACGGCGCTCTTTACAAAAGAGCGACTGCCCTGCCAGAAAGGAGGGCTTGGTGATCAGCAACAAACTTCTGCAGCCATGCGGGGCGTCTCCCTCCTTTCAAAAACCGCTGGAGGGATGCCCCTCCGTGGCGTCCCGAATCCGCGGAAAACGCTGCATGCCCGCGATCGCGCTGCCCAAGCGCGGCCCGAAAGGCTGGCATTCTACTTGCATCAAATAAGGTGTCTTCGGCGAGACACCTCGATCTCCCACGCCTGCAAAAAGCCCAGTGGAAAGTCTTCCGCGCCGATTTTGACTCTATCTGAGTCAAAGGAATTTCCTCTGAGCCAAAGCGGGCTGCCTTCAGGTCAAATGAACTTCGTCTGGCCTAAACGGGGCTGCCTTCGGATCAAATAAAAGTCGCTCGAGACGAAACGAGCCTCGTTACGTCCAAATAAAAACGGTCCGCCGCAAAACGAGCCCCGTCAGCCCCCAACAAAACTGGTTTGACCACAAAAGTGCCTCGTCGCCTTCAAGCGAAGCGGGTGTGAGTTCAGACGAAACCCGCGCCCATAGAGCGAAGTCTCATGATCGCTGTGGCGGCGACATCACGTAAGCTTCCGCTTGGAATCCATTAACAGAGTTTCGTGAAAGTGTGGTTGCGCTCGACACCCAAAACTGTCACAGTCTGACTTCTCCAGTCCTTTAAGATCACATTTAATGTCCTTCACATTCCCCTCTTTCTCCCGAAAATCCGCGTGCGTTTGTGGTAGACACTCATCGAGCCGACGCCTACTCGCCACGGTTCTTTACGCTGCATTACTTTGGTCTGGATTAACCCCTTCCGGCTTCCTCCAAGCCCAAGAGGAAATACAAGCTCAAGACCTAGTAAATAATACAAACGCGACGCCAGATCCGAATCCTAGCGGGGGCGCATTAATGTCCATGCCGGAGGACCCGACCACGCCCATTCCGTTAGATGGGGGGGAACTTGGCGGTTTTAGCTCGGGGACATCTTCTTCTGGAGCAGGCTCATCAAGTTCTTCCTCGGCAGTAACGAGCACCGGGGAGACGGCTTTTAGTGCGGGCGTAAAGCCGCAGATCAGTATTTTGGGAGATCTCAAAAATTTCCAGACGGATGCCTTCACTGGTCGTCTGACGTACGCGCTTCCTCTGAATCTTCCGCCCGCTAGAGCTGGGAGCACTCCCCACATCTCTCTTACGTACAACTCTGGTAACGACTGCGGATGGTGCGGAATGGGGTGGGCCATGGACATGGGCTTTATTGAAAGGGACACTCGTCGCGGCGTGCCCGTCTTACGAAACGGCCAAATCACCCCGAGCCAATACGATTCCAGCATGGGCTTTGTGGTGTCGCTTAATGGGTCCTCAAGCCGGTTAATTGCGCTTCCAGACGGGTCTTACAGATCCACAATCGAAGGTGGATTCGTGCATTTCAATATTATTGGCGACGGATCAACTGGATGGACCGCGACCGATAAGGTCGGCAATCTCTATATATTCGGGCCAGACAGCTCCTCGCAGAATCGACATCCGAACTTTCAAAACGGAGGCACGGGCGTGTTCCGATGGGCGTTGCAGAAAATCGTAGATGCAAACGGAAATATGACCCTCCTAAGCTATGTTCGGACAGATGGTTCAGGACACCTTTACCTTTCAAGGGTGGATTACAATGCGAACAGTAACGGAATGGGGTCAACATTTTCCGTGGTATTCTCTACTGAAGCCAATGGAGATGGATCCGCAAACCACTATCCCAGCAGCGCGCGCGCTGGATTTCTTGATGAAACCAAACAGCGCCTCTCAAACATCTCTATCGTCGACAAAGCTGGCAACGGAATCCGCACCTATTTTTTGACGTATACGCAATCAAACTTGACAGGTCGCTCGCTACTTAGCCGAGTTAGGGAAAACTCCAACGGATTACCAAGTCCGGACATCACGTTTACTTACCAACAACAAGCATCAACTGGTTTGGGATTCGCCGATCCCGTTGACTGGGGTCCGGTAAACACGCAGAATCAGGCATCAAATTCCGATCTTGCGCGTGTAAGACTAGACGTGTCGGACACCATCCTTCATCAACAAGCAACGATGGCAGAGTTGCTGGACGTGGATCGTGACGGCCTGCCTGATCGAGTGATGAAGCAATACGCTGGCAGTCCAACGTGTTTTAAGATTCAACGAAACGTAGGCAATGGTTTCAGCACGACCCTCTATTCTTGGGGATCATTTAAGGTGGTAGGAGCTTCAAACGCGCAAGCGGTAGCCTTCGCAAGTTCACTTTCAACTCAATTCGATGCGAGCTATCACGGCGACCTCTATTTGCACGGAAACACCGCAAGAGAATTTATGGACATCAACGGCGATGGAATCCCAGATTTGATTATGTCGATCAACCAGCCGTTGATCACTATGATGATTCCATGGTCGATACTGTCATCCTCTGTTCATCCTGGAACGGGAGCGTTCGCAGCCAACGTGTCATTCGGTCCCTTGATGCGACCTTACCTGCGCGAGATCCAATCTGGAGCAAATGCGTCAAACACCATTGCTGACTTGATCGATATGAATGGCGACGGTCTACCCGACGAGGTCGCGCAGTATCCTGATGGAGGAAGTCTCAATCCGATTCAAGGTCAGCCGGTATATGTTCGGTTAAATACCGGCACCGGGTTTACAGGAGGTGACGCATTTGCTTGGAAAGGTCTAACTGGCATCTTTTCAGCACAAAAGTACAACCTTAGTAACGGTCCGGCCATTCAGACGGAGAGCGGCTTGTTCGATATGAATGGGGACGGACTGCCGGACCTGGTTGGTGTAAATCCAGGCAACCATTATGTGGTCTATCCTAGCAACGGCTTCGGCCTGGTTCAAGCTGGGTCAGGATATAGGACTTTAGATTATGGCCTAGTGCAAAAAACGGCGGACGCGACAAGCGGATCAGATCTTGGCAAAATGCAGGCCAAACTTCATGGGCTGACGGTAAACGGCGCAACTCAAGCAAGCCTGATTGACATCAATGGCGACGGTCTTCTGGACCGCGTAGTGTCCAACAACTCGGATCACTTCACCGTATGGTTTAATTGCGGCTCCGGTTTCTGTGCCACGCCGGCGATATACGCAAACGTTCAAAGCTGCGGTCAGAGCGATAACGATGGCGGTCGGGCTATTGAAGGTTTAAGGGGGCAAAAGGTTACTTTGATGGACATGAATGGTGATGGTCTGCCCGATCGCGTCATCTGTGGAACTGACTCGACGGGTCAGGGGAAATTCCAGGTCCAGCTAAACAAAGGGCCTTTCCCGGACTTATTAAGTGGCATTGATAATGGGATCGGGGGCTCGATAAACGCCACGTATGCTTCGGCCACCACGTTTATCGATAAGAATCGCGTGAAGGATTCTACAACCGACCCTTGGCTTTCCGATAATATGGGAACGCTTGCTTCGCCCACGTATGTCGTCACTAGCACAACCATAAGCGATGCCATTGCGGGAGTAAGCGGAACTTCGCAATACACATACAAGGGCGGCGTATTTCTTAACTCGGCGCGCGAGTTCAGGGGTTTTAGCCAGTTTACCGCCACCGACCCTGCAGGAATCAAGACAGTGAAGTATTTCCATCAAGGGGCTCCCGGCGCCAGCATTGACGGCACCGTAAATGGTGAGTTCCAGGATTCCGAAGGCAAGCAAGGAATGCTCTATCGTCAAGAACTCTACGGCAGTGATGGTTTGCTCTATTCTCAGACTGTAAATCGAGTTGCGCTAGCAACGCCGGATGCTGGCGTCGCCCATTATTTTCCTTATGTCGCCCAGTCTGTAACCTGGAAGCGAAACGGTTCCTCGTCGTCAGTACGAGCTACAGGATGGACAAAGGCCTACGACGCCGAAGGAGATCTTACGAACGAGACCCAGTTTGGAGAAATCGCTGCGCCGAGCACAAGCGCCAGTGCTTTCGCGGGTTACGGAAATGGAGCCAGTAGCATTGTTGACAAAGATTTTACGTTCAACGGATCTCACGGCTATTCGGATGCCACGGTAAAGAAAATTACCTACCTTACGCAAGGGCTCAATAACGGTTTAACGTTTAAAGGAGTGGCTAACGTTAAGCTCAAAGATGCGGCGGGAAACAATCTTCGCTACGAGACATATTCTTACGACGCCAATGGCAATTGCAGTCAAAAGGTGCAATGGCTTGTTGACCCAGACTCGAACGGCGCTTCTCCGTCTTTGCGGGTCAGCTTTACTCGACTTTATGATGCGTACGGTAATTTAACATCAGATACAAACGCCGCTGGCGTGACAACCCATTTCCAACAATATGATACATATGCAACGTACCCTACAATAAAATCCACTGGCCCGAGCTCGGATCGTTGGACCGAACTCGTTAGCTACGATGCAAATACGGGCTGTTTACTTTCTTCCACTGATGGAAATACCTCTCATACTACCACAAATAACTATGATCATTTAGGTCGAATCACGGACATCCTCGAATCGACACCCGACGGAGGAGCGACCTTGGTCTTGAAGGCGCACTATGATTACGCGCTGGGTGGAGGGAACAACTCGATAATCGAAAAACTCTATTCGGGCGTCTCGTCGAGTCCTGCGTCGGTAAGTTATAGCTACGCAGACGGACTAGGGCGAACAATCCAAACGCGCAAACAATCGGAGATCAGCGGAAGCTATCGAGTTTCCGATACGTTCTTCGACGGTTCTGGACGAGCGTGGTTTAGCTCGCGGCCAAGATTCGGGCCTGGGAGTGGGCTCACTGCCTATCCGTCGTCCAACCTTACTGACGGAAGCGCCACGACTTTTGATCCGATCGGGAGACCCTCGATTATAACTCCTCCCGCAGGCGATTCCAGCAGCTCACCCACGGGTCCGGTGACGACGACCTATTCCTATGGCGGTGATCAGTGGTCAACTCTTATCAACGACGCCACCAATCGAACCCGAATCGAGTTCCACGATGCGTTCGGGAGGCTTTGTGGCGTGGGTGAGCAGGGTGTGAGCAGTTCCGGCGGTTTAAAATATAATTATACCTATTACATTTACGATCCACTCAGTCAATTAATCAGCATCCAAAATAGCTCGTATGCGGCAGGGTCGAGCACAAGTCAGCAAACGACAATCGCTTACGACTTTGGCGGCCGTAAAACGCGCTTGTTACTCCCCGCGACTGGCACAAGTCCGCAAGCGAGTTGGTTGTATCAGTTCGATAATGCAGACCGCCTTCAAACGCAAACTGATCCCAGAGGCGTTGTAACAGGGAATACTTATGCCGATGGTCATTCTCGTTTAACACGAACCGATATCGGGGCCGTCACTGCCGGGGCGCCTGCAGAAACGATCATCTACAGTTATGATAGCAACAGAGCAGACGCTCCGGGCGAAGCATCTGCCTATTACGTCCCGCACGGACAGCTTGCGAGCGTACAAGATTCCCAAGGCACGGTTTTCTTCGGTTATGATCACTTTGGACGACAGGTCAGTAAGACAAGGACCCTGAACGTTGATCCTGCGGGCGTGTATTTGACAGGACGGACATATGATCTCCTAGACCGCGTTTTATCGGTCGTATATCCGAAGGCGATTGGGTCTATCTTCTACACCTACGACAAGGGAGGGAATCTGAAAACGGTGGGAACTTCTGCGCAGGCGGCTAACCTCTATTATGTGAATTCGTTTGATAGACTCTCCCGTCCCGAGAAGGTAACGACCGGTGACGGATGCAGCACGAGTTACGGTTACTATTCCAAATCGCAGCGACTTTCAAGCACGGGCGTGACTGGATTGAAGAGCGCTTCGGGCGCCGGTCGGCCCTTTTCGCTTAGCTATACTTTTAACGCGGAGAATCGCCTCAAGTCGATCTTAGACGGAGTCAAATCGAATGGGAGCCTGTCATATGGATTCTCTAATATTAACTACGATGATTTATACCGAGTGAACGGCGCGACACCGGCTTCGTCGGGAATTGGATTGGCGTACAGCTATAATCCGCAGGGGAACATGGCAGCCAATGGGGAATGTGGTCCGGCGGGGTACGTCTACGGCAATGCCGCGCAACCGTTGGCAGTGACCTCCGTTAACGGGACGGTGTTCGCATACGACGCCACGGGGAACAGGAGCTCACGGAAGGATGCTAGCTCATCGGCCGCGCTACTCAATTACACCTTCGACGGAAGAAATCAACTGATCGCAGTTTCCGGGCGTAAGACCAGCGCGTCTGCCGTGATCGCGGACAGCTTTGGGTATGATTATGCGGGCCAACGCCTCTGGAAGCGAGGCGGTCCCAACCAAGCCCTCAGTATTTTCATTGACGGCGTTTACGAGTTTAACGGAGTAGCGCAAGGCGGAGGACTGGTTGGTAAAGACCTGGGTCACGTTTACGCGGGCGGGCGATTGATTGCTACGATCGAGGCGGGCGCACCAACCCCCGGGCCTATCATCACGCCAACGCCATTTCCAACTCCCACTCCGGCCGTTACTGCGACTCCGATCCCTACACCGACGCCGGCCGGACCTACTCCGACACCTACTCCCACGGCAACACCAAATCCGGGGACAACCCCTACTCCGACGCCCACTCCCACCGGTCCTCCAGCGGGTACCGGAGACAGCGCCGTCTTCGATCACCATAGCGTGATCAGCGTCTCGATGACGGCGGGGGGCAGTCAGGCCGCCAAAGTGGTGATGGTAAATAATGGGACGACTACGTGGACGATTAAGGATTACGTTTTGAAGGTGATGCCTCCCTCGCCAAGCGACCCGAATGGGCCACTTGTTTGGGGCTTTAGAAACGCTGCGCTGACGGATGGACAGCCCGTGCCGCCGGGAGGCAAGGGGAAGTTCAATTTTACGATTACGGCTCCGACGACGCCGGGAAACTACCATTTCTACTGTCAGATGAAGAACAAGAATGCGGCGAACCCGACGTTCGGCCAGCAGAGCGATGACACAGTGATCACGGTGAGCGCAAGCGCGAGCCCTAGGCACATCGGCACGAACGCGACGGCGGGAGCCGCAGGAGAGGTGGACGGAGACAACGCGGCGTTTGTGA
>CAXUAZ010000158.1:0-9124 GCA_964249195.1 uncultured Chthoniobacterales bacterium
CCCGTGAGTTCCAGGGTGACGATGTCGGCCAGGTGATCCGGCTCCTCGCCCGCCAGGCCAAGATCAACGTGATCGTCAGCGATGCCATCGTGGGCACGATCAACATGCGGCTCGAAGACGTGACCGCGATGCAAGCCATCGAGGTCATCTGCCAATCCAAGGGTTACGACCTTACACAGAACAACGGCGTCTACTACGTCAAGACCGCCGCCGAACGCGCCGCCGAGCCCACGCAAGGCGACTACTACACTTTTGCCTACGCCCGCGCCGCGCAGGTGATCCCGCTGCTGACCAGCCAGCTCAAGGCCAAGGGCGTCGTCCCGCAGGTCGATGAACGCACCAACACCGTGTACTACCAGGAGGCCAAGTCCAATGTCGCGGCCATCCACGAGTTCCTCACCCGCGTCGACCGGCCCACCAAGCAGGTCATGATCGAAGCGCGCCTGGTGGAGGTCAACGCCAACCCGCGCCAGAGTTACGGCATCAACTGGGGCGGCGTGGTCGGCAGTTCGGCCAGCCCGCAGACGATCAAGTACGCGGGCTCCGGCCTGGCGACTTCGACGATCGTGCAGTCCACCAATCCAGTGACAGGTCAGGTCACCTCCACTTCGCAACCGGGCCAGTTGCCGACCGTCACCACCACCAACGGCACCGTGCAGGGCAATGACTTCCTGTTCGGCAACCCGGCGGCGACGGGCTTCGACTTCAACGGCATCACCAAGGCGCTCGGCAGTCAGTTTGCCATTCTGTCGGTGCCTCAGCTCTCGGCCACCCTGCGCTTCCTCAACGAAGACGCGGACGCCGAGTTCCTGGCCAATCCTCGCATCGTCACGGCCGATAACCTGGAGGCCACCATCAAGATCACGCGCAATCAGCCAGTGCCACAGCTTAACTTCAACGAGCAAACGGCTACCGCAGTGTTCGGCGGCTTTCAAGACAAGGTTTATGGCAACACGCTCGTGGTAAAGCCTTCGGTTAATAAAGATAATTTCATCACTCTTTCCGTAAAGCCCGAGATTAGCAACAAGGTCCAAGATGCAACTTTTCAATTCCAAGGGGCAACCGTCTCCAGCCCTGTCATTGACACTCGCTCTTTGGAATCGAACGTGTTGATCAAGAGTGGATGCACGTTAGCTATCGGCGGCCTACTTCAGGACGAAAGCAGCCAAGGATTGACAAAAGTGCCCGTTATTGGTGACATTCCGGTTATCGGATATCTGTTTCAGGAGCATATCAATGCTCGAACCAAGCGCAATCTCTTGATTTTTGTCACCCCGACGATCATCTCGCAGCAATATGGCACTGGATTGGAAGATCAAATTACCGGCCTGAAGAACAGCAGCCACAACGAAATGGCCGACAACAACGGCTGGCGCAACAACGCGAAGGGCTCCATCCGGCTCATCAAGACCCCGATCAAGCAGATCGCCTCCGAGTACCCGGCGCCCGGCGATTGCAACCCGCCCGGCGTGAGCTTCAAGGAGACCGCCAACACCCGCGGCGATTAGGGCAACATTTACGAGCTGTTCCCGTCAACAGCGCCGACGCCAGCCGCAACCGGAAAGCCGATTGCGGTTGAGCGTCGGTTTCGTTTTTATATGACACCGGCGCCGATTTCGACCTTGGAAAGCCGGTGGCGCAGCCGCGGGGAAAACAACTTCGACTTCCTTCGCTTCCTGGCGGCTGCGTTCGTCATCTTCAGTCACTCGTTTGCGCTGCGCGGCGTCGCGTGGGAGCCGCTGCACCGGTTGACGGGTTACCAGTCGTTTGGCCAGCTCGGCGTCGGCATTTTTTTCGTGATGAGCGGGTTGCTGATCACGCGGAGCTGGCTCGAGCGGCCGGAGATCGTCGGCTTCGTTCGCAAACGGGCGCTGCGCGTCCTTCCCGGTTTTTTCTGCGCGCTGCTGTTCTGTGCCTTTGTGGTCGGCCCGCTGGCGACGCAGTTGTCAATGCCCGCTTACTTCGGGACGGCGCGGACCTACGGCTACCTGCGAAACGCCGTTATCTTCTACCAGCAACACACCTTGCCGGGGGCATTTACGGACACCCCGTTCAAGAGCGTGAACGGCTCGCTCTGGACCCTGCCGGGCGAGATCATGTGCTACGGCGCCCTGCTGGTGCTCGGGGTTGCCCACGGCTTGTCCCGACGGGTGTTCGGTCGGATCGCCGCGGCGTTGATCGCTTACTGGCTGGTCCAGTTCTTCCTCGCGGTCGGCGCCGACCCGGTTCCGGCCCGGGTGTTGGCAACCCCGCGGAGCGAATGCTCGATGTGGTTCCTGCTGGGCTCGCTCAGCTACGTCTATCGCGACCGGCTCAAGCTGAACCGGTGGGGCGCGCTGGTCGCGGCGAGCGTCTGCCTGGCCACGCTGTCGACGGACGAAGGGTACCCTTTTAACATCGGGTACCTCGCGGCTTTTCCGTGCGTTACTTACCTGATCTTGTACGCGGCGCAGCTCCGCGCGCCCGTCCTCCATCGCTGGGCCAGGTTGGGAGACCCCTCGTACGGCATGTATATCTACGCCTTTCCGCTGCAGCAGTTGATCGTTCACTGGTTAGGCCGGGAGATCGGCGCCGGCGCGATGTTTGCCTTGAGCATGGCCGCCGTGCTTCCAATCGCATACGCATCGTGGCACTGGGTCGAGAAACCGATGATCGCGCTGGCTCACCGCCGGCCGCGGGGCGGGATGGCTCCCCTGGCCGTCGCGGTGTAAAGTGGGTGATGGTTCACCCGCCCTCTCCCGGCAATCGTCTCGCGCGCGAGAAGTCTCCGTACCTCCTGCAGCACGCCGGCAATCCGGTGGATTGGATGCCGTGGGGCGAGGCGGCGTTTGCCCGGGCTCGGGCGGACGACAAGCCCATCTTCCTGTCGGTGGGCTACTCGACCTGCCATTGGTGCCACGTGATGGCGCACGAGTCGTTTGAGAACCCCGAAACCGCATCGGTGATGAACGAGCTTTTCGTGAACGTCAAACTCGATCGCGAAGAGCGGCCGGACATTGACCGCGTCTACATGACCTACGTCCAGGCGACCACCGGCAGCGGCGGCTGGCCGATGAGCGTGTGGTTGCAGCCGGATCTCAAGCCGATCTTCGGCGGCACGTATTTCCCGCCGGATGACCGGTATGGCCGAAAGGGTTTTGCGTCCGTGTGCCAGTCCGTCGCGAAGGTGTGGCGCGACGACCGCGCCAGCGTGGAGGCGCACGGCGAACGGGTGCTTGCGGGATTGCGCGAGCACACCCAATCCGCGTCCTCGGCGCCCGGGGCTCTGCCGCCGATCGAGGAGGCGTTTCGCGAGGCCGCCGAAACGCTCGCCCGCGTTTACGATGCGGAGTGGGGCGGCTTCGGGTCGGCGCCCAAGTTTCCCCGGCCGGTCACGTTGCATTTGCTCGCCCGGGTCGGAGCGAACGAGATGTTTCTCGGCACGCTCGATCACATGATCGCCGGCGGAATGCACGACCACCTCGGGGGCGGGTTTCATCGGTATTCGGTCGATCGATACTGGCACGTGCCGCACTTTGAAAAGATGCTCTACGATCAGGCGCAGTTGGTCGTGGCTTGCGTGGAGGCATTTCAGATCAGCGGCAAGGTCTCGTACGCCCGGGCGGCGCGGGATGTGCTCGATTATGTTCGGCGCGATCTGCTCTCGTCGGAGGGCGGCTTCTACTGCGCCGAGGACGCGGACAGCCTCCTTGCGGAAGGCCGGCCGGAGCACGCGGAAGGCGCCTTCTACGTCTGGACGCAGGCCGAGATCGAGGCGGCCCTGACGCCGGAGGAGGCGTCGCTTTTCTGCGGCCACTACATGGTGACCGCCGCCGGCAACACGCCGCAGGGCAGCGATCCCCACGGGGAGTTTACCGGCAAGAATATCCTCTACGCGCGCGCGCCGCTGGAGGAGCGTTCCCCGGGTGAAGCGGCGTTGTTGAAAACGGCGAGCGTCAAATTGCTGGCCGTGCGCAACCGGCGGCCGCGTCCGCACTTGGACGACAAGATCGTCACCGCCTGGAACGGCCTCATGATCTCCGCGTATGCGCGGGCGTACCAGACCTGGGGCGACGAGGGAGATCTCGCGCTGGCTCGCGGCGCGGCCGGGTTCCTGCGGACGCACCTCTATTCCGACGGCGGGTTGTTGCGCAGCTATCGCGAAGGTCCCGGCGTAACGGCAGCGTTCGCCGAGGATTACGCGTTTCTCATCGCCGGGCTGCTGGACTTGTACGAAGCCGGGTTTGACGCCGCTCATCTCGATTGGGCGGCGCGCCTGCAGGACGAACAGGACGAGTTATTCCGCGATCCGGCGGACGGCCGCTATTTCTCCGCCAGCGGGCGCGACGCCAGCGTGCTCCTGCGGCTCAAGGACGATCACGACGGGGCGGAGCCCAGCGCGAGTTCCGTGACGGCGTTGAACCTGGCCCGGCTCGCCGCGATAACGGACCGCGCGGAGTTCCGCGAGAAGGCGCTGGAAACGGTGCGGTCGTTTGCGAGTCCGCATCTCGCGCAATCGATGCCGCTGATGCTCGCCGCCCAGGATGCGCTCGCGCAGGAACTCACCCGCGTGGCAATTTCCGGCGCGGACCCGCAGGCGCTGCTGCAAGCAGTCAGGGCTCCGTTCTTTCCGAACAAGGTCGTGACTTTCACCGCGGGGGACGCTCCGGCCACCGTCCAATTCTGCGAAGGCAACACGTGCCAATTGCCGACCTCGGATGTCGCGGAAGTGACGCGTCACCTCCGGCGCCAAAAGGGCGCGTAGAACACCACGAACGAAGCCAGCGCCATCACCTCCAACTCCAAAATGTACCACGGCCACGGCGCGAACGAATCGAGCATCGTGGCGTGGACCGGCTTGGCGCGCAGGTAGCCGAAGTTCATGTTCGCCGCCCAATCGATGAACCCGGCGGCCGCCGTGTAAACTTGCGTCCACCCGAACGCGCGCCAGACCGCGCCCGGCGCCGGCCGCATGTGGAGTCCCCACGTCATGAACAACGCGCCCACCACGATGCCGCAATGCTGCACGAAAAAACTGATCGCCAGCGCCAGCGGCATATCCAACGCAATGTCCGGCGCGAGGATCGCCTGCGACGTACCTGCCAACCCCCAAAAGTATGCCAGCTCATAAGCCTGTTGACCGCGCCAGATGAGCGCGACAATCGCCACGAACGCCGATACATCGCAGAGCTGCATCGGCAGCGCTTGCGGCCAGCGGGTGATCAGGCCCGCGCCATAGCCGACCGTCAGCGCGACGATCCAGGAGGCGATCAGCAATCCCGCGAGCGCCAGCGCCAGCGCGCGCGCGACTTGCGGACGCTGGCGGCGGCGGGTCGCCAGCGACATCGCCATCGGCAGCAGCAGCGTCAGCGCGATGATGATCAGGTGCGCCGCGCCGAAGATGGCCAGCTTGCGCTCGGGTGAGGCGGCGGTCATGTCAGTACTTCAACACCTTCGCAAAAAACGCCCGGCTCATCTCCTCCCGCGGCGCGTCGAACACCGACGCCGCATCGCCCGCCTCCACGATCCGCCCCTCGGCCAGCACGGCCACCTGATCCGCCACCCGCCGGGCAAACCCCATCTCGTGCGTCACGAGGATGAAGTCGCGCCCTTCGTCGCGCAACTCCTCGATCGCCTCCAGCACGCCGCTGGTCATTTCCGGGTCGAGCGCGCTGGTCGGCTCGTCGAAGAACAGAAGGCGCGGCTTGATCGCGATGGCCCGCGCAATCGCCACGCGCTGGCGTTGCCCGCCGCTGAGTTCCGCCGGCTTTTTGTGACAATGCGCGGCGAGCCGGAACCGACCCAATTCCCGCATGGCCGTCTCGGTTGCCTCGGCCGGCTTCATCCCGTGCACGCGCGTCAGCGGCAGGGTGACATTCTGCAAGGCGGTAAGATGGGGGAAGAGGTTGAACGCCTGGAAGACGGTTCCGATCGTGCGACGATGTTTGGCCAGCATGTCCTCCCGGTACACGACCGGGTCGCCGTCGATCGCGACGTGGCAATTTGCCGCTTCGTCGGGGTATTCGAGACCGGCGAGAATCCGGAGCAGGGTCGATTTCCCACCGCCTGAGGGGCCGATGAGCACGAGCGTTTGGACCTCGTCGAAATCCAGCGAAATGCCGTCGAGCACACAATGCCCGTCAAACGTCTTCGATACTCCTTCGACTTCGAGCTTCATGTCTCGAAACGATTGCGCCCTTCCAGCCGCCGCGTGATCACCGCAATCGGCAACGTCAAGATGAGATACCCGATCGCCAGCGGGATATAACACTCCAGACTCCCGAATGTATTCGCGCTGGTCTCCTCCACATTGCGCGTGAACTCGTTGATCGAGATCACCGAAAGGAGCGAACTGTCTTTCACGATGGACACGAACTGCCCCGCCATCGACGGCATGATCTGCCGCCACGCCTGCGGGAAGATCACGAACCGGTACGTCTGCGCCGCGCTCAACCCGATGGCCTTGGCCGATTCCAACTGGCTCTTGCCGACGCTCTCGATGCCGCCGCGCACGACCTCGCTGATGTACGCCCCGCTAAAGATCGCGAGCACGAGCACGCCGGCCGTGTTGCGATCGTTGATCCCGATCGCCGCCGCCATCACGTAGAAGAAGATGAGGATCTGCACCAGGAACGGCGTCCCGCGCATGAGGTCGATGTAGATCTTGTTGAGATACCGTAATAGCAACAGGCGCGAACGCCCGGCCAGCGCCGACGCCAACCCAATCACGGTGCTCAGGATCAACGCGGCGACCGATAGCGCAATCGTGAGCAGGAAGCCGTCGTAAAATTTTGACCGGTACTTGTAGACGTCCGCCCAGTTCCAGGTGGTCACCAACTGGGTGAACGGCCAGTACAAGGCAAACGCCACGATTGCCAGCGCGACCGTGAAGTTGAGCGCGCGGATCGGCCGCGGCAACCCGTTAGGCGTGCCCTCGGGCGGGGTCAGCAACCAGCGCGAGATCTCCCGTCCGCCGGGTTGCCGGCTCGAACGCCAGGATGCCGGCGGTAAAGCCTCGGCGGTTAACGGCGGGTGATCCATGCGTTGAAGTGAGTTCTAACCGGTCGTCCGCAGTCCGCTGGCAATCGCGTTGATGGAAAGGAGAAGCTCCGGCAGCATCCGGCGCGCTTCCGCCTCGTTGCCTTCGGCGTGCATGCCGCGCCATTGGCGCAGCAGGTCGATCTGCTGCTGATGCAGCACCCGCAACGCATCGGCGCGGAGCGCAAGGGTCTTCGCGGCGCGCGGGCGGCGGTCCATCGCCGGGCGGTCGAAACAGACGCCCAGCATCTCGCGCGTGCGCTCAAACTCCTCGACGATCCGCCCCAGGAAATGCCGGCGCACCGTCTCGTTGCCCACCAATGTAGCGTACTGGCTCATGATGCCGAGGTCCGCGCTCGCGAGGTTGGTCTCGACGTTCATCAGCACGTACCGCAGGAACGGCCATCCCGCCGACAGCCGCGCCTTGAGGACGCCAAACGCTGCCGCGTCCGTCTCGTGCAACTGGCTCAACGCCCACCCTACCCCGTACCAGCCCGGCAGGTAAAAGCGCGACTGGTTCCAACTGAAAACCCACGGGATCGCCCGCAAATCGGCCAACGTCCGCTGCCCTGTCCGCCGCGCCGGCCGCGACCCGATGCTGCTGCTTTCCAGCGCGTCGATCGGCGTCGCCTGACCGTAAAACTCCATGAACCCGTCTTCCTTGAGCAAGCCCTCGTAAACGTCCCGGCTCAACTCCACCAGCCGGTCCACCGCCGGCTCCGAGCCCTCGAAGCCGCCCGGCGCGGGCGGCCGCAACGAGGCGCCCGCCGTGCTGGCCAGCAGCAGCTCCAGGTTGAAGTTAGCCGTCGGCGGGTTGGCATATTTCTGCGCGATGGTCTCGCCCTGCTCGGTCACGCGCAGATCCCCGCTGATCGCCCCGGCCGGCAATGCATCCAGGAACCGGTGCGTCGGCCCGGCGCCGCGGCTGATCGTGCCGCCGCGCCCATGGAAAAACCGGATGCGCACACCCGCCTGCTGACCCACTTCTGTAATGGCCCGCTGCGCGCGATGGAGCGCCCATTGGCTGGCCAGGATGCCGCTCTCCTTGTTGCTGTCGCTGTAGCCGATCATCACCTGCTGGACGAGCGGACCGCCGTTTTCCGCCGCGGCCGCCAGGCTGCGGCGCGTGACCAGGTGCGCGAGGAACGCCCGCATGATCTCCGGGGCGCCTTCGAGATCCTCGGGCGTTTCAAAGAGCGGCGTGACGGGCATCAGGCACACCAAACCCTCCGGGGTATTGCGCGCGAGGCCGGACTCGCGCGCCAGCAGGTAGACGACCAGCAGGTCGCTCAGGCGGCGCGTCATGCTCACGATGAGCGCGCCGAGGCCGGCCGGGCCGTGCGCCGCGTGTTGCTCGTTGAGCAGACGATAGCAGGAGAGCACGGCATCCGCCTCGGCGCCCGCGCTGGAGTCGGCCTGCGCAAAGGGCCGCGGCGAACGCAACTCCGTCTCGATGAACTCCAGCCGCCGTTCCTCGGGCCACGTCTGGAAACTCTCGTCCCGCGTCAACTGCCCGAACGCGAGATCGTGAAAGCGCGAGTTTTGCCGGATGTCGAGCGTGGCCAGGTGAAACCCGAAGGTCGCCACCGCACGCAGGACCGGGAGCGCATCCTGCCGCGCGATGCGCCGGGCGCCGATGGCGATCAGCGATTCATAGAGATGCTCGAGGTCGGCGGCGAGCTCGCTGGCGCGCTGGTAGGTGTTGCGGCCGTCGCGATGGCCCGCGGCGTGCGGCAGCTTGGCGACGAGGAGACGCACATACTGTTTCCAAGGCTCTTCGGGCGAATCGCGCACGATCGCCGCGCCCTTCTCCCCCGCCTCTTCCACCAGCCGGCTCAACTGCGCGGTGAACGCCGGCGGCGGGCTCTGGACGTTGTGCGAGAGGCAAAGCCGATTGGCCAGATGGCTGAGTTGACGCGTGACCACGTGCAGGCCGCCCGCGCGCAGCTCGGCCAGCGTCTCGCGCGTCGTCTCCGCGGTGACGAGCGGGTGCCCGTCGCGATCGCCGCCGACCCACGTGCCAAAGCGCAGCCGCGGCAGATCGCGGCGGCCCGCCAGCGTTTCGGGGTCAAACCCGGCGTCGCCCCACGCCTGGCGCAACCGGCGG
>CAXUAZ010000159.1:0-9021 GCA_964249195.1 uncultured Chthoniobacterales bacterium
GGGCTGATTGGCGGCGGTCGAGCCGGTCAGCGGGACGTTCTGGCCGACGGCCACGATCACTTTTTTGTCGCCGAGCCGGAGCTCTGCCTGGCCAGCGGTGACATCGTTGACGGTGAAGTCGGCAATGCGGTCGCGGGGTCCGATGACGCGGTTGTATTCGGGCCGGGCGCCGGAGAAAAACGCGAGCTTGCGCCCCTCGGTGACCATCGCGCCGGTGAAGGTGATGAAGTTTGGCAGCGGGCCGCCGGCCCGCGGGGCGGAGCTGACAGCCGCATCCCCGCGAATCCCGCGCCGGTCCGGGTCGAACATGTTGCGCAGCCGCACGAGACGGAACGATTCGTAGGCCGGCGGCGCGGTTTGCTGCGCACGGGCGTTGAGCGCCGCGGCGAGGACACATAAACAAATGACCATACGCTTCATCGCGTTGCCCTCCCCGCGGCTTCGTTTAACCGCACAAAAGTAAATCGCAGCGCCGCCGAGACGCCCTGCCCCTTGGCGTCGCGGGCGCTCACCTCGGCTTCTTCCAGCCGGCCTGGCAACGGGTCGCTCTCCAGTTCATACATCAATCGCCCAAGCGACGCCTGGTCGCCCGTCACCGTCGCGCGGAACTCCAGGGTATCGTACCCTTCCTCGTGTTGGCGCCACTGCGGCGAGAGGTTGGTGAAAATCACGTGCGACGCCTGCGTCCAACGGCCGATGGCCTTGAACACCGCTTCCTCCGCGGCCGAATTATCCTCGGGCAAATCGGTGCGCTGCATGTCGGCCCATCGGCTGCGCGTCGAGTGCTCGCGCTCGAGGAGTTGCCGGCCGTGCATGACCTTCTTGCGGATCGCGGTCATGCGCTCGCTCTGCGCGCTCCAGGCGTTGAGCGCGGGATTAATCACGACGTAATTGAGCAGCAGCAAGCCTCCGCAGGCGCCCGCGCCGATCTTGAGCATGGTTTCGCGGTTCATGGTCGCACCCATTTGTAGACGAGGGTAAATTGCACCGGGTTTTCACCGCGCACCTGTTGCACCTGCAACCCCGCGACGCCCGGCCGGCGGCGCAGCGCCTCGCGCATGTTCGTGAGCGCCGCCGTGTTCCGCGCAAAACCGGTGCACGTCACCTTGGAGTCGTCGTTGATCTCGATGCTCTTGGCCCATACGTCGCCGGCATCGGGGAAGGCGGCGGCGAGGCTCTCGAGGATCGCGACGCTCGTCGGCGATTGATCGAACCACGGGCGGAACTGCCGGATCTTTTGCTGGATGGTCTCCAGGTCGGCCACGTTGTTGCGCATGGCGTTCCACTCGTCGTTGAGGCCGCTTTCCATCGACGAGCGGATCAGGAACGCGAGGATCGGCAACAGCACGATCCCCGCGGCCGCCGCGATGATCCAACGCCGCCGGCCGCTGTCGAACTGCCGAATTTTCTGCTGCCACGGATTGACCTTCGGCGCGACAAATTCAAACGCCGCCGGCGCCTTGCGCAGCCACCGCTCGGCGGCGAGCGCTCCGGCCCGGCCGACGATCTCATCGGACGCGAGCGCACTCGCGATGCCCGCGCGCTGCAACGGCGCCTGCAAGCCCGCGAAGAGCCGCGCCGCCGCTTCCGCGCCGCCTTCAAATGTCGCCGAATGGATGCCGGCGCGCAGCGCTTCCGGCAGCCGCCCGAGACTGATCCGCACCTCCGGGAAAAGGGCGGTCGCGTCGTCGCGGGCGACGAGCGTGCGCCGAGCCGCGACGCCGCCGCCGGAGACGGTCACGAGATCCACGGCGTCCGGACCGGCGAGGAAGTGCAGGGCGCCGGTCGAGCCGTTGGACGCCAGACACCGGTCGAGCCCCAGCGAGATCGAAACGACGCGGCAGCCGGCCTTCGTCAACATGCGCTCGATCGCATCGAGCTTCTTGACCGGCGCGCCGGCGAGGGTGGCGGCGCGCGTGCCGTCGGGCAGGTTGAACGCGCAATGCGCCAGCCGCAGCTCCGAGGGTGCAATCGGGAAGTCGCGCTCGGCGCGCAACTCCAGGTAGCTGCGCAGATCTTCGGCGGACATCGCCGGGACATCCGTCGGCGCCGTGAGCGCCCAACCCGGCGGGATGCACACCGCGCACTTGCGCTCGCGGATGTTGCCCGCCAACAGCTGCGTCGAGAACTCCGCGCCGGCCGCCTCCGGGTTGGCCAGGAGCGCTTCCACCGTGATCGGCAGGGCGAACGAACGGACGGTGCGCACGCCGGTTTCATTGCGCCGGACGAGATCGACGGCGATGCGACCGGGCTCGATCGTGACGCCGAGCGCCTGGGCCGTCTGCAACCGTTGGCGCAGGGCGGTCAGGTCCGGTTTTTTGAGGGCGTTCATCGGGGGGCGAGGCTGCCTTTGTTGTCGGCGAGCCGCTGGCGGGCGGCGCTGCCGAGGGCCCAGCCGAGGCCGGTCAGGTCGCGCCGGTAGATGATTCTGGGCGTGCCGGTGCTGGTGTCGATCACAAAGCGCGTGCGGCGATAACCGCGCCCGTCTTTGCCCACCGCGGCCACATCCACGCTGGCCTGGTAGCTGGCGCCGGTGAGGTAACGGCCGGCCTGGATCGATGGCCCGAGGCCAAGCGCGTCGCCGACCCAGGCGATGCTGGTGTCTTGCGTCGTGCGGCTCTGGCGCGCGCCGATCAACGTGCTGGCCAGCTCGGTCCCGATGCCGGGGATCGCGGAGAGCACTTCCTGGCTGGCGGTATTCACGTTGACCCGCCCTTTGATGTACTGGTCATTGGAAGTGCTGATGGCGCCGGCGAGCGGCGCGAACTGGTCGGCCGTCAGCCCGCTGCGCACGTAGAAGTCGAGCACGCTGGTGACGACCGGATTGTCCCGGAAATGCCCGATCACGCTGGGAAATTGCGAGGTCAGGGTGGGGATTTTGGCGAAGAGCGCCTGCAACGCCGGGGCGGCGGCGCGCATGTCGCTCACGTTGACCCGCTTCGTGCCGTCGGCCTGCGTGTTGGGCTCGCGGCTGAACGTCGTCACGTAGGAGAGGAGGCCGGGGTCGAGCTTGCCGTCGGAGTTGTCGGCGGGCGAGGATTTGTCGCCGTCGTCTTCGTTGGGATCGAGGGCGCCGTTGAGGTTGGCGTCTTCGCCGAAGAGCAGGAGAGGGTCGGCGCCGTTGACCATGCCGATCTCTTCCGCGGTCTCAAAAGGGGCGCTCTTGGGCGTGTAGGTGTTGCCGTTGAGTCCGCTGACGGAGCCGGACAGCGAGTCAGACGATCCGGCCGGAGTGCGCCAGGCAACGATGGCCGCGGCGAAGTCGGTCGTCATGTTGGGGAGGAGGGCGAGCACGTCGGCGCTGGCGGTATTGACGTTGAGTTTGGAGGCTTCGTCGACGAGGCCGTAGGGGCGCGAGTCGAGCGCGTTTTGGGAGTCGCCGCCGAGGAACCAGAACGTGGCGTCGCCCACCGGGACGGCCTCGTATTGGTAGGTGGTCGGGTCGGGGAAGAGGCCGGGAGTGTCGACGTTGGAGAAGATGTATTTGGCGTAATTGACGGCGCCTTCGATGGCGGCGTCGGCCTGGCGGGCGGCAAGGTCGTTGCCGGCGCCGCGGTAGTTCATGGCCATGGCTTGCCCGAAGACCAGCACCAGCGCGACCAACCCGAGGCAGGCCCAGATGACCACGATGAGCACCGAGCCAGAATAGGTATTATAGGACCTATACGACCTATGCTGCATTGCCGGATGACGCGCGCTCATGTGGCAGGGGTCGGCGATGGGTCGGTCTGGGGCGCGGTCGCCCAGGGCTCTTCCACCTCGATGGGCGGCGCGGGCGCGGGTTGCCGGATGATCACGCGCACCGCTTCGGGGAGCGTGGGGGTGTCCGTGGAATAGCTCCAGGCATTGGTCCACTCCGCGCCGTCGTAAAAGGAGACCTCCATCGCGGTCACGCCGCTTAACACCGCGTCCTGCGGCAGGTCGGTCTGCGTTGCGGAAAGCGGGTCGCGCTCGACCGTCCGCACCAGGGTGCCCTCCTTTGGGTCAGCGCCGCTGGCGATGAAATACTCGACCTGCTGCACGTCCCCGCCGACGCCATTGTCATCCGCGCGCGCCGTGGACGTGCTGAATTTCAGATAACCTGGGAAGTTCGACGACGGCGCCTGCGCGGAACCCTCCAGCACCGATGCCAGCAGCCCGCCCGTGACGATCGCCCCGCGCAAATCGCACCGCAAGGTCGCCGCCGCCCTTGCCCTCAGACGGGTCTGGTGGACCAACTCCACCGCGTGGTTGCGCAAATGCACCGCCTTTGAAAACAGCCCGTAGATCGACGCCATGATGATCGCCGCGGCGAACATCGCCAGCAGCAGCTCGATCAGGGTAAATGCGCGCCTCGTCTTCATAATGTACCCGACGCAGGGGAAGGTGAAGCGTTGCCCGTGTTCTGCGTGGCGAGCGTCACCAGCTTGACGCTCTGGTCGCGGCCCTGCACCTGGAACTTTACCGCCACGGTCAGCTCCGTCATCGCGCCCTCGGGCCAATCGCGTTGGGAGAAGGTCCATTTGTAACCGGGATAATCGGCGCCGAAATCGCCGCTGCTCGCGCTGGAGGCCCAGGCGTTGTCGACGAGCAGTTCGCTCATTTCATTTTGCGCGAGTTGCGACGCGACGGCCGAGCGATCGGCGGAAACCGATGCGCGGTTTGCGATCAAAAGCGCCGAGACCACGGCGGGCAACACGACGCCCATGAAGACGAGCGTCACGAGGATCTCGACCAGCGTGAAGGCGTCTTTTTTCATTTGGCGGGCGCTGTCGCAATCTCGTAACCCCAGCGGTCGGCGGTCCGCGTCAGTTCGACCGCGTTGCCGGATTTATCCGTGAGGCGGATGCGCTCCAGGCTGGCGGAGTCCATCGTGCCGTCGGGCTCGAACTCGGCGGCGTGGACGTTCCCGCCGCTGGCCGGCGCGTCGAGCGGGGCGAACTGTATTTCCGGCGCCATGGTGAACGTGCGATTGCGGTCGGCGGACGCGGCGTACCCGTCTTTGGGTTCCACCCCGTAGCGGCCGCCCGGGGCGTCGATCCAGACGGTCATCGGCACGCCTTGAGAGCGGGCCTCGTCGCGCGCGTATTCGGTGAGCGCGAGCAGCCGGGCGCCTTCGCTGGAAAGACCGCGCGAACGCATCGACCGGGCCAGCGCGGGGACGGACAAAGCAGCCATCACGGCAATGAGCACCATCACCAACACCAACTCGATGAGGGTGAAGGCGGGCGCGCGGGATGGCCGCGGATGTGCTGCCCCGCGGGTCATTTTTTGTCCCAATTCGTGACGTCGTCATCGCCGCCGGCGCGGCCGTCGGGACCCATCGACATGATGTCGTAGCCGGAGGGATTGTTCTTGCCCGGATAGGTATAACTATAGGGATTGCCCCAGGGATCGAGCGGGACGCCCTTGGCGAGGTAGGGGCCCTTCCAGTTTTGCACGCCGCTCGGCTCCGAGGAGAGCGCGTCGAGCGAGCGCGGGTAGGCGCCGGTGTCCACCTCGAAGGAATCCAGCGCTGTCTCGAAGCTGGAGATCTGCGTGTGGGCGGCGGTGACCTTGGCCTGTTGCGCGCGGCCGGAGAGTTTGGGGATCACGATGGCCGCGAGCGTGGCCAGGATGACCAGCACGAGCAGCATTTCGACGAGGGTGAAGGCCGCGCGGCGGCGAGGAGGGAGGTGGGTTTTCATTTGATGTAATCCTGCATGGAGAAGATCGGCAGCACCATGCCGATGAAGATGGTGCCGATGAACGCGGCGATGAAGAAAAGCATGATCGGCTCGGCCAGCGAGACCGCCGTCTTGAGCTGGCGGTCGAGGGTGACTTCGGTGACGCCGGCCAGCCGCACGAGCTCGGAGTCGAGGCGGCCGCTCTCTTCGGCGACGGCGATCATTTCCAGGGTCGACCCGCCGAAGAGCACGCGGGATTGCGCGAGGCTCGCGCCTAACGGCTCGCCCTTCTTGACGCGCTCGGTGGAGTCGGTCACCAGATCGATGAGCGTCTGATAACCGAGCGAGCGGCGCGAGACGGACAGCGCGCTGATCAACGAAACGCCCGCGCCCAGGAGCGTGCCGAGCATCCGGCAAAAGCGCGCCATGGCGATCTGCGCCATGAGCGGGCCGATCACCGGCGTGCGGAGCAGCCAGCCTTCCCAGAGGCGTTTGCTGCGGTCGAGCTTGGCCCATTTGCCGCCGAAATAGACGGCTGCCGCGCCGACGATCAGCACCCAGATTCCGTAATGCCGGAGCAGGTTGCTGATGCCGACGATGATCTGCGTGATCAGCGGCAGCGCCGCATCGAAACTATCAAAGAGCGTCTGAAAACGCGGGATGAAGAAAACTAACAAAAAGATTAACACCGCGATGGCCAATGTTAGTAAGACCGCCGGGTACATCATGGCGGCGATGACTTTGGCGCGCAGCTCCTTCTCGCGCGCCTGAAACTCGGCGATCTGCGCGAGCACGACATCGAGGAAGCCGCCCGCCTCGCCGGACTCCACCATGGCCACGTACACGCGCGGGAAGACATCGGGCGAGCGCGCCATGGCGTCGCCGAGGGAGATGCCGTCGATGACGAGATCATGCAGTTCGCGCCATTTCGCGCCGGCGGCGGGGTTGGAGCTTTCCTTATAGAGAATGGTCAGCGCGCGGGAGAGAGGGACGTTGGCCGCAAGCAGGCTGGAGAGCGAACGGGTGAAATCTTCCAACGCGGAAAACGGGATGCGCTTGGATTTGAAGGAGAAGCCAGATTTCGCCGGTTTAGCAGTGCCGTTGCCATCGGCGGTTTCGGTGAGTTTGACCGGCGTCAGGCCGCGCGACTCGAGGATGCGCGCGGCGTCCTGGCGCCCGGTCGCGTCAATGCGGCCGAGCGTGGCGGCGCCGCCGGGGCTGACGGCTTTGTAGTCGAAGATGGGCATCGCTATTTAACCCCCTTTGTCATCCTGAGCAGCGAGCTTGCGAGCGTCGCCGAAGGACCTTACTGACTTTCCGGCCCGGGCAGCTCCGATCGAAGTCCACCGCCCCCGAACCGAAGTCAGTAGGGTGTTTCGGCTGCGCTCGTTCCTCGCTGCGCTCAACATGACGGCTTTGGAGGTCATACAGGCGCGTTAAGGCCGGCTTCGGTTTCTTCCTTGGAGACGCGCAGGACTTCCGAGGGCGTCGTGATGCCCATGCGGACGATACGCCAGCCGTCCTCGATCAGATTGCGCATGCCTTCGCGCCGGGCGACCGTCTTGATTTCCCCGCTCGAACCGCCACGCAACAACACCTCGCGGACCGCCGTCGTCATCGTCATCAACTCGAAGAGCGGCCGTCGCCCCGTGTATCCCGTGCCGCGGCACGCCTTGCAGCCGACCGCCGCGTAGATCGTCGTGTCGCGCAGGGCTTCGACGCGCTCGCGCAACGATTTTGTGCGGGCGGTGACGTCCACCGTTTTGCACTCGGCGCACAGGACGCGCACGAGGCGCTGGGCCATGACGGCTTCCAGGGAAGACGCCACAAGATAAGGTTCGACGCCCATGTCGACCAGCCGCGTCAAGGCGCCCGGGGCGTCGTTGGTATGCAGCGTCGAGAACACCATGTGACCCGTGAGCGACGCCTGCACGGCGATTTGCGCCGTTTCCTGGTCGCGGATTTCTCCGATGAGGACGACATCTGGGTCATGGCGCAAAATGGCGCGCAATCCGCGCGCAAACGTCAGCCCCGCCTTTTCGGCCACCTGGATCTGGTTGATCCCTTTGAGCTGGTACTCCACCGGGTCTTCAATCGTAATGATCTTGCGCACCGCGTCGTTGATCTGGTGCAACGCGCTGTAAAGGGTCGTGGTCTTGCCGCTGCCGGTGGGGCCGGTGACCAGCGCGATGCCGTGCGGCATTTCCAGCACGCGCTCGAAGATCTCGCGCTCGCGCTCGGCCATCCCGAGGCCGTTGAGGCCGATCATCCCGGCATCCTGCCGCAGCAGACGCATGACCGTCGCCTCGCCGTGCAACATCGGGATGACCGATACACGGATGTCTACGTCGGCGTTTTTGACCCGCAGCTTGATGCGGCCATCCTGCGGGACGCGCTTCTCGGCGATGTTGAGATTGCTCAAGATCTTGATGCGCGACACAATCGCGGGTTGGAAGCGCTTGATCTGCGCGGGCACCGGCACCTCTTGCAACAGGCCGTCGATCCGGTAACGGATGCGCAGCTCGTGTTCGAACGGCTCCACGTGAATGTCCGACGCGCGCAACGAAATGGCGTCGCCGAGCACCTGGTTGACGAACCGGATGATCGACGCGTCTTCGGCCGCCTTGTCGAGGTCGCCGTCGTCCGCGCGATCGTCGGTGACGACCTGGAAGCTCTCGTCGTTTTCGAGGAGATTGAGCGTGTCGGCGCCGACGCCGAGGTGCTTCTTGATCTCGCGCTGCAGCGCCTCGCTGGGGGCCAGCACCGGCCGGAGCGTCAGGCTCGTGACCGCGCGCAGGCTGTCCAAGCCGGGGCTCGCGAAGAGCCGGCTGGCCGCGACCTCCACGTGGCCGTTGACCTGGCGCAGGGGCAGCAGTTCCTCCTTTAAGAGGACGCGCGCCGAGAATTTCCCCAGCAGCTCGCGATCCGGCTCGACGCCCTCGAGCGCGGTGTAATCGAGGCCGTACTCGCCGGCGAGCCACTGGAGGATTTCCTCCTCCGTCTCCCCCCGCGTCTCGCCGGCGGCGCGGGCGCGATCGAGCGCGCCGACGTCCATGCCCGAGAGCTGATGCCGCTTGAGCATGGACGCGACCAGGATCTGGCGCGGATCGGTTTCTGCGGCGAGGAGATCGGCCATGGGCGGCAGGCTATTCCAGCAGGCCGGTTTGCACGAGCACCGCTTCCTGACGCACGGTCAGCACCTTGCGCAGATCTTCCCGGGCGGCGGCTAACTCCGCGGCGGCTTTCTTGCGTTGCTCGCGCAGGGCGGTCAATTTCGCGGTGATCTCGCTGGGCGACGTGCCGTCCTTCTCCAGAGCTTCGCGCAGGGCTTGCGCCTCGGGGGTCTCCCCTCCGCGCCAGTTGCGGCGCTCAGGGC
>CAXUAZ010000160.1:0-8657 GCA_964249195.1 uncultured Chthoniobacterales bacterium
ATGCGCTGGCTCACGTCGCGCCAGGTGGAGACGAACCCGTCGCCGAGCTTGGCGATGCGGATATCGTACCAGGCGACGTGACCGCCGGGTTCGGCCGTGTTGTCGACCAGGAAGCCGTCCTTGGAGAAGGGTTCCCCGATTTCCACCACCCGGCAGCATTCGTCGAAAAGTCTGCTTTCCACGCAGGCGCCATTGAGCGAGCGGACGCCGCGGCCCACCTGACGGCCGCCGGGTTCCGAGCCCCGCTCGGCGGCGGCGGCATTCGTGTAATCGATGGAGAAATCGGCGATGACGCCGTTTGGCTCGCGCTTGGCCGAGTAAATGCCGAAGCAGTCGAGCATGTTCTCGACGGAGGTGCGGAAGCGCTCTTCCTTCTGGCGGAGCTGCTCGGACTCGAGGGCCTTGCGCTCGGCGCGCACCTGGCGCATCACGCGCTCGACCGTCGGCGCCAACAGATCGATGAAGTCCGCCCGCTTGGGCAGGAAATCGCGCACCCCGGCGCGCAACGCCTCCACGAGCCGCGTCTCGTCGCTGAAGCCCGTGACGAGGATCGCGGGCAGCGAATAACCATCCGCCTGAAGCTGCCGATAAAATTCGACGCCGCTCACCGCGCCAGCCAGCGAGTAATCGAGCACGATGAGATCGATGCCGCCCTCCTCGATGGCGGCCAGCGCTTTCTCCGGCGTCACGGCTTCGGAGACGGCGTACCCGGCGCGCTCCAACTGGCGGCGTTGCAGGTACGCCACGCCTGGATCATCTTCGAGGATAAGAACGGTCCCGAGGGGAGTGGCACTCATTCATTTGGGATGAACGGCTGCTTGACCACCTGGAGAAAAAGCCCCAGGCGGCGAATCGCCTCGACGAAAGACTCGTACTCGACGGGCTTCGTGATATACACGTTGCAGCCCGCCCGGTAGCAGCGCTCGACCTCGCGCGGGTCGTCCGTGGTCGTGAGCATGATCACCGGGATGTGCGCCGTTTTCGGGTCGCTCTTGATCTGGCGCAGCGCTTCGACGCCGTCCACCCGGGGCATGTTGATGTCGAGCAGGATCACGATCGGGCCATTCGGCACGCGGGTGTTGAACTGCCCTTCGCAACGCACGAAATCCAGCGCCTCCTGGCCGTCGAGCACCCGGACGATGCCGTTGATCACTCCGGCGCGCTTGAGGTTGCGTTCGACGAGCATCGCATGCCCATCGTCGTCCTCGGCGAAAAGAATCGTTACCGGGTGCACAGGGACGGTAGCCATGGAATCGACACGATGCCTGATAAAAGGAGCAAACACAAGCGTTCCCTGGGGTCTCAGGGCTCCGGGGTCTCCAAGGCGAGGGCGGCGGGCGGTTCGCTCGGGAGGGCGATGAAAAACGAGCTGCCCTCGTTTTCCGCGGATTCCACCCAGATCCGGCCTCCATGGCGCTCTACCATGCGGCGGACGAGGGCCAGGCCGATCCCCTCCCCCGGCGCGATGTTGCCGTGGACCCGCTGGAAGATGGAAAAAATTTTGGCGAGGTAAGCGTCCGGAATGCCCAGCCCGTTGTCCCGCACGCGGAAGGTGACCAGGCCGGAGTCTGGCTGGATTGGCTCCGCGCTAATTTCGATCTGTCCCGGGCGTTTCGGGTCCAGGTAGTTCAACGCGTTTCCGATCAGGTTGCCGAAAATCTGCTCCACGGCCGTGGGATCGGCCCAGACGGGCGGCAGGCCGGGCGCGATGACGATCTGCGCGCCTTTCTGGGCCATCACGGACTGCGTGGCGTCAACCACGCGCATCACGATCGCCTGCACGTCGATGAGGGTCCGCTGATATTCCACCCGGCCGGCGCGGGACAATCGCAGGAGGGCGTCGATGATCGCACTGAGCCGGGTCACCGCCGTCTGGATGAAACGGATCGGCTCGGCCATGCCGTGCTCGAGGATGTCGAGCGCCTGGTCGCGCTCGCGGACCGGGATTTCGCCTTCGGCGAACACCGTCTTTAGCTCGACCATCGCCATGCCGAGTTCTTTGCCGAAGCCTTGCAGATTCACCAGCGGCGAGCGCAAATCATGTGACACGCTATAGACGAACATCTCGTTTTCGTCGCTTTTCTGGCTCAACTCGCGATTGGTGACGGTAAGTTCCTCGGTGCGGCGTTCCAGGCTCTCCTGATAGTCTTTTTCCTTGGCCGCGCCGGCCTTCAGGTCGTCGGCCATCCGGTGAAAGGAGGCGTCGAGCGTGCTGATTTCGTCGTGACCCGAGACCGGCGGCGCCAGCGTTTCACCGGCGGCGAAGCGGCGCACGTTGGCGTTCATCACCTCGATGCGCCGCACGATGCTCCGCCCAAAAACGAAGGCCGAGATCAGGCCCGTCGCGATCAGCGCAACGGCCCCCGCCGGCAGGATGTACATCTGTTCTTGCTGGATCTTGCGCAAATCGCTCACGCGCTTGTGGTCCAGGGCGTCTTCGACCTTCAGGAATTTGTCGAGCTTCGTGCGGACGGCTCTGACCAGATGGAGCCTTGTGGCGACGCGCAGTTCTTCCATGGCGGCGTCCTGGGGCAAGCTGCTGGCCGCCTTGCGCAACGCCTGCCGCCGTTCGATGAACTCGTCGACATCCCGTTGCAAGCCCTCGAGCCGCGCGAGTTGCGGCGGGTTGTCGCGCACGAGATAGATCAGGGCGTTTACATCCTGAGGGAGTTGGGCGAGCGAGACGGCCGCCCCCGCATCCAGCGAGGGATCTGCCATGATGATGGCGCCGCGCACGGAGGCGTCCGCCTCGAGCAGGGTCCGATACATCGTCTCGGCCTGCACGATCACGACTTTGGTATGGATGGCCCATTGGGCGGTCTCATCGACCCGCTGCTGGCGGAGCAGGAGAAATCCCGCGAAGACGACCTCGACAGCGATTGGAATGGCAATTAAAGCCAGTCCCTTGCGGAGGATCGATGATTTGCGCGGCATGGGGGAAAGGGCGCCAACGCCCTCTACGGATGGTTAAATCGGGCGCCGAGGGTAAATTGCGCGAGAAAACGTCAATTTTTTTCCTCGGGCCGCATGCGGGTTGTGCGGAGGGGAAATCTCCATTACGATCCGCGCTTTCACTTCAACTCTCCATGGCTCAATCCGCGCTCGAAAAAGGCAAGACATTCCTCCAGGCAAATTCCGGCAAGGAAGGGGTGCAAACGACTGCGTCGGGATTGCAATACAAGGTCCTCACGCCGGGCGAGGGCAAGCAGCCCAAGGCCTCCGACACCGTGCTGGTGCATTACCGCGGCACGACCATCGATGGCGCGGAGTTCGACAGTTCGTACCAGCGCCGTGAGCCGATCGAGTTTCCGCTGAGCGGCGTGATCCGCGGGTGGACCGAAGGGGTGCAGTTGATGAAGGAAGGCGGCAAGTTCGAGTTCTACATCCCCTCCGAGCTGGCGTACGGATCACGCGGCGCGGGCGGCGCCATCGGTCCGGATGAAACGCTGATCTTCGAGGTGGAATTGCTGAAGGTGCGCTAAGAAGCCCTACTTCTTGAGCAGCGTCTCGACGGCCTTCTCGAGCTGCTTGTCTTCGCCGGCGGCGACGGATTTGTAATCGTTCTCGACGCGGACGTCCGGTTCCACCGGGGAGCGCTCCATGTATTCGCCCTGCCGATCGACGAATCCCACCTCGGGGATGCCAAAGTAGAGCGAGGGATCCTGCTGCGTTTCCCACCAGACCGCCGTGCCAGTTCCGGCCACCGGCATTCCGACGAGTTTGCCGATCCCCAAATGATGGTAGACCCACGGGAAAAGGTGCGCGTCGGAGTAATTGCCTTCCCCGATCAGCACCGCCGACTGGCGGTTCCATTTGTTCAACGGTTCTGAGCCGAGATTCTGGCCGCGGGGGAGAAACTCCAGGTACTCCTTGCCGCTGAGCAGCGTGGCCAGTTCATCGTGCAAATTCCCGCCGCCGTTGAAACGTGTGTCCACAATGAGCGCTTCCTTCCCGCTCTGGCGCCCCAGCACCTCGGAGAACGTATTGCGATAGCTCTTATCATCCATGCCCCGGACGTGCACGTAGCCGACGCGTCCGCCGGAGAGCTTGTCGGTGAGTTCCCGGCGCGATTTTATGAAACGCGCGTACAATAGTTCCTCCTGCTGGGGCAACTTGATCGGCTTCACCGTTTCTTCAAACCGCGCGTTCTTCGCCGGATCGAACACCGATAGCAACATCGGCTTGCCCGCTCTGCGATTGAACAACGGACATTCGTCCGCGCCGGCGGCGATCGGGACGCCGTCGATTTTCTCGATGATCATCCCAGGCTGAATCTTCGATTTGGCGACCACGAGCGGGCCGCCCTCCAGGATCTCGTCGACCTTCAGGCCCGCCCCGTGGTACGCCGGGTCGTAGAATACGCCGAGGGTCGCAGTGTCATCCGCGCCGGGGAGGCGGCGATTGTAACCGCTGCCGGTATGCGAAGCGTTCAGCTCCCCGAGCAGCTCGCTGAGCAACTCCGCAAAATCGTAGTTGTTGGTGACGGTCGGCAGGAACTTCGCGTATACGGCCTTATAATAATCCCAGTCGACGCCCTGCATGTCGGGCACATAGAATTTCTCGCGCGTTTGCCGCCAGGCATGCTCGAACATGTACGCGCGCTCGGCGGCGCGATCGAGTTCCATCTCGGCGTTGAACTTGATCCAGTCGGTCTTGGGATTGCCGAGATCAATCTTTGCCACGCGGCCGCCGGCCATCACGAACACGTTCTTGCCTTCCTTGTCGATGATGACCTGCGATCCCTGGTCGTCGCCCCGCGAGTTGCCGCCCTCGGGAAGTTGCGCGATGCGCTTGGTTTCCTTCTCGCGCAATTTATTCTGCCAGACATCGTAGCCTTCGTCGCTTTTGGTCAGATAAATCAATTGCTCGCCGTCGGGCGTCAGTCCGGAGTCGATGATTTGCGCCGAACCCAGGGTCAACCGCGCGAAACGATCCTCTATATTGTTCGTGTCGACTTCGACCGGCTCTTTCTTTTCTTCGTCCTTCTTGTCGTCCGGCTTTTTGTCTTTCTCCTTTGCCTTTTTGGCGTCGTCCTCTTGTTTCTTTAGGATCTCGAAGTCTCCTTTGCTCAGGTTGAAGCGGTCGAACGCTTTTTGCGTGAGAAACATCGCGTACGCATCGACTTCGTGGACGTCGCTGGAGCCCGTGGCGTGCAGGCCGTCGCGGTCCGTGTACCAGACGATGGCTTTGCCATCGGCCGACCACGTGGGATGGACGTCTTCATACCCGCTGTTGGTCAGATTGGTCAGTTGTTGTTTGCCGCCGGCGTCCACGATGCCGACTTCCTGCGACCACCGATGCGGATCGTTGAACGTCACGGCAAACCATTTGCCATCCGGCGCCCAATCGTACCATTGGTCGCCATCGCTATAGGAATAGTTCTTATCGCCGGAAAGCACGAGGCGGGTCTGGTGCGTATCGAGATTGAGCACCTTGAGCGCCGTGCGGTTTTCGAGATAGGCGACCTCCTTGCCGTCGGGAGAGTATTGCGGCTGGAAGTTTTCCGCGCCGTTTTCCAGGATCGGCTTCACGTCGACAACGGTGGAGTTATAGAAGTACGGTTCGTCCTCCTTCTTTTGGGCGATGCTGGCTTCGTAGAGGTTCCATGATTTATCCGTTTCCCCGGCGAAGACAAGACGGCGGCCGTCCGGGCTGAAACTTACCGAGCGTTCCTGCGTCGGGGTATTGGTGATGCGCTTGGTGACGCCGTATTCGGTGGATGCGACGAAGACTTCGCCGTGCACGACGAACGCCATTTCCTTGCCGTCGGGGTTGAGCGCGATCTCGGTGGCGCCGTCGCCGAAATTGACCACCTCCGTGCGGCGCCTGCTCTCGCCCAGGCCGGGCTGGACCGCGATCCGGCGCGGCTCGGCGCCGCCGGCGTCGAGCACGTAGATGCCGCCGTCGAAATTGAAGCACAGCGCGCCGTTATTCGCGATCGAGAGGAACCGCACCGGGTTCTTGTCGAAGTGCGTGACCTGCGTGGGCGCTCCGGCGGGATCAAGCGGCAATTTCCACACGTTGAATGACCCGCTTTGCTCGCTAAGATAGAACACCGATTTCTCGTCGGGCGCCCACACGGGGTTGCGGTCCTCACCCGCGAACGTCGTCAGCCGGGTGTGCGAGCCGCTGGCCGTATCGTACAACCAGAGATCGTGCGCGACGGATGAGGTGTGATGTTTGCGCCAGAGGTTTTCGTACCCTTTCAGGTCTTCGTAGACGATCCGGGCGCCGGCGCGGTCGTATTGCGCGGCGAGCGCGGGCGTCGTCAGGATCTGCTCCGGCGCGCGGCCGGGCTCGACCGAGACGCGGTACAGCTCAGGCAGGACGCGGCTGCTGGGAAATTGCGCGTTGGTTTTGGCATCCATCCGGTGCGCGGTGAAGAGGACTGATTTGCCGTCGGGCGCGAATCCGGTGGGGAGTTCATCGGCGGAGTGGGTCGTCAGGCGCTTGGGGGCGCCGCCGGCGGCCGGGATGAGGAACACGTCGAAGTTGCCGTAAGCGTCCGACGCGTAGGCAATGGAGCGGCTGTCGGGAGACCATACCGGTTGAAAATCGTGCGCGGGACCGGCGGTCAGGACATCGGCCTTCCCACCCGCGGACGGGACGGTGAACAGATGACCTTCAAAGGCGAAGGCAATCGTGCGGCCATCGGGCGAAATGGCGGGATAACGGATCCAGAGCGGCGCCGCGGGATCTTGGGCAAACGCGCCGGAGAGGCTGGCAAAGGAGAAAAGGATCGCGGCAAGGAGTCTCATGCGCGGTGCCTTTGCACCGGCTCGAAGAAGTTGTCAAACCCCTGGCCGGTTGCTGTACGATGCCCCTCAGAATGGCGTCCACACCTCCCCTGCTCGACGAGGCGGCGCGCCGCGTCTTCGCCGAGACGCTCGACGAAAACTTCTGTGTTTCCGCCGGCGCCGGGGTGGGCAAAACGACGGCGATCACCCGGCGCATCGCCAACTTGGCCCTGCACCGCCACGAACAGCCAGACCTGCTGCGCCGCCTCGTCGTGGTGACGTACGGCAAGCTCGCCGCGGAGGAGCTGCGCGTGCGCACCCGCGATCTCATCCTCGAGCAGCTCGATGCCAGCGCCTATGGGCGCCAGACGCTGCTGGCCGAGTTGCGCGGCGCGTTCTTCGGCACGATCCACAGCTTCTGTCTCAAGCTGATCGGCGACGAGGGGCGCTTCCTCGGCCTGCCCGAAAACGCCGCGCTGCTCGAGGGCCGCGATGAGCCGGCCTTATGGGAGCGTTTTTGCCAATGCGACGCGCTCTCCGACCTCGCGCTGGCGCCCGCCGTGCTCGACGCGGTGAACCGGCACCTGACGTTTGACCAACTGCTGGCGCTCGCGCGGCAGTTTCCCGCCGGCGCCGCGAGCCCGCCAGGCGCCGCGCCCCCGGCGATCGATCTTTCCGCGGCGCTGGCGTTCGTGGGCAAGCGAGGGATGGAGAAGACGCTCGAACATCAGGAGCGGCTTCGGCGCTGGCAGCGGGAGTTTGAAGCCGGCGCGCCGTATCTGAAGCTGCCGGAATTCAAAGGGGGCGCGTCCGGGTTCCTGACCGAAGTGCAATCCGCGCTGCTGCCCTACGTGCGCTGGCTCAACGCCGCCGCCGGTTCGCTCGCCGCCTCCATTGCCGACGCCTACGCGAAGTTCCGGCTGGAGGAGGGCGTCATGACGTACGACGACCAGATCGCCTGGTGCCGGAACTTGATCCGCGACCCCGACATCCTGCGGCGGGTGCGGGAGCGCGGGTACATCGTCATCCTCGACGAAGCGCAGGATACGGACGCAGAGATGTTCGCGATTTTGACGGAGATCACGCGGCCCGTCGATGCGCCGGCGGGCGGGTGGCCGGGCGATCCGGAGGCAGCCGGCCCGTTGCCGGGTCGCTTCAGCTTCGTGGGGGACGATCAACAGGCGATCTACGGCCAGCGGGCGGATCTGCGGGTGTACCGCACTTACGTGGATGCGTTTCGCGCGGGGCGCAGCGGGCGTCAGCTCGAGTTTTCGGTGACCATGCGTTGCCCGCGGCGCGTGATCGAGGCGGTCAACGCGATCTTTTCCGGCGGACGCCTCGCCCAAACGCACGCCGAATTCCGCACGCTCGATCCGCGGCCCGATTGCCCGGCCGGAGCGGCGTGGCGCATGGAACTCTCCGCTCCGCCCGAGGACGGCAAGCGGCTCAGCAAGGAGGACCGGCTCTATCGCGAGATCGTGCGCGTCGCGGATTTCGTCCACGAGCGCGGGCTGTCCGGGCTCGGGCTAACGCGGTGGTCGGAGCTGGCGGTGGTCGCGCCGCGCGTGTCGTGGCTGGAGCAGGCGGCGCGCATGTTTGCCTCCGGCAAGTTGCCGACGATCCTCATGTCGCAACGGGCGATCTCGCGCGATCAGCCGCGGCAGAGCTGGCCGGCGGCGTTGTTGCACACGGTGCTGCATCCGTGGGACCGCTTCGAGTTGATCGGCGTGCTGCGGGAGATCTTCGGCGTGTCGGATATGGAATTGGCGCGGCTGCATCGCGCCGGAGGTCTTTCGTTCTGGCCGACGGCGCCGAACGTCCCGGCAGCCCCGCGTCTGGCGAAAGCCCTGCAATTGTTGCACGAACTGCGCGCCGCGCTGCCGGGGGCGCCGTCGGCGCCGGAGGCCGGCGACCGGGCGC
>CAXUAZ010000161.1:0-8585 GCA_964249195.1 uncultured Chthoniobacterales bacterium
AGCTGCGCGACGCCGCGGCGTCGCGCAGCTCGCGCGTGAGCTCGCGCAGGTCAGCGTCCGCCGCCAGGCGGCGCTCGAAGTCGCCGGCTTCCGCGGCGTCGAGCGCTCCCAACGCGTAAAGCGCGGCCAGATCCTGTTGTTCTTCCGTAATCATGACGATCTTCCCATCCGGTCGCGCAGTTTGAGCAGCGCCCTCCTGATCCGGGCCTTGACCGTGCCCAACGGCTGCCCAAGCCGCGCGGAAATCTCGTGGTGGGTTAAATCTCCGTAAAACGCAAGTTCGATCACCTCGGATTGTTCGGCCGGGAGTTCTCCGATGACGCGCCGCATCCGGCCGGCGCGTTCATTTTGTTCCGCGGCCGCCGCGGCGTCCGTTCCGCCCGCGGTTTGCGGCTCAGTCACCAGGTCGTTGCCGTCAATAACGCGCAGCCGCCGATCCCGGGAACGCAGGTGGTCGATGATTTTGCACTTGGTCAGATGAACGGCCCAGGTGAAAACCGCTCCGTACTGGGCGTCGTAGCTCGAGGCGCGCCGCCAGATCACCATAAACGCCTCCTGGAGAGCGTCCTCGGCCTCTTCCGTCGAGCCCAGCATGCGCAAGCAAAGCGTATGCAGCGGGCCGCTGAGGCGATCGTAGAGTTGACTGAACGCCTGAGAATCCCCTGCGGCGACCGCCTCGATCAAAGCGCGGTCGGCAGCTTGCGACGGAAGTTCCGGTCTCGACATGGGCAGGCTTGGGGCAAGCAGTTATAAAGAACATACGCAGTGCTCTCCGGCAAGTCCCAAACCTCTTTCTAAAACCAGTTCAACTGTCGCCCTGCCCCCAAGTTGTAGCGGCGGTTCCGACGGTCATAGACCGCCGCTACAACGGACCGCCCATTAAGGCAGCAGAACGTGGTCGACGACGTGGATCACGCCGTTGGATTGGAGAACGTCCGCAATGGTGACGGTCGATTCGCCGCCTTTGGCGTCCTTGAGCGCGATGCCTTTGCCGTCCGCGGTCTTCATGATCGCGAGCTTCTCCCCGTTGACGGTCGTCAACTCCGCTTTGCCGCCGGCGGCCTTGATCTTCTTTTGTAGTTTGCCGGCCGTTAGTTTGCCGGCCACCACGTGGTAGGTGAGCACGGCGGTGAGCTTGGTTTTGTTTTCGGGCTTGAGCAGGGTGTCCACCGTGCCGCTGGGCAGCGCTTCAAAAGCTTCGTTGGTTGGGGCAAATACGGTAAAGGGTCCCTTGCCCTCGAGCGTATCGACCAGCCCGGCGGCTTTGACGGCGGCCACGAGCGTGGTGTGATCGGCGGAATTGACCGCGTTTTGAATGATGTTCTTGGTGGGATACATTTCCTTGCCACCCACTACAGGGTTTGTGGCGAAGGCGGATGCGGCGCTCAGGGTGAGGAAAAGAGCGGCGTTGCGGATGGTGTGTTTCATATGGAGTTTACGTTCCTGTTTCGTTTTTTTTCCGCCAGACTTCCTGGAGCGCACAACGCGCAGCGAGAAAGTCCTTGTTGGAGTTTGATAGGTGCTCCGAGGACACCGGGACTGCGGATGCAAATTAATATGATAGGAAAAAACGCTTATGCGCATGATTTAAGCATCCATCGCGACCTTTCGTAACGGATTGCTGAACATGAAAACATCCTCTCTGACGCAAACCTCCACCCCCATGCACGACCGTCGCACCTTCCTGCGCCGGGCCGGTTTGGCTGGCGCTGTCGCCGCCATTGCTCCCGCCGCCGCGCAGGTCATCATGGGCAACTCGACGGCCATGGCGGACGACGCGACGGATCTGGACGTCGCCGTCCTGCAGTTTGCGCTCAACCTCGAATACGTGGAAGCGGAGTTTTACAGCTACGCCGTACACGGTGATAGCATCACCAACCACGGCGCCGAGATCACCGGCCAGGGCGCATCGGGCCAGACGATCCTCAAGCCGAATTTCGTCAAGGTCCCGTTCAGCGACTTCGCCATCCAGTCCTATGCGGTGGAGATCGCGCAGGATGAGATCAATCACGTTATTTTTATCCGGCAAGCCTTGACCCAAGCCGGCGTGACGCCGGTCGCGAAGCCCGAGCTCGACCTTTACAACAGCTTCAACACGGCCGCGACCGCCGCCGGCATTGCCGACACGTTTGATCCGTTTGCCGGCGACGTGCCGTTTCTCCTGGGCGGGTTCATCTTCGAAGACGTGGGGGTAACGGCGTACAAAGGGGCTGCCCCGTTAATCACGAACAAAACGTATCTGGGCGCCGCCGCCGGCATCCTGGCGGTCGAGGCTTATCACTCCGCCATTTTGCGCACTGCGCTTTTCGCGGCTAACCACGCTGCGGGCGATAACTCCATTGCCACGACGGTAAAGAAGATTTCCGATCTGCGCGATGCGCTTGATGGTTCGAAGGACAAGGATCAAGGCATCCTCGACGACTCCGGTTTTGCGAATATCGTGCCGACCAATAGCCTTGGAATTGCCCGCGCCCGCAGCACCCGCAAGGTGTTGAACATCGTCTACGGCGCGGTGGATGCGAGCAAGGGTCTGTTCTTTCCGAACGGCTTCAACGGCCCAATCAAGTAACGCCGCCGGTCATCTTTACGAACACCCGGCGCCCGTGATGGGACGCCGGGTTTTTCGTTTATTGAAAGGCGAATGTCGGTTGGCGCATCGCAGGCTCGCATCTATCATTCCCTCATGAAGTCGCGCCTTTGGCTGATGTTTCAACCCCGCCTTGTCACGCAACCGGTCGTGTACGAGTTGGGCAAGAAATACAACGTGGTCACGAACATCCGGCAGGCGAGCGTGAATGAAGAGATCGGCGTCGTTTCCGTGGAGATCGACGGGGAACGGGACGAGATCGAAAAGGCGATTGCCTGGCTCGAGGAACTCGGGGTCAAAGTCGAGCCCGTGGAAATCAATACGATCGAAGGCTGACGGTTTAACAGAGGACACGGAGGAAAGGCACACACAGAAAGAAGAGTGCTTTTGCCTTTTCCTCTTTGCGGCCCTCCGTGTGCCTTTCCTCCGTGTCCTCTATGTTAAACCTTCACGTTATGAATTTCTAGTCGCGTCGCGGTTTCCCTTTCGTTAAGTAACCATCATGCCCTCGCCGCTTTCCGTTCGCCGTTTGTTGATCGAGGTCGGATCCGTCGACAAGGTCGGCATCGAGGCGCGGGCGGCATCGTTCACGACGCGCTCGATCAAGAAGGCCGCCAAGATGTGGGGCCTCAAGACAGCCGTGACCATGGTGGACCTCACAACGCTCGAAGGCCAGGACACCCCCGGCAAGATCGCGCAGCTTTGCGCCAAGGCGCTGCACCCGCACGCGCCCGACCTGGATATCCCGTCCGTCGCGGCGGTGTGCGTTTACCCGGCGCTGGTGGCCGAGGCGAAACGGCACGTCGGCGGGACGCCGGTGCGCATCGCCAGCGTGGCGACGGCCTTCCCGAGCGGGCAGGCGCCCCTGCGCACCCGCCTCGCCGAGGTGCGATCCGCCGTCGCCGATGGCGCGGATGAGATCGACATGGTGATCAATAGGAATGCCTTCCTCGCCGGCCGCGTGGCCGAGGTGCGCGACGAGATCGCCGCGGTGCTCGAAGCCTGCGGCGGCGCCCGGCTCAAGGTCATCCTCGAGACGAGCGAACTGGATGGCTACGACCAGATTCGCGCCGCGAGTTTTCTGGCCATGCGCGCGGGACTGCGGCCCGGCGATTTCATCAAGACGAGCACCGGCAAGACCAGCGCCAACGCCACCCTCGCCAACACGCAGGTGATGCTCGAAGCCATTCGCGATTACTATCTGGAAGCCGGCATCCCCATCGGGATGAAACCGGCCGGAGGCATCCGCACCGCCAAGCAGGCGCTCCATTTCCTCGTCGCGGTGAAGGAAACGCTCGGGGACGATTGGCTGACGAACACCCGCTACCGTTTCGGGGCCAGCGCGTTGCTCAACGACCTCCTGCGTCAGATCGAGAAGGAGAAGTCCGGCGCCTACCAGGCCAGCTACGCCTTCTCGGAAAACGCCGCCGGGTATTGAGGTTCGGTCACGAACCGGAACCGGGCATCGAATCGGCCGCCGGCGTGTTGTTTGCAGCACGCGCCGCACGCCAGCAGGCGGCGTGGGGAAATCGGACGCGCCCGCCACAGGACGATCCCACATCCGGGGCAGCGATAGCCAAACGGTCGCGCCGCCTTCCGGCGCGGGAAAGGCAGCGTGTGGCAACGTGTTTCGTCCGGGATGCCCAACTCCGCGCACGCCTGCCGCCACTCTGGCCCATGAGGCGAGATCCGCTTACGCCGCAGGAAACCAGCGGCGCGCTCGAAAGCGACGAGGTGCGCGAGTTCGTGGCGGAGCGTTCGTTCCTCCTCGCCGGGGAAATCGCGCAGGCGGGGGTTCAGGTGGATCAGCGCCTTATCCGCCCGCGCGTACCCGGCTGCGCTGGAGAGCCGCCCGTGCCAGCGCACCTGCACACGCTCAGCCAGCCGCGCGCAGCCGGGCAACGGGCGCACCAGGGCGGCGGCATGGCGGGTGAGTGCTTCGTCTGGCCGCGTCATTCCTCAAAGGTCATCACGCCGAAACGCTCCGCCCGATGGAAATTCCGCATGCCGGTCGGAGACCAGGCGCTTAGCTCCGCTTCCGCGCCGTTCGGACGATCGATGCGCAGGAAGTTCACCCGCCATTGGGTGCCCGCCTGGGGGCGATCCGGCCCCAGCGAGGCGAAGGGGATCGCCAACTCCGCGCGCCAGCCGTCGGCCGTCATCGAGGCGGTCGCCTCCAACCCTTCCACTGCCCACGAGAAATCCTTTCGCCAGCCGCTTGAAGTCCGCCGCAAGACGAGGTCCGCCACTGTGCCCAGGGGATTGACCTCCACCTCGAAATATCCTGCCAAATCACCGACCGGATCGAAGAAAACCTCCACGACTTCTTCGTTCCAAAGCGGAGCGTCCCGCTCGGTCAGCGTGGCCCAGGGGTGCGCGTCCCGCGCTTCGAAGAGGAGCCGCCAGCATCGGTCATCCCACGCCGCTTGCACCGCCGTGGACTGCGCCGGCGGCTGGCCGCTGACGGCGTCGGCAAGGGAAACCGCGGCGTGATCCCCCCAGTCGCCGCTGGCCCAGCGGCGGCACGCGTAGCTTGGGAGCGTTCCGTTCAAGCCAGGCCAAACGGCGGCTGCAGCAGGAAGATAAACGTCACCGCAACCGCGAAGAGCAGCACCGCCACGATCGCCGCGATCATGATCGCGCGACCCGCCGGGTCCTTCTTGTGGGTCTTCTTCTGGAAGGGCGAGGCGTTCTCGAAATTGGTGGGCCGCTTGCTCTCGGTCGCGGGGAGCGCCTCGGGGGCGTCTGCCGCCGGGAGCGGCTGGTGGGTATCGTCGCTGCTCGAGAGATAAGAGCCCTCGATCTTGCCAAAGCGGACGCGATCGCCATGGCGAAGCTGCACGTCGGTCACGTTGTTGCCGTTGACCCGCGTGCCGTTGGTTGAATTGAGATCTTTCAACTGGTAGTTGCCGTTGGCCGACCGCGTGAACTGCGCGTGATGGCTGCTGACGCTGGCGTCTTCGATCTGCACCATGTTGTCGTCCACGCGGCCGAGGGTGATCAACTCGTCGACGAGTTCATGGGTGACTTCGCCCGCGTCGGGCAGTTGGATTTTAAGCGTCGGCATAGAGGGAGCCCTTTCCATTAGCAAAGTTAGCGGCTGTCATCAATGAGTTTGCCGAATTGGGCGAAGAAATGCAGCGCATCGTGCGGGCCAGGGGCGGCTTCGGGGTGGTACTGGACGCTGAAAACGGGCAGCGAACGGTGGCGCATGCCTTCGACGGTGTGGTCGTTGAGGTTGATGTGCGTCACCTCCACGTCGGCCGGCAGCGACTCGGGATCGACGGCAAACCCGTGGTTTTGCGCGGTGATGTCCACCCGGCCGGTGAGGAGGTCCTTCACCGGCTGATTGCCCCCATGATGGCCAAACGGCAGCTTGAACGTCTTCCCGCCAAACGCGCAGGCGAGCATCTGATGCCCGAGGCAAATTCCAAAAATGGGTTTGCGGCCCACGAGCCCCCGCACGCTCTCGTGTACGTAATCCAGCGCCCCCGGGTCTCCCGGCCCCGGGGACAGGAAGACGCCATCGGGATTTAGCGCCAGCACGTCCGCCGCCGTCGTGCCCGCCGGGACCACGCGCACCTTGAACCCGTGCTGCCGCAGCCGCCGCAGGATGTTCCGTTTTAACCCGTAGTCGTAGGCGACGATGTGGTAGCGCACCGGCGGCAGGTCGGCCGCGCCGTCTTCCTTCGGGTAATCGGGCGAGCCGGGGACGCCCCAACGCTGGCTCTCTTCGTCGGTCGGGTCCCAGTCGTACGCGGCGCCGGTCGTGACCGCCTTGACAAAATCCATGTTGACCACGCCATCACCCGCCCGCGCGCGTTGTTGGGCTTCTTCGACGGAGATGCGATCCGTGGTGAGGCACCCTTTGAGCGCGCCGCGTTCTCGCAGGTGGCGGGTAAGCGCCCGGGTGTCGATGCCTTGGATGCCGCAAACGTTGTTGGCGACGAGGTAATCGGACAGCGACTGCTGCGAGCGCCAACTGCTCGGCAGTTCGCTGAGTTCCTCGATGATGAACCCGCTGACGTGAAGCCGGTCGCTTTCGGCGTCGGCGGGGTTGACCCCATAGTTCCCGATGAGCGGGTAGGTCATGGCCACGATCTGCCCGCGGTAGGAGGGATCGGTCAAGACCTCCTGATAGCCGGTCATGGAGGTATTGAAACACACCTCGCCCACGCGCGAGCCGGGCGCGCCGAGGGACTGACCTTCAAACGCGCGACCGTCTTCTAAAACCAGGAGGGCTTGCATCGGGAAAGGACGAAAGCAGAAGAAAGTTCCCGTGCCAAGACCGGATTACGACGTGATCACGACCTGCCTGCAACCCTCCGATTATTGGAAGATGCCCAACTTCGGGGCGAACTTGCGTTACTAATTACCGATGTCTCAGTCAATTGAAGAGACGCCTACTTCTCCAACTCATCTCCCTGTGCCGCTGGCACATCCGGCGAACCATCGAGGAAGGCCGGGAAATCCTCTCCGCGTGCCCCTGCGGCGCGCTGTCGCAAATGCTCCACCGTCAAGAGTGCGCTGACCTTCTCAGCGGCGGCGGACGCGAGAAGTTGACCCACCGTCACTCCCTCGCTGACAGCGCATTCATGCAGTTTTTCCGCAAGGCTGTCCGGCATTTGAAAGGTCATTGTGCTCATTGTGCGAACTCCAGTAACTTCAAGAAATTCGAAGGGGCGATGGCCTCGATTCCCCAGCGTTCGACGCCTCGAAAGTGCCGAAGATTGTGGGTGACAATATAGAGCGTATTAAATTGAATTGCAGCCCTCAGCAACTCACGGGGACGGCCATTAAAAAGTATACGGGGCGGAGCCCATCCCTCCAAATATTTGGAGGGACGACCTCTGTGTCGTCCCTGACTTCGGATGGTCGAGCGGCTATAGCTTTACTTTATATGCTCTAGCGGGCTTTGGCGGCTGCCGCCAACTCAAGAATAAGGTCATCGCCGGGATCGGGCAGCGTCGGTCGCCAAAGAAAGAAGATCTCCTGCAGGTGGCTGATGCTGAGCAGGAAATTGAGGAATCGCTCCGCCTTGTCGGCTGACCTGGAGCCAAGATTCTCAGGTCGAAGCAGCACAGCGCGATATTCCAAAAACAAAGGGACTGAGATCGCGGGTCGAAAATGTAAATCCGGCAGTCGGGACAGAAGCGCATGCGACGCTCCCCGGCGCGAGCGAGCGGCGCCAACAAGCACGCTGGTGTCGAGCACTACGTGAGACATGAGATGCTCCCGAATCGGTAACTACATCTGAAATGCCCGAACCAGTTTTTACCCCGCCTGTGCCGTTTGGCGATTTTCCCGTTCCCACTGGAAACGGCGGATAACCGCTGGCGGCGCTTCTGACTTCCAATCAAGGCCTGTCATCATCACCGCTCAGCCAAGCCTCCTAATGTCTATGTATCGGTCGGGGAAAGCTTCGCCGCGTATCTCGTACACCGCAGGGTAAAAAAACTGCTTCGTTTGAAAAGAACCAAGGCCTCGGGAGATGGGTCACTCCCGGAAGCGGAGGTCGGCCATGGCCGCCTGCAAGGCCGTCTTGAGCCTGGCATGCGCCGCGTTGACCTCCTCGGTTTTGAGCGTCCTATCATCGGCCCGGAATGTCAACGAATAAGCCAGCGACTTCTTGCCCGCGGGCACCTTCTGGCCGGTTTCGTCGGTGAAAACGTCGAAGAGTTCCACGTCGGTCAAGAGCGCTTCGCCCGCCCCGCGCAACACCCCGGCGATCCGCCCGTGCGGCAATCCCGCGTCAGCCACGATCGCCAGGTCGCGTGTGACGCTCGGGAAACGCGCCAGCGCCGCAAACCGCCGTTCCCCCAGCCCTTGCCGGCGCAACGTCGCCAGGTCCAGCTCCGCTAAAAACGCCCCCCCGCGCAGATCGAGCGCCTTCGCCCGCGCCGGCATGAGCTGCCCCGCGCGCCCGAGCGGTTCGCCGCCCAGCGAAAGCGTCACCGCCTGCGCCAGGAGGTCGTCCGCCGGGGCCGCGGCCACTTCC
>CAXUAZ010000162.1:0-8550 GCA_964249195.1 uncultured Chthoniobacterales bacterium
GCCTTTTCCTGGTGGGAGACGCGGCCCGGGTGGTCGAGCCGTTCACCGGGGAAGGCATCTTCTACGCGTTGCGCTCGGGGGAACTCGCGGCCGAGACGCTCATCACCGCGGTCCGCGGCGCGTTGACGACCAAGGAAGCCGCCGCCCAATTTCGACGGAGCAGCCGCAGTCTATATAGAGGCCGCCTCTGGGTTAACCGCCTGGCGCGATTGACGGTTCTTAATCCTCGGCTGGCCGGCGCGGCGCTGGAGGTAGCCCGCTGGCAACCGGGGTTGCTGCGGCTGCTCACGGCCAAGGTGGTGCGGGCGTGAAAGCGAAACTGTTGGACTCCTGGGCAGTTCCCGGCTTAGTTTCGCCTCCCTTCCTGCCGGACCACCCGTTTATGACCGTATTTCACCTCGTTTTGCCGCCCGTATTTGCCCAGGCGGCGCCTGCTGCTAATCAGGGGCCGTTGATGCTGCCGACGCTCGGGTTCATGGCGATCATCTGTTACTTCGTCATCTTCCGCCCGCAGCAAAAGAAGGCCAAGGAACAAGCGGCGCTGATTTCCTCACTCAAAACCGGCGACCAGGTGATCACCTCGGGCGGCTTTCACGGGATGATTTCCAACGTCAAAGACACCACGGTGATCGTGAAGTTCGCCGAGAACGTCAAAATCGAGGTGGATAAAGCCAGCATCGTCGGCGTGACAAAAGGCAGCGCCGAAGCCGATGCCAAGGCGCTCCCGGCCTCGTAATTCAAGCGGCGTTCCTCCTATGTCTCCCGCTCTGACTTTCGTCGCCGGCCTCGTTGTCCTCGTCCTTTTCGGCTGGTACTTCGCCACGGAATCCTCGCGTTACAAGCGGGATCTCGGGCTGGCTTTGACGCTCATCCTGCTGACCTTGAGCGCGGTGGTGTTCCGGTCGGACGGCATCCACCTCGGCCTCGATCTTCGGGGCGGCACGTCGTACCTGATCCGCCTGGTCAAAGAGGCGTCGGGCGCGACGATCACCCAGACGATGCAGGATCGCGCGGTGGAGGTGATCCGCAGCCGCATCGACCGCTTCGGGGTGGGTGAGCCGGTGATCAGCCCCGTGGGGACCAATCAGATCCAGGTGCAGGTGCCCGGGCTGGAAACGACGAAGATCGCCGAGGCGCGCGAGCAGTTGGAGCGCGTGGCCAAACTGGATTTCAAGCTCGTTCACCCGCAGAGCGATTCACTTTTGCCGCAAATTGACGCCGGCCTGGCGCTGGTGCCGCCCGGCTACGAAGTCACCACCGAGGAGCGCACCGAGCACACCCCGGGCGCCATCGCGCAGCCGCCCGGGTCGAAGGTCCGGGACGAGGGCAACAAGGTGACCCGCAAGCTCATCGTCAAACGCAACGCCGACATGTCCGGCAAGCACGTCATCGCGGCGGCGGCGCGGTTTGAAACGCAGGGTTGGACCGTGGCGTTGAGCTTCGACAGCGAAGGCACCAGGGAGTTCGGCACGCTGACGCAGGCGCATGTGAAAGAGCGGTTGGCCATTGTGCTCGACGGCAAGGTGATCTCCGATCCGGTCTTGCAAGTTCCCATCTACGATGGCAACGCGATCATCAGCGGGAGCTTCACGGAGGGCGAGGCCCGCAGTCTCGCCAGCGCGTTGGAGAATCCGCTCGATACGCCGGTGAAAATCGATGAAGAGCGCAACGTCTCGGCCACGCTTGGCAGCGATTCGATCACGCGCGGCGTGGTCAGCGGCGTTGCCGGCCTTTTGCTCACGTTCGCATTCGTGCTCGTCTATTACCGGCTCGCCGGACTGCTCGCGAGCATTTCGCTCGTGGTCAATATCGCGCTGCTTTTTGGCGCGATGTCGATGTTCGGTTTCGTGCTGACGCTGCCCGGCATCGCGGGTGTCATCTTGACAATTGGCCTGGCGATCGACGCTAACGTGCTCGTATACGAACGATTGCGCGAGGAGCTTGCCGCCGGCAAGACCCTCCGGCCGGCGCTGGATGGCGCGTACCGCAAGGCGTTCAGCTCGATCTTCGATGCGAATATCACCACGCTGATCACCAGCAGCATCCTGTTCTGGCAGGCGGCCGGGCCGGTCAAAGGCTTCGCCATCGCGCTGACGCTTGGCATCGTCGCGTCGATGTTCTCGGCGTTGGTGGTGACCCGGACGGGATTTGCCTGGGCCACCGACAAGTTCGGTCTCGCCCAGATCCGGATGCGGAACATTTTCCACAATCCGAAGTTCGACTTCATCGGGAAGGCGCGCGCGTGTCTGCTGGGTTCGCTGGCGGTTCTCCTGCTCTGCATCGGGGTCTTCGCGGCGCGCGGGCAGAAGAACTTCGGCATCGACTTCCGCGGCGGCGATTTGTCGGTGCTCACCACGCACACGCGCCTCGAGACGAGCGCGGTCCGCGACGCGCTCGCGCCGGAGAAGCTCGAGGAAGCGGTGATCCAGAGCGAGGAAAAGGGCGGGCGTCAATACCTCACCCTCCGCACGCCGGTGGAGACCGGTCTTCGGGTGCAGAAGCGTTTGCAGCAGGCGTTCCCGCAGGCGGCGCTGACCGTCGAACAATACGACAAGGTGGGCGCGCTGGTTGGCAAGCAGTTGGCGATCAAGTCACTCATCGCCCTTCTGCTGGGTGTGCTTGGAATCCTGATCTACGTCTCGCTGCGGTTTGAGTTTTCCTTCGCGGTCGGCGCCATCGTGGCGTTGCTGCACGACGTGGTGATCACGATTGGCGTCTTCTCCTTGTTGGGCAAAGAGCTGTCGCTCGTCATGGTCGGAGCGGTGCTGACAATTGCGGGTTATTCGATCAACGACACGATCGTGGTGTTCGACCGAATTCGCAGTGGCCTGCGCGAAGGCCGCAAGGGCAACGTGGCCGAGATCATGAACGCCAGCATCAACGAGACCCTCGGCCGCACGGTGCTCACGGGCAGCATGACGCTGGTGACAGTCTGCGCGCTGTATTTTGGCGGCGGCCCGGTGCTCAATGACTTCGCGCTGGCGATCCTGATCGGCGTGCTTGTGGGCACGTATTCGTCGGTGTACGTGGCTTCGCCGATTGTTCTGTGGTTATCCAAGGGGGACAAGCAGCGTCTGCGCCAGGAGCCGCGGGGCGGCGATGGGGTCAATCCGGCGATCCCGCCGTCCAAGATTTAACGCAGGCTGAAGGATTGACCGCCGCGCGGAAGCCGTTTACACTGGTCACCCGCTAGAAATTTTTGCCAACCACCAATCACGCGGGGAGACCAAACCGAAAGAAATTGTTATGCCAGAAGTCATTGTCCGCAAAGGGGAACCCGTTGACCGCGCGCTGAAGCGCCTCAAAAATAAGCTGGATTCCGAGGGGATCATGGAGGAAGTCCGCCGGCTGCGCGCCTTTGAGACGCCCATGCAAAAGAACAAGCGCAAGGCGAAAGCCAACGCGAAGCGCGGCAAGGTAAAGTTTCGCTTCAATCCCAACCCCACTCCTCCCGCCGGCGCTCCGATCGCGGGCGAAGGCGTGGTCGGGCGGTAAGTCAGAACCTGAACTCGAGAACGTCCGGCGCGGTTTCCCGGGCAGATTCTCGGCGGGCGCGGACGGGCGGCAGGCCGGTGATTTCCAGCCGCGGATTCACGGTTTCCAGTCTCGCGAGCACTTCCTTGGCGCGCGCGATGATCTCGGCCGGCAGCCCCGCCAACCGCGCTACCTGGATGCCGTAGCTCTTGTCCGCCGCGCCAGGGATGATCTTGTGCAGGAAGACGATCTCGTCGGCCCATTCGCGGACGGCCACCGTGTAGTTTTTGACGGCGGGGTGCGTCTTCGCCAGCTCCGTTAGTTCATGGTAGTGGGTCGCGAAGAGGGTCAACGCTCCCACGCGGTCGTGCAGCCATTCCGCCACGCTCCAGGCGATTGACAGGCCATCGTAGGTCGAAGTCCCGCGGCCGATCTCGTCGAGAATCACCAGGCTGTGAGCGGTCGCATGGTGGATGATATTCGCCGTCTCGTTCATCTCGACCAAAAACGTGGACTGGCCGCGGGAGAGATCGTCGTTCGCCCCCACGCGGGTGAAAATGCGGTCGACGAGCCCGATCTCGGCGCTGGCCGCGGGCAGGAAGCTGCCGATCTGCGCCATCAAGACCAGCAGCGCCGTCTGCCGCAGATAGGTCGATTTGCCGGCCATGTTGGGGCCGGTCAGGATGATGAGGCGGTTCTCTGGACCATCGAGCAAGATGTCGTTGGGAACGAACTTGTCGCCGGCGAGTTGTTGATCGAGCACCGGGTGGCGGCCATCGGCGATCCGGATGACACCCGGCGGGCGCAGACGAGGCCGGCGGTAACCGAATTGCCGGGCGGTTTCCGCGAGGGCCGAGAGCGCGTCGAGGCGCGCGATCGTGGCGGCGGTGCGCTGGAGCGAAGCGGCGTGGGCGAGCACCTCGTCGCGGAGTTGCGAGAAGAGTTCATACTCGAGCTGCCGGGCGCGTTCCTCGGCGCCGAGGATGCGGCTTTCCACCTCCTTGAGCGCCGGTGTGATGTAGCGCTCGCCGTTGGCGGTGGTCTGCTTGCGATGATAATCCGCGGGAACGCTGCCGAGGTTGCTCTTGGTGATCTCGATGTAATAACCGAACACCGAATTGTACCGGATCTTGAGCGACTTGATCCCGGTCCGTTCGACCTCGCGCTCCTGCAGCTCGGCGATCCAGTTCTTTCCCAGCGTGGAGGCGTTGCGCAGTTCATCGAGCTCCGGGTGGTAGCCGTCGCGGAAAATGCCGCCGTCTTTCAGCGTGGCGGGCGGCTCCTCCGCGACCGCCGATTGCAGCCGGGCGACCAGTTCCGGCAACGGCGCCATGCCCGCGGCGAACTCCGCCTGGAGGGCGCACGTCCCCTCGGACGCGTTGAGGAGATCGTCGGCCGCGCAAGGCAGGGAAGCCGCCATCGTTTGCAGCGCGGGGACGGCCGCCATGGAACTCTGCAGCGCCGCCAGATCGCGCCCGTTGCCCGAGGCCTGGCTGAGCCGGCCCACGGTCCGTTCGAGATCGCGCACCTCGCGCAGCGCGTCGCGAAGCCGTCGCAGGCGCTCTGGCGCTTCCAGGCAGTCGGCGATGAATTGCTGGCGTTGGCGCAGCAAGTCCAGATCGCGCAGGGGATGCAGCAGCCATTGGCGGAGTTGGCGCGCGCCCATGGAGGTGACCGTCCGATCCAGCGCCTGCAACAAGCTCGTGCCGCCTTCCGCCCGCGGCTTGACGATCTCCAGGTGCGACTGCGAAGTCGCGTCGAGCACGAGGAAATGCTCCGGCTGGTACGTGCGCAGCGCCAGCACGTGCCCCAGCGAGCGCCGAAGTTGATGCCTTAGATAATGCACGATCGCGCCCGCCGCCGACACCGCGAGCGGGAGCCGGCTGCATCCGAAGCCGTCCAGCGATTGCACCTTGAAGTGCTCGAGGAGGTCAAACTGCGCCTGCTCGAATGTGAACGCGTGCGCGTCATAAGGCTGAACTTGCGCCAGATCGGCGAAGGACGCCTGCTGCGCCGGGTCGTCCGCGATGAGGAACTCCGCCGGCGAGACGCGGCCCAGCTCGTCGAGCAACTCTGGCAGGCCCGCGAGTTCCGTCACGCAAAACTCGCCGGTGGTCAGATCGAGATAGGCAAACCCGCAGCGCCCGCGCTGTTGGTACGCAGCGGCGAGGTAATGATTGCGGGTGGCGTCGAGCAGCTTCGGGTCGATCACGGTCCCGGCGCTGAGGATCTGGGTGACTTCGCGATCGACGAGTTGCCCGGGGCGCACCTCGCCTTTTTGGTCGCAGATCGCGACGCGTTTGCCGGCCGTGATGAGCCGGGCGATGTAGTGTTCGGCCGCATGGTAGGGCACCCCGCACATCGGGGTGGTCTGCCGTTGGGTCAGCGCGACGTTGAGGATCGCGCTGGCGGTTTTGGCGTCCTCGAAGAAGAGTTCGTAGAAATCGCCGAGGCGGAAAAACAGCAGGACATCCGCCGGCAATTCGGCGCGGATGCGCTGGTACTGCCGCATCATCGGCGTGCCGGCTTCGCTGGTTGAGGAGGCGCCCACGGCGCTCACGCTACCGGGCGCAGCGGCTGGCGACAAGTTCCGAGGCGCCGTCGGCGGCTTAGCCCACTGCTGGGGTCGGGCTTGGCGTCGCGGCCGGACCCTTTGGGAGAGGCGTGGCCGTCGGCGGGGCGGGAGAGGGAAACTCCTTCTTCAACTGCTCGATGATCCCCGGCAACCGCCGCGCGCGCTCGGCGCCCATTTGATCGCGCAACGATTTCTCGAGCTTGCGGCGCTCCTGCATGTAACGCAGCACAAAGACCTCACGCTGATCGGGACTCAGTTGCAGCCCGCAATCCTTGATCGTCTTATCGACCTCCGCCTTGATGAGTTCGCCGCGGTTGTCCACCTGGCCCCGCAATGCGTTGCGCTCTTCGGGCGGCAGATCGCGCCAGCGAAGAAGGTTCTTGCGGAAAGCTTCGCGGTCCGCGTCGGGAGGGAGGCGGTCGAGGAGCTTTTTCAACGGGGCGTCGCCGCCCTTTGCGTCCAGGAACTCCTCGATCTCCTTCTGGCGCTCCTTGCGATCGGCCCGGCGAGCGGCGGTGACTTGATCGACCGGCGGCGTTGGCACGGCGTCCTGAGCGTTCGTCAGGCGCGCCGAAGAAAACAGGACCGCCAGAACTAATCCGTATTGCTTTCGTCGGTCCATATCCGGTTTTCCTCGTAGGCCATCAGGTTGTCTAGATTGGCGATGACCTCTACGTCTCGCGCACTGATTTCTTCGCGAACCTCCCTTTGCCGGGCGGGGGCATGCCCCGGGGTGTCACGAAAGGCAAAGCTCAAGCTGACGATGCCCACCAGCGCCGCCGCAAACGCTCCCGACCATGCCGGATGCGGAACCGACCACCGCCGCAGCCATCGCCCGAGGGGACTGCCGTCTTCCTCCAGGCGCACGGTTTCACGCAGGACGCGCCGGGCAAAATACGGGCTCACCGCCGGCGGCGGGACTTTTCCCATCAGCGCCCAAAGGGCCGCATCGTCCCGTTCGAAATCATCCTGGTCTCGTCCGTCCTTCATCGTGCTAGTATCAACATGCGCCGCGCCCGGAGGTTGCGGCCCTTTCTTATAACGCGCGACATTCATAACGGCGGGACTCGCGATCTTCAAGGGCGCTTGACGCTGGGCGCCGTCCAGGGTATGGTTTCAAACCCGACTGATCCTGCCGGATCGGAGTCTGGACTGCTTCGGCAGTCCATGCGCCTTCCGCGACCAGGCAGTCGGTTGCCTTATTTTTATGAACAGCGAACTGATTGCCGCCCTGGACTATTTCGAGCGCGAGAAGGGGATCAAACGAGAGATCCTCATCGAGGCGGTGTCCACGGCGTTGCTGTCAGCTTCCAAGAAGAGCGTCGGGCCGGCGCGCGACCTGCGCATCGACATCAACCCGAAGTCGGGCGAGATCAAGGCGATGGCAAGTCTGACGGTCGTCGAGCGCATTAAAGAGGTGCATGACGAGATCATCCTTTCCAAGGCGCGCAAGATTAAGGCGGACGCCCAGCTCGGCGAACTCCTCGACGTGGAAGTAACGCCCAAGGATTTCGGCCGCATCAGCGCGCAAACGGCCAAGCAGGCCATGCTCCAGCGCATCCGCCAGGCGGAGAAGGAGATGATGTACGACGAGTTCAAGGATCGCGCGGGCGAGATCGTCAGCGGGACGGTGCGGCGGTTTGAGCGCAGCGATGTCATCATGGATCTCGGCAAGTTCGAAGCCATCATGCCGGCCAAGGAGCGCGTGGTGACCGAGGATTACAACGTCGGCGACCGCTTGCGGGCCTACGTCGTGGCGGTGGAGAACGGCCTGCGCGGGCCGGAGATCATCCTGTCGCGCAGCCATCCGAGTTTCGTGCGCCGACTCTTCGAGCTGGAGGTCAATGAAATTGCGGATCGCACGGTGGAGATTCGCGGGTTGGCGCGCGAGGCCGGCTATCGCACCAAGATTGCCGTGCACAGCGCCAATGAAAAGGTGGACCCCGTCGGAGCGTGCGTCGGCATGCGCGGTTCACGGGTGAAGAACATCGTGCGCGAGTTGAACAACGAGAAGGTGGATATCATTCGCTGGCACGCGGAGCCGCGCGATTTCATCCTGGAGGCGCTCAAGCCCGCGCGGATCAAGAGCCTGACGCTCAACGTCGACAAAAAGGCCGCCACGATCCGCGTGGATGAAGACCAGCTTTCCCTCGCCATCGGCAAGCGCGGGCAGAACGCGCGGCTGACCGCCAAGTTGACCGGTTGGGAGATCAACATCGAGAAGGATGAGTCCGCTGCGATCGTCCTCGAGAACAAGGTGACGCAAGCTGCGACGACGCTGGCCGGTCCGCTCGGGATCGACCAGGAAGCGGCCCAAACTTTGGTGAAGAATGGATTTTTCAGCGTTGAATCGCTGTTGGAGGCCGAGCCGTCCGAGCTCGCCGAAATGCTTTCCATCGACCTCGAGCAAGCCACCGCGATCCACGATCGCGCCCGGCAGGCGAACGGCGGCTAATTTTAAGATATTTTGCAAATGCCCAGCCCTCGCACCACCCCGAAGG
>CAXUAZ010000163.1:0-8502 GCA_964249195.1 uncultured Chthoniobacterales bacterium
CGGGGCCCCGCGCGGGGGCGGTGCAAGGGGGGGCGGCGGGGCGGCGGGGGGGGGGGGCGGCGCTGCGGATCCTGGCATGGCAAACCGGCGCCGCCGGCGCGATGCGCTGCAACCGGCAGGGTTGGGCGAGTTGGGGGGCGTTGCTCGTCTCCGGCGCGGCGCAACTCTGGCTGACGGCGGCGGCCATGAGCGGGCTGCCGCTCTCGCAGGCGGGTTCCGCCGCGGCGCTGGCAAGCATCGTTTACGGGACCAGCTTCGGGGCGGTGTGGTTGGTGCGCGCGGGGCTGCTGGCGGCGGTGTTCGCCGTTCGCATGAGCCTCACGATGTCTGGCGAGGACGCTTGCCGGAAAACCACGGCGACCGTCGATGCGCTGTTGGCGGCGAGCATCCTGGCGACCTTGGTCTGGAGCGGGCATGCGCAGGCGTCGAGACAGCACGCGTGGTTGTTGCCGGCCGATGTGATACACGCCGTCGCGGCGGGGGTTTGGCCGGGTGGCTTGCTGTCGGTGGCGTTGCTGCTGACGCGTGCAAGGAAGGATCCGCGGTTGATCGGGGACGCGGTGACCGTCACCCGGCGCTTCTCGCGCGTGAGCGTGATCGCGGTGGTTGTCGTGGCGTCGACCGGGCTGCTCAATGGATGGGGACTGGTAAGAACCCTATCCGCGCTGTGGTCGAGCGATTACGGCAGGCTGTTGTTGGGCAAAGCGGCGCTGTTCGCAAGCCTGGTGGCGTTCGGGGCGGCGAATCGGCGACTGATCTGGCAGGGAGCAGCGCTTCCGCAACTGCGGCGCAACGTCGCGTGGGAATGCGCCCTGGCGGGCCTCGTCATCGCGGTGACCGAGACGCTGGCCATGAACGCCCCGCCAACGTAGGAATCGCAGAGCCGCCCTCTACAGAAAGCCGAAGAGAAACGCGAACCCAATGCACGCGATCGCGCCTCCGCCCGCGCGGACCACGGCGCCGCCCCAGCTCCAGCGCGTGAGCAAGCCGATTGCAATGCCACCCAGATGCAACAGCCCGGTCGCGATCACAAAACCAATCGCATAGGTGAGCGCGTTCGCCGCGTGCGGGAGTTCGGTGCCGTGCGCGTGACCGTGGAAGATCGCGAAAATGCCCACGAGCGTTCCCGCAATCCACAGCGGCGGCCGCAACGCGAACGCCACCGCGAGCCCCAGCAACACGCCCGATAACGCGATCCCGATCTCCGTGCCCGGCAGCGGCACCCCCAGGATCGCCAGCGCGCCGCCAAACGCCATCACCATCGGAAAGATCACTGGCAAAAGCCACATCGCCGGCGCGCCCAGATACGCTCCCCACAGTCCCACGGCCACCATCGCCGCGATGTGATCGAGCCCCGTCGTCGGATGCAGGAAGCCGCTGACGAACCCGCCAATGGCGCCCTCTTGCGGGTGAGCGCCGGCGACCGAAGGCAGCAGCAGCACGAACGCGACGGGAACCCACCGCGCGAAGGGCGAACGTTTATTCATCGACACTCCGAGGCGCGCCTCAGCACGCGTTTGCGCGCTTGAAGAACGTCATCAAAAGAATCTGGAACTCCAGCAGCAGCGTCCAATTCTCCATGTAGTACAGGTCGCACTTGATGCGCTCGGTGAGGTCCGTGTCGCCGCGGAAACCATTGACCTGCGCCCAACCCGTGATCCCCGGCTTGATGCCGTGGCGCGCGTTGTAGTGCGGGATCACCTCCTTGAAATTGACGATCAACTCCGGGCGCTCCGGCCGGGGGCCGACCAGACTCATGTCGCCGCGCAGGACGTTCCAAAACTGCGGCACCTCGTCGATGTTGAGCCGGCGCATCCACGCGCCGATCTTCAATCGCCGGTCGTCGGTGCGCTTGCTCCAGCCGATCTGCCCGTCGCGCTCGGCGTCGAGGCGCATGCTGCGGATCTTGACGATGTGAAAGAGCTTGCCGTTCAACCCCAGCCGCCGCTGATGATAGAACACCGGCCCCGGCGACTCCAGGTAAACCAGGGCGCCGCAGATCGCCACCACCGGCGCGCTCAGGATCAAGCCCAGCACCGACCCCACGATGTCCAACAGGCGCTTGAGCATCTGGTTAAACGGCGCGTCGAGCGGCAGCCGGGAAATGCCGAGCACGGGCACGCCGCTGGTCGTCTCGAGATGCAGCCCGGAGAGGAGCACCTGGAAGCAGGTTGGAATCACCTGGAGATGCACCATCTCCTTCTCGCAAAGCGTCACGAGATCGAGCAGGTCGCCCTTGGACGGGTTGGCGTCGCCGACGATCATGATGTCGACCGCGTGGCGCGAGAGGAGGTCGGCCAGTTGCGCGTAATCGCCCATCCGCGAGACGTAGGCCGGAGGTTCGATGGAGTATTCGGCGTCCATCGAAGGCACGCAGCCGACGATCTTGTAGGGATGCTTGCGGTCGTCGGCGATGTGCTGGGCGAGTTGGGCCGTCTGCTCGCTCCAGCCCACGAACAGGATGCGCCGCTGGAGCGCGGAAGCGATCGGCTCCCAGCACAGCACGGAATCGAACAGCATGCGCCACAGCACCACCATGGTCATCGTGCATACGGCGGCGTCGCACAGGAAGATGCGGCTGATGATGGGTTGCGCGTTGAGCTCGAAGCTCAGCGCCAGATTCGCGAGGAACCACCCGATGACGCTCGCCACCACCCCCGCGTACACGCGCCGAAGCCGCAACGGCCGTTCCGAGGCGTACAATCCGGCGTAGATGAAGACGAGCAGCAGCGTGATGCCCAGGAAGATGAAGTGGCCGCGGTACTGGTCGATCGGCATGGAGGCCGCGGTGTGCCCCAGGTTGCGCATCGGCGTGTGGAACCGGATGAAGAACGCCGCCACCAACCCGGCCGCGACCGCGATTGCGTCTCCCACGAAGGCCGAGACGACCACCCAGCCCGCGAGGCTCTTGCCGCGCCGCTGCGTGCCATCCGCCCGCCCGGCCCGGCGCAGCAACGCCGACGTCGCGAAAAACGCCGAGTTCCGGCTGCCTCGCGCCGCCGTTATTTCATCCATGCCTGCCATGCGATCCATCCCTTTATAATCCCCTTCAAACTTCCTGCGACGCCGGCGCGCGGTCTTCCCGCGGCTGGTGATATTCGCTTCCGTAGTAATAATAAGCGGATTTGGCGCCCAACGCGCCCACCGACAGACGATTAAACACAAATCCCGTCGGCGCGGCGCCCGCCATCGTCAGATAATGGATCGAGCGCAACACCGCTTTGACCGGCGCCCATCCCGGCCGCACCACCAGGCAAACGACCCCGGCGTGAGGCGCCATCGCCAAGCTGTCGGTGACGGCGGTGACGGGGGGTGAATCCACCACGATGCAGTCGAACACCCCGGCGGCCTCCGCCAGGGTCGAGGCAAATCGCGGCCGCGAAACCAGCTCGGCGGCTTCGTCGGTCAGGGAGCCGGCCGGGCAAAAAAACAGGTTTTCGACCGGCGTGGGATGCACCGTCTGGGCAAACGGCTTGTCGCCTTTGAGGCAATCGACGAGGCCGGGAAGGGCATCCGCCGACTTGCCGAGCAGCGCGGCCTCGTAGCCGCAGGGGCGGCGCAGATCGGCGTTGATGAGCAGAGTGTGCCGGCCTTGCTGGGCGAGCGCCGCCGCGTAGTTGACCGAGCAGAAACTCTTGCCCTCGCCCGGAATGGCGCTGGTGAAAAGCACGCAGCGGGCATTCTTGCCGTTGGCGGAGAGGTCGAGGGTGGTGCGCAAACCGCGAAACGCCTCGCGCTGCGAAAGCGCGCCCTTGGGCAGGAGCGGCCAGTCCTTGGCGCGGGAACGCTTGAGCGCGGGAATGGCGGCGAGGAGCGTGAGGTGCAGGGCGTTCTCGGCTTGATCGACCGTCTGGAGCGAATGGTTGGTCCACTCCAGGAAGAGCGCGAAAGCGATGCCGAGCCCGCAGCCGGCGACGAGCCCGAGCGCGAGGGAACGCAGCCGCGAGGGCTTGACCGGGCGCGATTGCACGGTCGCCGCCTCGATTACGCGCAGGTTGTCGGGATCGGCGTTCTGCCCGATCCCGCTCTCCTTCATGCGGTTGAGCACGTTTTCGTAGAGCGCGCGATCACTGTCGGCCTGGCGCACCAGGGCGTGGTAGGGGATGGAGAGGGAATCGAGTTGGAGCGAGATGTTTTCCTGTTCGTGCAGCGCGTCCTCGAGGCTCTTTTCCGACGCGACGGCGGCCTGGTAGGAGATCGTGGCGGCGGCCGCCGCCTTGTTGACTTCGGCGGCGAGATCCGCGTTGAGCCGCTGGAGCGTCTGGTTCGCCTCGATGTACTTGATGTGCTTGGGGCCGTACCGCTCCTTGATCGCGGCGAAGGCGGCTTCCTTCTCGTTGATCTGCCGGCGCACCTCGGCGACGGAGGGCGCGGCGTTGATGCTGGCGAGGGTCAGCAACTCCTGGGTGGTGTGCGCGTTGAGGGGCTGCATCTTGCCGAGGTCGGCCTCCCATTGCAGGCGGCGGCTCTTGGCGTCGGTCACCTTGGCGCTGAGTTCGCGCAGCTTTTCGACGACGATGTTTTGCTTGTCGTCGAGCGAGACGGCCTGGTGGGCCTGGCGGTATTCGGCGAGCTCGCGCTCGGAGGCGGTCAGCTTCTCCTTGAGGCGGCGCTCTTCCTGCACGAGGAACCCGTTGGCCTGTTGCTGGGCGTCCGCCTTGCGGTCGAGGCTTTGATGCCGGTATTCCTCGACCAGCGAACGGGCGAGCTGCGCCGCCAGCGCCGGGTCGCGATCCTCCACCAGGATGTCGATGAGCCGGGTCCCGCGCCGGATGTTGACCGAGACCTTGGCGCTCATCCGGTCGATGATCTCGGCGTCGGTGTAATGGCCGCCGCCCGGTTTGGCGGGCAGAAAGGTCGGGTTGCCCTCCAGGTGATTGACCTGCGCGACGCGCAGCAGCAGCGAGCCCGCGCTGAGCGTTTGCTCGATGGTTTTGAGCACCTCGGAGGATTTGTAATCCTCCGGTCGCGTGTCCTTAAAATCGATCACCTGCTGGGCTTCCTGCGCCACCTCGACCACCTCGTGCCCGGCGTAAATCTTGGGGCTGCGCACGACGTAAACCGCCGCCGCCGCGCCGCCCAGAATCACGCAAAGGATGATCACCCACGCGTGACGCAGGAGCGGACGGAACAGCCGCTCGAAGTCGAGCGTGGCCGGCGCGGACGGGGTGTGGTTGGTAAGCGCCATGGGCTAAAAGAACGTCTCGGCCACCGTGATCGTGTCGTCGGGGAGGATCTGGAACGGCTCCGCCTCCGGGTTGCGCGCCATCCGGCGGGCGTCCATCGTGAGCACCACTTCCTTGGAACCCACGCGGCGCTTGACGTACACGCGGCTCGGCGCGGCGGCCTTGGTGTAACCGCCCGCCATGCCGATCGCCTGCAGCAGGTTGACCGACGAATTATCCGGGAAATCGATCTGCCCCGGCTTCTGCACCTGGCCGAGGATCGTGAACCGCCGCTTGGAAAACTCCAGCACCGTGACGTTGACCTGCGGATGCACGAGATAGCCATCCTGCAGGCGGGCGCGCACTTCCGCGCCGAGCTCGTCGGAGGTTTTGTTGGCGACGTTGATCTGGCCGACCACCGGCAAATTCACCGCGCCATCCTTGGCGACGCGGACCGTCCAGTCCATGTCATCTTCCTGGAAAACCTTAACCTCCACGAGGTCGTTCGGGCTCAGGCGGTAATTGGAAGGCGCGCGCGGCGCGACGGAAACCGAAGGCGCGGCCGGCGCCTGGGCAGCCGCCAGCCGCAACGCGCAAAGCGCGCCCGCCACCGCCAGTAAAATGCCTCGCTTCATCGATGTTCTAGTATGCGAAATCCACCTGGACGCCCGCGCGGGTGCTGTCGAACGAGAATTCGTCTCTCGTCGAGTCATCCTGATACCGCTGGCAGAAGACTTCTGCCTTGCACCAATCAACAAAATCGTAACCTACCGCCCCGCGCAGCAGGTAGTAGTCGTCCGTGCGCGGACCGGACGAGGCGGCGTCCGCAGCGCGCTGGTATTCGGCATAGGTGTATTCGGCGTCGAGCTGGGCATAGAAGCGCGTTACCAGTCGTTGACGCAGCGTAAAATGCAAGCCGGTCTCCAGGATATCGTCGCCGACCAGAGAAGCCGAGGCGGTCACGCGGCGGTAGCCGGTCAGGTCAAACGTCGTGCCGCCAAACGGGGTCCAACGGCCTTCCAGGGAGAACACCGGGTTGGTTTCATCATCGCCGCCGTTGCGCTCGCGGATCTCAAAGCCGATGCGGCTGCTGAGCTTGATCTGGCCCGTGACTTCGTACTCGATGCGCGCCTGGATTTGCTCGTAGTTCTCGTGCACGCCGCCATTGGCCTCGGTGTGGCCGTAAACCAGCCCGCCCCCCAGGCGCAGCTTGTCGAAGAACAGGTAATCGGCCCCCAGGGAGGCGGACGCATCCTGGGTGTCGATCGGGCCATCGTAATCGGAGTAATCGTACTTCACGGCGCCTTCGAAGCGCGTGTAGGCGCCGGCGTTGTACTGGAGATCGAGCGCTTCGTCGAACACGTTGCGCTGGGTGCGCTGGCCGAGATCGGCCGAGGTGTCGTGCAACGACTGGAAGCTGCTCGTGACGCGGCCGACGAGTTTGTCCCAGCGGTACTGGACGTCCGCATGGGCGGCCTGATCGACGGCATCCTCGTGCCCGTGAATCCCAAACAGCGTGGCGGTCGCCTGGTAATCGCCGAGCGCGTAGCTGTCGTGCTTCTCCTGCGCGTCGCCGACGACCACGACGACCCCGCCCCCCAGGGTGGTCACGGAGTCCGCTTCCTTTTCGCGCGCGGCCGAGACGAGGATGTTATCGTCGTAAGCCTCGCCCACCGTCGCGTGCACGACGGCCTTGACTCCGGAGAACCACCGGCGGGGCCCGAGCTTGCCCGCCTGGCGAATGTAGGAGTCAATAAGCCGATCTTCCTCTTGCGGAGTGGTCGGCCCGTGGGGATCGGCCGCCTGGATCGATTGGCCTTGCGTGTCGTCAGGCATTCGGACCAGCGCCTGCGCCCGAGACGTGCAAACCGCCAGAAAAAGCGCCGACAACAGGCAGAGTAGACGAATGGCAAAGGGCATGAGAGACGTTCCTGCGAAGCATTTTCGAGAGGCAGTAAAGCAGAATCTGCGCCGAAAGCCAAGGTTGGAAAATCCGCGGATTATAAAACTCTCCTTTCGAGCAGGTTAAAGGTACTTTTCGAATTTGGGAACAAATAAAGTGAATCCTGGCAAAACGCGAGAAGATGGTCAATTAGCGCCATTACCACTCAAAGCTCGTCGAATTACAATGCTAAAGCAGATTGACGTCCCATGACTTGGCTCATCCTTGCTTTGCACCACACGGCGGCCATGGCCTGGGGGACGTTTTGGGCGCTCGTGCTCGGGTTCGGGATTTCGGGCGCGCTGCAAACGTTCGTCTCCCCGGATCAGATGGACCGGCTCTTCGGCCGGGCGGACTTGCGGTCGATGGGACTGGCGACCGCGCTGGGGGCCGCGAGCAGTTCGTGTTCTTACGCGGCGGCGGCGGCGGCGCGGAGCGCGTTCAAGCAGGGAGCGGCGTTGATCCCGGCGCTGGCGTTCATGTTTGCCTCGACGAATCTCGTGATCGAACTAGGCGCGGTGTTGTGGCTGTTTATGGGGTGGAAGTTCGTCCTCGCGGAGGCGGTCGGGGCGTTCGTACTCATCGGGATCATGTGGCTGCTCATGCGGCTCGTGTTTCCGAAGAGCGTGGAGGACGAGGCGCGCCGTCATACCCAAGGCGATGAGAAAGAAGGCGGCTGCTGCCATGGCGGCCAGGCGCCGGCCGGCAAATGGCAGGCGCTGGCGGATGCGTTCATCATGGATTGGCAGATGTTGTGGAAAGAGATTGCGATTGGGTTCGTGATCGCCGGGTTCCTTTCCGCGACGGTGCCGGATAGTTGGTGGGGAGCGCTGTTTCTCAAGGACGCGCCGGCGTGGGCTCGGCTCGTGGAAAACGCGCTGGTCGGTCCGCTGATCGCGGCGGCGACTTTCGTGTGTTCGGTGGGGAACATCCCGCTGGCCAGCGTGCTGTGGAGCGGCGGGATCTCGTTTGGCGGCGTGGTCTCGTTTATCTACGCGGATCTGATCGTCATCCCGCTGGTGTTGATCTATCGGAAGTATTACGGCGGGAAGGCGGCCGCTTACATCACGGGGGTGTTGTTCGTCTCGATGGCCGGGGCAGGCATCATCGTCGACCTGCTCTTCGCCGCGCTGGGACTGATCCCGCAACGGCCGCGGATGGGCGGGATGACTGAGCACATGGAATTTGCGTGGAACTACACGACCTGGCTGGACGTGCTTGCAGCCGCGGTTTTCCTGATGTTCCTCTTCACGCATAGGCGCGCCAGATGACCAATCCCCACCCGCGCCTGCCCGGGTTCAACCTGACGGAGATGCAGTTGACGATGCCTTGCGAGAAGGACTCGGAAAGCCGGATGCGGGAAAACCGCCCGTCCGGTTTGATGAGGGGCGGGAA
>CAXUAZ010000164.1:0-8460 GCA_964249195.1 uncultured Chthoniobacterales bacterium
CTTGTTTTCACCATCGCTTTCGATGGGAAGAATGGATTATTTCAACAGGCTGTTAGGCGATTGGGGCATCCTCTCGCTGAATCTGCCGATGCCGATGCCTCGTAAGCGCAAACCCGAAAACGAGACCCAATCCGAGCAGGCTAGCCCACGGAAAGCTTGGCACAAAATAGGACAAGTCGGCTACAACGAAGATTCCGCACGCAGCAACAGAGCCAACCTTCAAGATGAAACGGCGCTCACGGTGGCCTTGGATTCTTTTTGCGGCGTGCCGGCGAGTTGTGCCCTCAGTTGCCACGAAGCGAAAGCGTCCGAAAAGCGCCATAAAGTACAACAGGAGGCAAACGAGCGAGAATCCGAGAACGCCTGAAATAAATAGGTTCTTTGGCTTGGAATTGAGGACTTGGATTCCGGCCATCAGCGCAACCCACCCGAGAACATTGAACCAGATGGGAGTGAACTCTGCGAAAAAGCACTCTACCTTGGTAATGTTGTGCTTAGCGTCGTATTCAAGCATAAGGTTGATGGAGCCTAACGAATCCAAACTCAGCGAGGGAGGCAGGCGAGGACAGACTCAACCACGAAGAACGACGCGCCACCAGCCTCTGTGATGGCAGCCCCCGCCATGACTTGGCGAGGCTAATTTACGGCCATGTATCTTTTTCTTGCTGCGAGCCTTTTCGCGCCACTATCCAGAAAAACACGGGCGTGATAAATAAGCATTTACATGCGACTCATCCCGTGGTAAAACGTTGAAGATTGCCTGAGCCAGGAGTTCAGGATCTGTTCTTTGACATATTGCGGAGAGCAGACCGTTGTCGGTCGAAGCGTCTTAAATCAGACCGCCGCTACAACTGGGGGCCATCCGACGCCATGATGCGCATCATGCGGGTGGTTTTTCTCGCGACGGGTGGTTTGGCCGAAGGCGTTCCAACGCGTTACAATACGTATTCCGGCACGAAAAAAACGCGATTCTCCAACAGCGTCGGAGGATCGGCCGGCTACCCGCGCTTGCTGAAAATACGCGCTTCGTGGGCTGTCCCCGTCAGCTCGACCAGATCGCTCAAGGAAGCTTCCTGGCGCTTCAAGAGGTCGTCATTTGTCTTGATCAACGTCTGCAGCGCGACAAACGGATCGGCGGGCGCTGGCATCAACGCCTGGGAACGCACCTGCGAACACGGCAACGCCAGGGCACTCAGCGCAACAAAGAGAAGGAGCGATGTTTTCATAAAGCGGGTTAATGTCGGGGTGAACTGCCGCCGCGGGCGCTGTAAATCCGGACCAGCCGCAACTCTTCCTTGAGCGCAGCAGTTTGCGCCTCGATCTTGGTCTGGTTGGCGACCATGGCGTCTTGCTGCGTCTTGAGCTCGGCCGCCAGGGACCCGACCGCCGCAAGCACGCGCGGGTCCGTCGTGGCGGGCGCTTGCGACTGCCCGGTAGAGGCAAATTGCGACAGCAGACCGACGCCCACAAGCGCCAAGGCGACCGCCAGCCGAGGGCCGGACACGAACGAAGAAATCGGGCGGGAAATCATAAGCGTGACTGATTCCAGAGCAAAAATTGTTCCAATTTGCGATTCGACGCCGTTTTAATCTTGCCTGCCAAGGCCGCTCTGTTCATTTTGCTTTTAGATATGGCAAGCGGCGGCATGCAACAAAGTCAGAGTATGTCGATGCAGCAGGTGCTTGCGCCGCAGCTGCAGCAGAGTTTGGTCATCCTCCAGGCGCCCATGCTCGAGCTGCGCAACATCGTGCAGCAGGAGCTTCAGACCAACCCGGTGCTCGAGGAGGAAGGCGCCGAGATCACCCCCGAGGCCGAGAAAACGCCCGAAAGCGACGATTTTAAAGAGGAGTTCGACCAGCTCGCCAAGCTCGATGAGGAATGGCGCGAGTACATGGCCCAGAGCAACAGCTACAGCGGCCGCAGCGATGAAGACGAGGAGCGCCGCCAGTTTTTCTTCGATTCCATCGCCAACCAGGAGACGCTCCAGCAGCATCTCATCGGCCAGCTCAACGGCGCCGAGTTATCCCCCAGCGACCGCCGGCTGGCCGAGCTCATCATCGGCAACATCGACGACAACGGTTTCCTCCAGATCACGCCCGACGAGATGCACGCCAACACCGGCGTGCCGGTCGGGGATCTCCACCGACTGCTCGAGGTCGTGCAGGGTTTCCATCCCGCAGGGGTCGGGGCCATCGACTTGCGGGATTGCCTCCTGATCCAGCTTCGGCGGCTCGGCCGCGAAGGCACGCTCGAGTATCAGATCCTGGCCAAATACCTCGATGAACTCGGCAAGCGCCGGTACCCGGAAATCGCGCGCCGCCTTGGGGTCACGGTCGACCAGATTCAACAGGCCGCGTACTCCATTGCGACGCTCGACCCGAAGCCGGGGGCCATCTTCGCGCCCGACCCGAACAACTACGTGCTGCCCGACGTTGCCGTGGAGAAGATCGGCGACGCCTACACGGTCACCCTCAACGGCGAACAAATCCCCCATCTGCGCATCTCCAACGCGTACAAGGACATCATGGCGCAGGACGGCAGCGGCGGGGACGTCAAAGATTACATCCGGGAAAAAATCCGCAGTGGAAAGTTCCTGATTAAGAGCATCCACCAGCGCCAGCAGACGATCTCGAATATTGCCAATCAGATCGTCAGCCGGCAGGAGGAGTTCCTGGATAAGGGCACGGCGTTTCTGCGCCCGTTGACGATGGTGCAAATCGCTGAGGCGGTGGGCGTGCACGAGACGACGGTGAGCCGCGCGATCTCGGGCAAGTACATGTCGACGCCGCAGGGGGTGTTCGAGATGCGGTATTTCTTTACGCCAGGTTATCAGACGGCGTCGGGCGAATCGATGAGCAACACGAGCGTAAAGGAGGCAATCCTCGACCTGATCAAAGGCGAGAGCGCGCTCAATCCGCTCAGCGACAAAGAGATCGTGTCCATTTTGAGCGAGCGGGGAATTCCGATCGCGCGGCGCACCGTGGCGAAGTATCGCAACGAGCTCAACATTCTCCCGAGCAACATGCGCAAGACGTACTGACTGTTTTTAACACAGAGAACACAGAGGGGAAACGCACAGAGGACACAGAGAAAGATTCGGAGTCTGGAAGAATTGTTTGGAACAAAACAACATCTTCCCTCCTCCGTGCCCTCTGTGCGTTTCCCCTCTGTGTTCTCTGTGTTAAAAAGAGCCAAGTCGAGCCGGGTAGCCTTTTGCTCTGATTCGATTTAGAGTCGCCGCCCGATGCCTACCGAAGACCAAATCCGCGAGCAACTCCGCGGCGTCCGTTACCCGGGCTTTAGCCGCGACATCGTTTCGTTCGGGATCGTCAAGGCGATCCGCATTTCCGAGGAAGGCAACGTCACGGTCGACCTCGCGCTCGCCACCAACCAGCCGAGCGTCGCCCAACAGATCCAGCGGGAGGCCGCCGCCGCCTTGGGAGAATTGCTGGGCGTTGGCAAAGTGGACCTGCGCTTCGACATCCAGAACCCGCCCGTCTCCACCACGCCGGTGGGACCCAGCCGCATCGAAGGCGTCAAGCACGTCATCGCCGTCGGCAGCGGCAAGGGCGGCGTGGGAAAATCGACCGTCGCCGCCAATCTCGCCGTGGCCTTGCGCCGGATGGGGGCACGCGTCGGCCTGTGCGATTGCGACCTGTACGGGCCCAGCATTGCGCTGATGTTCGGCTCGCGCGAACCCGCCACCGCCACGGACGACGACCGCATCATCCCCATCGAGGCGCACGGGGTGAAACTCATGTCGATGGCCTTCCTCCTCGGCAGCGACGAGTCGCCGGCCATTTTGCGCGGTCCCATGGTCACCAAATACACCCAGCAATTTCTGCGGCGCGTCGCCTGGGGCGAACTGGATTATCTGGTCGTCGATCTGCCGCCGGGCACGGGCGACATCCAGCTCACCATCGTGCAAACGGTCGCGCTCAGCGGCGCCGTCATCGTCACCACGCCTCAGGAGGTGGCGCTCATCGATGCTCGCAAGGCCGTCAGCATGTTCGTCAAGACGAACGTCCCGGTGCTTGGGATCGTCGAGAACATGAGCTATTTCCTGAGTCCCAGCGACCACAAGCGCTACGACGTCTTCGGCGAAGGCGGCGGGCGCCGGGAAGCCGTCCGGCTCAAGGTTCCCCTCTTAGGGGAGATCCCCATCGATATTGCCACCCGAGAGTCGGGCGACCGCGGGCGGCCCATCGTCTCAGCCGATCCCTCCAATCCGGTGGCCGCCGCCTTCGTGGAAGTCGCCGAGCGGCTGACCCGCACGTTGCCAGTGTAAGTTGCGGCCATCTCAGGGGAAGCCCTGACGATTTTAGACAACTCCGGTGCTTTTCTGTTGAACTGGGGGGACTTTTTGTGCTCCTTATCATCTCGTTTGATGCAAGGCGCAGCCCGATAAACGAACAGCGGCGCGCCTGATGCTCCACCCCCTCTTGTATGAAACTCTCCACCCCAGAGAAGCCGTCGCCCGGCGCCCGGGACGCGGATTTGGTGACCAATTCCGTCCTTTATAAAGAGTTCCTCGCCGAACGCGAAGAAATCCTGCGCCACAAATGGCTCGAAAGCGAAAAGGTCGGCCACGACATCGGGTTTGAAAAAGCGCTGCTCGATTGGATCGTGCGTTTTCGCTCGTCCTGGCGCGATAAGCGCAGGGATGTCGCGGTCCATTCGTAGCCGCTGATGACGCCGCTTCCCGCGCCGGAACGGGTCTTGATCCTCGACGGCCCCGCCATTGCCCGGGCCCTGCGTCGCATCGCCGACGAGATCATCGAGCGCAACGCCGCCGCCGGCCTCGAGCGGCTGGCCATCGTTGGGATCCACACCCGCGGGGTGGAAATCGCCCGGCGGCTCGTGGAAACCATCACCGGCATCGAAGGCGTGCAGCCCGCCTACGGCGAGCTCGATGTCTCCATGCACCGCGACGATCTCAGCCGGCGCGAACGCCTGACTTCGATCCGGCCCACGAAACTTCCCAGCGACCTCGACGCGCGGACGGTGGTCCTGGTCGACGATGTCTTTTACACCGGCCGCACCGCCCGCGCGGCCATGGACGCCCTCGGCGACTACGGCCGGCCCCCGTGCATTCAACTCGCCGCGCTGGTTGACCGCACCCTGCGCGAATTGCCGATCCGCCCGGATTACGTGGGCCGGGAATTGGCTACCGTATCCAGCGACCGCGTGCACGCGCGCTTCGAAAATCTTGACGGCGAGGCGGATGCCGTGTGGTTAATCAAACCCGCGTGACCGCCTCCCCTCCCGCCTCCCGCACCGTCTGGCGACGGAAGGATCTGCTTTCCATCGAGGAGCTGAGCGCCGAGGAGATTACGCTGTTGCTCGACACGGCGCGCGAGTTCAAGCAGGTGGGCGACCGGGAGGTGAAGAAGGTGCCAGCCTTGCGCGGGCGGACGCTGGTCAATTTCTTCGTCGAGCCGAGCACGCGGACCCGGACCTCGTTCGAACTCGCGGCCTTCCGGCTCAGCGCGGACGTGGTAAACATCACGGCGACGAGTTCCAGCCTGGTCAAAGGCGAGACGCTCAAGGATACGGCGCTGGTTTTGCAGGCAAATAACGTCGACCTGATCGTCATGCGCCATCCCTCGGCCGGCGCGGCGCAGTTCCTGGCCGAGAGATTGCGCTCGAGCATCATCAACGCCGGCGACGGCGCGCACGAGCACCCGACCCAGGCGTTGCTCGACCTCTTCACGATCCGCGAGAAGCGCGGTTCGCTGGCCGGTTTGCACGTGGCGATCGTGGGCGACATTCTGTTTAGCCGCGTGGCGCGTTCCAACATCTGGGGTCTGCTGAAACTGGGCGCGCGCGTGACGCTGGTCGGCCCGAGCACGCTGGTCCCGCGGACGTTCGAGCGCATGGGCGTAGCCGTCTCGCGCAAGCTGGACGACATCCTGCCCGAGGTGGACGTGATTAACGTCCTGCGCATCCAGCACGAGCGCCAGCGCAAAGCCTATTTCCCGGGATTGGGCGAATACATCAGCCTCTTCGGCCTGACCCGCGAACGGGCCAAACGCTTGAAGCCGGATTGCCTGATCATGCACCCCGGCCCGATCAACCGCGGCGTCGAGATCGACAGCGACGTGGCCGACGACCCGCAGCGCAGCGTCATCCTGGATCAGGTCACCAACGGCATCGCCGTGCGGATGGCGGCGCTGTATCTGTGCGGCGGAGTCAGCGTCTAACTTCTAGCGGGCCGCGGCGGGAAAGTGCGATTGCAACTGATGCCTTGTCCAAGGATAATATCATCATGAGCGAGATCATCTTCGAGGTGTCGGAGGCGGAGGAAGGTGGCTTTTGGGCTCGCGCGCTGGGCCATCGCATCTTCACGCAAGGCGAAGATTGGGACGATTTGCGCGCGATGGTCAAAGACGCCGTGGCGTGCCACTTCGACGCCGTGGCAGGCGCGCCGAAGATTATCCGCCTCCACTTCGTGCGCGATGAGGTGCTCGCGGCGTGAAGCTGCCCCGCGATTGCAACGGCGCCGATCTCGTTCGGGCGCTTCGGCAATTTGGATACGAGGTTCGCAGACAGACGGGCTCACATGTGCAGTTGGCCACCGAGCGCGGCGGCGAGCATCATCTCAGTGTTCCCAATCACCGTCCCTTAAAAGTCGGGATGCTTAGTTCGCTGCTCAAAGACATCGCAGCGCACCACGGCGTCAGCGTCGATGACCTGCTCCAGAAGTTGTGTCTCTAAGCTCCCCAGCTCGTTGTATGAAGGCAATCACAATCAAGGCCGGGCGCGTGATCGATCCCGCCAACAAAATCGATGCGATCGCAGACGTCTTCATTATTGACGGCAAGATCACGAACACGGCCGGCACTGACGCCGAGGTGATCGACGCCACCGGCCTCGTCGTCTCGCCCGGCCTGATTGACCTTCACGTGCATCTGCGCGAGCCGAGGCAATCGGCCAAGGAGACCATCGAAAGCGGGACGCGGGCGGCGGCGGCGGGAGGGTTTACGTCGGTCGTTTGCATGCCCAATACCCAGCCTGCCGCCGACAGCCCCGCAACCATCGCGTGGATCAACGAGCGTGTTCGGCAGACGGCGTGCGTCAATGTTTTTCCGACCGGCGCCATCACGAAAGATCTCGCGGGCGAGGACCTTGCCCCCATCGGTTCCATGGCGCGCGAGGGCATCGTCGCGATCACCGATGACGGCCATTGCGTGCAGAACCATGAACTCATGCGGCGCGCGGTCGAGTACGCGCGCATGTTCAAGCTGCCCGTGCTCGATCATTGCCAGGATTACAGTCTGGTCGGCGATGGGGTGATGCACGAGGGCTACTGGAGCACCGTGCTCGGGCTGCCCGGCTGGCCGGCGGCGGGCGAGGAGTTGATCGTGCTGCGCAACGCGGTGCTCGCCGAGTTGTGCGAGTCGCCGATCCATTGCCAACACTTGAGTTGCGCGGGCAGCGTCCGGCATTTGCGCGCGGCGCGGGCGCGCGGCGTGCCGCTGAGCGGTGAAGCCTGCCCACATCATCTGGCGCTCACCGATGAATCCCTGCGCGGCTTCGACACCAACCACAAGATGAACCCGCCCCTGCGCACCCAGGCGGATATCGACGCGCTGTTCGAAGGCATCGCCGACGGCACGATCACAATCCTCGCCAGCGACCACGCGCCGCATCGGTCGGTGGAAAAGGAAGTGGAGTTTGACCGCGCGCCATTCGGGATTCTCGGATTGGAGACGGAGTTTGGATTATTCCATCAACTGCTGGTGGAGCAGCGCCGCGCCATCGACCTGCCCCGCTTGATCGAACTGCTGACGATCAATCCCGCGCGATTATTGAACCTCGATCGCGGCACGCTGTCGGTCGGGGCGCCGGCGGATGTCACGATCATCGATCCGGGCCTGGAGTGGACCGTCGATCTCGCGCAATCGGCGTCGCGCTCGCGCAATTCTCCCTTTGGCGGCTGGCAACTCAAAGGCCGCGCCGTGCGGACCATCGTGGCGGGCACGACGGTGTGGAGTCTGTAAGTATTCAACGCGGCGCGGGCGTGGGCGTGCCGGTCGTGCTCGGGCCGCTCAATGGGTGCGTCCGCAGAAATTCGACATTCGCCTTCTGCTGCCGCTCGTAGACCGCCTGTTGTTGCTGTTGATATGCCGCTCCCGCCGCCTCGGCGTTTTGCGCGCCTTTTTGAATTCTCGCCGCCAGATCAAGATCGTTGGTCAATTGCGAAGTCTTGATGTCGAAATCCTGAGTCCCGTCATTCACCGTCGCGGTGTCCCCGGTTTGCTTGACCATTTTCACCTGTGTGCCAGGCGCAACGCCCATCAGGCCGGCCTTGAGCCGCACCGTCACGTCCTCCGTGACAAAGAAAATGCCGTCTGCCGCGTAGTGGTGAACGATCGGCGTCGGCGTTGGGGTTCCGACGGGGGCCGGCGTCGGCGTTGGCGTGGGGTTCGTATTTCTACCTCTACTCGTGGCTGAAGA
>CAXUAZ010000165.1:0-8433 GCA_964249195.1 uncultured Chthoniobacterales bacterium
CACCCAGAGCGACCAAATCAAGAGCCTCCTCTCGCTGGCGCTCCTGCTGGTGACGGTGACCGTCCTATGGGCGGCGCGCGAGGTGTTCATCCCGCTGGCGCTGGCGCTGCTCTTTAGCTTCCTGCTTGCGCCGCTCGTCACCCGGCTCGAGAAATGGCGGCTGCCCCGAGTTCCCGCCGCGCTGCTCACCGTCCTGCTCGCGCTGGCCGTGCTGACAGGCGTGGGCTACCTGGTCGGGGGGCAGATGATCGACCTGGCCGTCAAGCTGCCCGGCTACAAGACCAACATCAGCCAGCGCATCGCCTTGATCAAAAGCTCGGGCGACAACAACCCTTTCACCAAAGCCTCCGAAACAGTCAAGGAACTCGGGGCGCAGATCGCCGGCGCATCCCCGCAAGCCAACGGTTCGCGCCCGCAGTCGCCGTTCTCTTCCAATCAACAACGCGTCGTCCCGGTGCAGATCGTCGAGTCGGCAACCAATCTCAAGGAAGTCGTCCAAAGCGTGCTGGGACCTGTGTTTGGACCGCTGGGGACGGCGGCCATCGTCGTGGTGTTCGTGCTCTTCATGTTGATCAAGCGCGAGGACCTGCGCGACCGCATCATCCACTTGATCGGGCGCGGCCGGCTCAACGTCACCACCCAGGCCCTCGACGAGGCGGCGCACAAGGTGAGCGGGTACCTCTCGATGCAGGTGGTCGTCAATATCTGCTTTGGCGTGCCGGTGGGCATCGGGCTGTACTTCATCGGCGTGCCTAACGCCTTCCTGTGGGGCCTGCTCGCGACGCTCCTTCGCTTTGTGCCATACGTGGGGGCGTGGATCGCGCTGGGCTTCCCGCTCGTGCTCTCGCTGGCGGTCACGACCAACTGGCGGATGCCCATCGAGACCCTCGCGCTCTTTGCCAGCATCGAGCTGATCACGAGCAACCTGCTCGAGCCCTGGCTGTACGGCGCGCACACGGGGCTCTCGCCCGTGGCCATCATGGTGGCGACGATCTTCTGGACGTGGCTCTGGGGCGGGGTCGGCCTGCTGTTGGCGACGCCGCTCACGGTGTGCGTCGCGGTGTTGGGCAAATACATCCCGAGCTTGAGCTTCCTCGACGCGCTCCTGGGCGACGAACCCACCTTGAGCCCGCAGGAACGCTTCTACCAACGCCTGCTCGCCATGGATCGCCGCGAGGCTCATCAGGTCACGGTGGAATATCTGCGCGAGCATTCGCTGGCGGACTTGTACTCCAGCGTGATCGTCCCTGCCCTGGCCGACGCGGAGCGGGAGGATCAAAGCGGCACGTTGAGCGAACGGCGGCAGCGCTTCATCTACGACGCCACGCGCGAGATGGTCGACGAGTTCGGCGTGGAGCCGCCCGTGACGCCGAAGGCGCTGGCCGACGCCGAGCCGGCGATGGGCCCGCGCGAACTGCTCTGCCGGCGCACCGTTTACTGCCTCCCGGCCGCCGACGAGGCCGACGAGATCGCGGCCACCATGCTCGCGCAGTTGCTCGAGGCGGAGGGTTACCGGGCGGAGGCGGTGTCCTTCAAGACGCTGGCCAACGAGATGGTGAGCATGGTGGCCGAGAGCGGCAACCGGGCGGTCTGCATCTCGGCGACGCCGCCGCACAACACGCTGCACACGCGGTATCTCTGCAAGCTCTTGCGCTCGAAATTCCCGCTCCTGCACATCGTGGTCGGCCTGTGGGATGCCGAAGGCGCCGAGGAACAACTGGCCAAACGCAAGGACCGCCTCGCCGCCGACAAGGTGGTCTTGACGCTCAACGCCGCGCTCGAGGAGCTGCGACCCTTCGCCGGGCTAGACGCCGCCGCGACCGAGCAACCGGCGCTGGCATTCACCGCCCCTGCTCCGCTCGACGCCGACCGCGAGCCAGCGCCAACACACTGAGACCGCTCCCGAGCAAGACCCACGTCGCCGGCTCGGGCACGGGCAACACGGAACCCGCCTCCGCGACGTCCCCGGCGTCCAACTGCATCGCGTAAACCTGCGCGTGTTGCACCCCGCTGAAGTTCAACGTGTAGGACGTGATGGCATCAGGGGCGGAACTCACATCGTACTGGAACCCATAGAGCGTGACGTAGACCGGTTGCACGTTGTTGTCGGGATCGGTGAACGTCCCATTCTGCTGCCGCCCGAGGATCGAGGCGCCGCTGGGGTTCAACGCGGCGCCGGCGCCGTTGAGCGTCAGTCGCGGCGAGCCGTTGAAGAAATCGAAGCCGTTGGCCTGCCCGATCTCCAATTGGAACACGACGGTCTTCAATCCGGCCAGCGGCGTCGCATCGGTCACCCCGAGCGAGCCGCCAAACGCCGCGGGCGTGTTGGTAAACGCGCCGAAGTACACGGAGGAGGAAAGCAGGGCCGCGTTGCCGCCGGTCTTCATCAGTGTGGCGGCCCCGGGCGCCGGGCCGTCGGAGGCAATCGGCGCGGGCCAGTCGCTGCTGCCGGGGAAGCCCGGGTAGCCGGGATGATTGGCGGAGTTGAGGCCGGTCCAACGGTCGGTCGAAGTCGCGCCGTGCAACCCGGTGACGGGTTGCGGGTAAAGATCGCTGATGACGTCCGCGCGAGCGGCGCTCAGAAAAGCAAAGGCGAGGATGGGAAGGGCGTGTTTCATGCCAACCAGCGTGCCCGCCTTCCGCGGGTCGCGCTCCCGTGCGCTTGCGGTGATCTTGCGCGCGCTTGCGGCGCAATTGGCAGCACGGTCACGGCAAGCCGAAGGCAGCGCGCCGCGGCCGCCGCTGGGATGAGTGCCCGATGCATCGACGCGCCGCCTTTACCCTGCTCGAGATCCTCATCGCCGTTGGCGTCATTGCCATTCTGGCGGCCCTCGGGTTTGGCCTGGCGGCGCCGCTGGCCCAGCGCGCCGCCGCCGCTCGGGAAAGCGCCGCGGCCCGCAACCTGATGACCGCCTATCACCTCTCCGCCGCGGAAAATAACGGGCGGCTGCTGCCGGGCATGGATTTCAGCGTCACCCAGCTCAACAAAACCAACGGCCAGCCGCTCCTCCCCGTCCACGCCGCCCAGCGGTATCCGTTCCGGCTGGCGCCGTATCTTGCGGGGCAGATCGAGGGAACGTTCCTGGTCAATCGCAACGCCGCGCAGATTGCCTCGGCCACGCCGCCGGGCAGCGGCATGTACGATTACATGGTGAGTTGCTTTCCGGCGTTAGGCATCAACTACTATTATGTCGGCGGATGCGTCACCGCGGCGGGCGACACGCTCTACCCCGGGGATTGCACCACGCTTGAAGCGCAGGCCGAACACAGTCTGCTGGTCTTCGCTTCCGGCGGAGCGCAGGACGGCGCCGCCAGGATGGATGGATATAATATCCTGACCCCGCCCGAACTCACCGCGCCCCTGTGGAGTCGGCCGGAGTGGAAGGAAGGCGCCAACCCATCTAACTACGGCAACGTCGATGCGCGCTACGGCGGCAAGGCGGTGTGCGCGTTTCTGGATGGCAGCGTGCGGCTGGAGACCATCGCGCAACTGCGCGACATGCGCCTCTGGAGCAAACGCGCTGCGGCGCTCGACCAAAAAGATTACGCGATCTCGCAGTGATCAGCGCCGGCCGGGAATCTTGAAGTGCGGATACAATCCCGGGCAACACCCGAAGTGTTCGACGAACGCCTTGCTAAAAGCGCTCATGCTGGAGTAACCCACCGTGACCGCCGCCTCGGTCACGTTGGCCCGGCCGCCGCGCAACAACTCGGCCGCCCGCTCCATCCGTTTCATGCGCAGAAACTTCGGGATGTTCACCCCCGTCTCCTGCGCAAAGATGCGCGACAAATAAAACGGGCTGCACCCCACCTCCTGCCCCAGCATCTCGAGCGTCGGCGGGTTCTCCAGGTCGCGCTCGAGCAAAAAACGGACGCGCTCCACCCGCTGCCGATTCACCCGCTGATGACGCTGGCAAAACAACTCGCCCGCCGCCTCCGGCTCGAACACCGTCTGCGCGAGGATCTCCAGCGTCCGCCCCAGGTACCACGCCCGGAGCGCCGCGCCCGCGACCGGCGGCTGGATGAATTGGAGTCGCGCGCCGAGCAACGAGGCCGGCATCGCGACGATCTCCAAAAACGACGGCGCCTGCGCCCCGGCCCGCGCGAAACGCCCGATCGGCGCCTTCAATTTATCCAGGTCCTCGCCGAGATGCGCGCGCAAAAAGGCCGGCGCCATTTCCAGGGTCAGAAACCGATGCAGGCTGCTCGCCCGCCGGGTGGCGCGCCGGCGCCGGTCGGGCGACGTGTAGACCGCCACCTGTTGCGCGGCGAGTTCGCGCTCCGATTCGCCGTCCTGCAGCGACCCCGCGCCGGAGAAGTTCAGGCAGATCTCGAGGCTGCCGGGATGAAAACTGCGGCCCCAATCCAGATCGCGGGTCAACCGGAAGTCGTGCCACTCCACGCTCAGCCCCTGGCCGGAAAAACTCCCGTGCAGTTGGCGCCAGACGCCATCGATCCGCGACCACGCGCGCCCTTCGCGGGTCGCCTGCTCAGGGTTGATTTCGGCGGGAGTCGGCATGCGTTGATTTCCCTCCAAATAGCGGTGCGCGGCAACCCTTTTGCGGCTCGGCCGGCAAGCGCGAGCACGCTCAGCGCAATCGGAAGCGCGCAAGGCGATCGGGCGGGGGGTAGCGTTGCCGTTCACCCGTTTACCCGCCGATGAATGCTCTCTCCGATCTCCACCTCGCCTGGCGCGAGTACCGTGTCCAACACCCGAGCGTCCGCATCCGCGACGCCGCGGCGGCGTTGGGGGTGAGCGAGGCGGAGTTGCTGGCCAGCGATGTCGGCGAGACCGTGACCGCGTTGGCCAAGCCCGAGGGCAAGACCGGCTGGGGAGCGGTGATCGAGGCGCTGCCCACCCTGGGCCGGGTGATGGCCCTCACGCGCAACGAACATTGCGTGCATGAGCGGCGCGGCGTCTACGGCGAGGTAGGATTTTTCGGCGCCATGGGCAACGTGCTCGGGCCGGAGATCGATCTGCGATTTTTCCTCAACCACTGGCACTTCGGCTTCGCCGTGCAGGAGGAGGAAAAGGACGGCGCGCCCAAGGAAAGCCTGCAATTCTTCGACCGCGACGGCTCCGCGGTGCACAAGGTGTACCTGCAGCCGGAAAGCGATCGCGCGGCGTTCGAGGCGATCCGTCTGCAGTTTGGCGGGGCGGATCAATCCGGCGCGCTGGAGATCCGGCCGGCCGACCCGAAAACGCCCGACCGCCCGGACGCCGAGATCGACGCGGCGGCGTTGCGCGCCGGGTGGGAGGCGATGCAGGACACGCACGAATTTTACCTCCTGCTGCGCAAGGCGAAGGCCGGCCGACAGCAGGCGTTCCGGTTGATCGGGCCCGATTACGCGCGGCCGCTCGAGGCGGGCTGCGCCGAGGCGGTGTTGAGGGGGGCGTCGGCGGCCGGGCTGCCGATCATGGTGTTCGTCGGCAACGAGGGCATGATCCAGATCCATACCGGCCCGGTGCATCGCATCGTGCCGTTTGGCGCGGAGTGGATCAACGTGCTGGACCCGGAGTTCAGCCTGCACCTGCGCCAGACCGGGGTCGTCGATGCGTGGACCGTGCGCAAGCCGACCCGAGACGGGATCGTGACCTCCGTTGAATGCTACGACGCCGCCGGCGAGCTCGTCGTCCAATTCTTCGGCAAACGCAAACCGGGCGAGCCGGAACTGGAAGGCTGGCGCGAACTCGTAGCGACCCTCGTTTAAAGCCATGAAGCCGCAAATCATTCTCGCCGCGCTGACCCTGGCAGCGACCTTCGGGCACGCCGCCGACCGCATTGTCGCCTTGGGCGGCCCGGTGACGGAAACCGTCTACGCGCTCGGCGCGGGCGACCTTCTCGTGGGGGCCGATACGTCAAGCGTCTACCCGGCGGCGGCCACGAAGCTGCCGCAGGTTGGTTACCAACGCACGGTGGCGGCGGAAGGCGTGCTGGCCTTGCGCCCCACCCTCGTGCTCGCCACCGACGAAGCTGGGCCGCCCGCGGCGCTCGAGCAGATCCGCGCTGCTGGCGTCAAGGTGGTGCTGGCGCCGAGCGAACACTCCGTGGCCGGCGCGCAGGCCAAGGTCCGCGCCATCGCCGCCGCCCTGGACAAGGCGCCCGATGGTGAGCGGATCGCCGCCGAGATCAGCCGCCAGGCCGCGGAAGCGCAGGCCATCGTGGCAAAGCGCGTCGCGAAGCCGGGCGTGCTGTTCCTGTACGCGCGCGGGGGCGGAGTCATGAACGTCGCCGGCGCCGCCACCGCCGCCGATGCCATGATCACGCTGGCGGGCGGGCACAACGCCGTCTCGGGATACGAAAACTACCGCCCGCTCACCGCGGAAGCCGCCGTAGCCGCCGCGCCCGACGTGATCCTGACCCTTGATCGCGGGCTGGCCAGCGTGGGCGGGGCAGAAAAACTCCTGGAGCAGCCAGGCTTGTCCTTGACCCCGGCCGGCAAGGCAAGACGCGTCCTTTCGTTCGACGATCTGTACCTGCTGGGCTTCGGCCCGCGCACCGGCGCCGCGCTGGCGGATCTGGCCAAGGCGCTGGCGCCATGACGGCAGCGAGCGAGCGACATTGGGCGCTCGGCGCTCTGGCGCTCGCGCTCGCGGCGGCCGTCATCGTGGCGGTGGGTCGCGGCGCGCTGGCGATCTCGCCCGGGCAGGTGTTGGCTATTTTTGCGGCGCGGCTGGGGTCGGACCTCGGCCCGGTGTTCGATGCGCAGCAGGCGGCGGTGCTCTGGAGCTTGCGCGCCCCGCGGGTCGTGTTTGCGGTGCTGATCGGGAGCGGCCTGGCGCTTTCCGGCGCGGCGATGCAGGGGCTGTTTCGCAATCCGCTGGCCGATCCGGTGTTGACCGGAGTCTCCGGCGGCGGCGCCTTGGGCGCAGTGAGCGCCATCGTCTTCGGCGCCCGGCTGGGCTGGCCAGCGACCTCGTGGACGCTGCCTGCGGCGGCTTTTGCGGGAAGTCTGCTGGCGGCGGCCACCGTGCAACGTCTGGGCCAGCTCGGCGGGCGGACGAGCGTCACCCACATGCTCCTGGCGGGCGTGGCGATCAACGCGTTCTGCGGCGCCGGGCTGGGGCTGGCCACGCTCGCGGCGACCGACGCGCAGTTGCGCAGCATCACCTTCTGGAGCCTGGGGAGCGTCGGGTTGGCGAGTTGGGGCGCCTGCGCGATCCTGGCGCCGCTGGTCGTCATTCCCGGCGCCGTACTGCTGGCGCAGGCGCGGCCACTCAATGCCCTGCTGCTGGGCGAGGCGGAGGCGGGTCACCTGGGGATTCATCTGGAGCGCCTCAAACAGATCGTCGTGATCGCCATCGCGCTGATCGCCGGCGCGGCCGTGGCGGCGACGGGGATCATCGGCTTTGTGGGCTTGGTGGCGCCGCATCTGGTGCGGCTCGCCTGGGGGCCAGATCACCGGTTGTTGCTCCCCTGCTCGATGCTATTGGGCGCGATCCTCGTTGTCGGAGCGGACACCGTGTGCCGTACGGCGATGGCCCCGGCGGAGATCCCGCTGGGGATCGTCACGGCGCTGGTGGGCGCGCCATTCTTTCTGTGGCTGCTGGCGCGCGAACAACGCTCCGCGCGATGACCGCCCAGGACATCACCTGCACGGCCGGGGGCAAGCGGTTGCTCGGCGGCGTCTCGCTCAACGTGCGCCCCGGCCGGCTGACGGTCGCCATCGGTCCCAACGGCGCGGGCAAAACCACGCTCCTGCGCGCCTTGGCCGGAGAAATCTCGCCCTCGGAAGGCGTGGTGCGGCTCGAGGGCCGACCGCTCTCCGCGTGGCGCCGCCGGGATCGCGCCCGCCGGGTGGCGGTGCTCCCCCAGGAGACCGCGGTCGCCTTTCCGTTGACCGGCCTGGAGATCACCCTGCTGGGTCGCGCCCCGCATCCGGGCAGCGGCGAGACCGCCATCGATCTGGAGATCGCCCACGCCGCGCTTACCGCCGCCGACGCGCTCGAATTTGCCGAGCGCCGCTATCCCACCCTCTCCGGCGGCGAAAAAGCCCGCGTGCAACTCGCTCGCGTGCTGGCCCAGATCTGGGATTGCCCGATTGATTCCCCCGGTTTCCTCCTGCTCGACGAGCCCACCGCGGCGCTCGATTGCGCGCAACAACACCGCCTGTTGAGCCTGGCCCGCAACTTCGCCCGGCAACGCAACGCCGGCGTCTTCGCGATCCTGCACGACCTCAACCTCGCCGCCCAATACGCCGACGATCTGGTGGCTCTGCGCCAAGGCCAGGTGGTTGCACGGGGAACCCCGGGCGAGGTGATCGACGCGGGGTTGCTCAACGACGTGTTTGGGCTTTCCGCGATGGTGTTGCAACACCCTTCGCACGGCTGGCCGCTAGTCGTGCCGGCTTGATGGCGCTATGCTCAGGCGCCGTGTTGATCGAACCCGACCTCGCCCCCCCTGCCGCCAACCCGCCCGTGTTCACGGTGTC
>CAXUAZ010000166.1:0-1759 GCA_964249195.1 uncultured Chthoniobacterales bacterium
GAGGGGGTTGGGGGCGGTGTGTCCAAGGAGCGTCGCGGAAGCAAAAATCGGCCTCCAAGTGTAACCCGCAACTGTGTAATACCGCAAAAAATCGCTCAAAGCAGCGACGGCGCTCCAAGGGTGAAATATCCGGGTTAGTCGGATTCAATGGACGGAGGCCGACGCGTGAAGGCGACCCTGCAGGAGTTCATTGCCGAAACGGTGGGTCGAGCTCGGACCGAACTTCCTTTGGTGGATGCTGTGCGTTTTTTGCGAGCCATCGCACGAGCCTTTGAGAGGCGCTGCCGCACGGCCGCAACACCACGGCGCACCTCCGCCGCATGGAGCGGCTCCTGATCGACGACACCCGCATCGACATCATCGCCACCGACGATCTCACCGGCAAACCCGTCGAGCTGCGCAGTCAGTTCATGATGGACCTCGGGGCGCGCCGCATCGAGGGCTACGTGGTCCGCGAGGTCGGCAACATGCGGGCCACGGACACCGATGGCGTGATTGCCCGCGTCCTGCGTTCCGCCGGCCTCCCCGCGAAGGATGCCGGCTATGCGTGCGTCATCCGCTTCGAGCGCGGTGCCGTCGCCTGCTCGGCGGCCCGCAAGACGTTCCTGATTTCGTCATTCCCGGGTCAGCTTCGGATTGAGCGCACCGGCATGGATGGCGGCAAAAACTTCGCCGGCGACCACACGCAATCGTCGAGCGGTCGCTGGATGGACAAGGCGCACATCGAGAGTTTCATGCGCACCCTTGCGTTTTTCATCCAGCACGTGCCCGGGCAACGCGGCGGCAAGTATGAGCGCCAGCCGGCCGCCCTCGGCCTCAAAGGTAAAAACCGCGACACCGGTGCGCTGGATTACACGCGCGGCAGTCAAATCCACGATGGCGCGCTATACAATACGCGGAGCGGGCGGTCGCGGTGTTCGAGGGCGACTTGGAGCAACGTATCGCACAATGGTCCACGCATCTGCCGCAACAAAATGGCCGCCTCAAGGTCAATGCGCTTTGTCCGGTCTCCTGGGTGCTCGACGCGATTCGCGAAGCGATCGCGTATTACAATAGCCGCACCGATCACGCGCTCGAAGGCTTTCGGCGTCTCGAATACATTGAGCCGGGCACCAACAAGCTCAAACACCGGCAGGAGTCGCCTAACGAGCGCGCCGCTTATCTCAACGGCCAGACCCGGCTCGAGCGCATCAGCGAGGCTGCAATGTCGCGCTTGCTCATGCGCGCCCGCCCGGTGACCGTCACGCGCAACGGCGTCTCGTTCGACCTGGCGCCGTACAAGGGTCTGCGATTCTGGCGGCCCGATTCGATCTCTTGCCACGGCGCCGGGTTATCCACGACCGGCGAGCGCAAGATGGTCGCGCTGGTCGACGAGGAGGCGCTGCTCTATGGCGACGAGCACGCCGCCCGCGAGATCTACCTCATCGGCAACAAGCTGGAGGATTGGAAGGCGGGCCAGCCCGCACAGTTTATCGAGTGCCTGCCGATGGTGGACCCCGGCATCATCAACGACCCGCACTCGCTTGCGCGTTCCAACGAGGAACTTGCGCAGGTTCAGAACCGCATCGCCGCCGAGCTGGTGACCGCCGCCGCGCCGCACCTGGCGCGGCGCAACGCCGAGCTGCGTGACAATGTCGGCACGCTGCAGGCCGTCGTCACCGCCAACGATGGCGCTGCCCGCGCGGTCGCGGTCGACAGCCCGTTCATGCGCCGCCTCGTCCAGCCCGATGCCGACTCCGCGGTGACGATCCTCGAGCCC
>CAXUAZ010000166.1:1769-2290 GCA_964249195.1 uncultured Chthoniobacterales bacterium
GCGGGCGGGGCGCCCTCCCGGTGCAGCCCCGGCGCCTCCATCCCGCAGCCGGCCCCGCCGGGTCGCTCCTCGAGCCCGAGCCCACGCGCGGCGAGCAGATGCAAAGCGCCGAGCAAGCCTACGCCGAGCAGCTCGCGCAGATGTACGCCGACGACCAACCCTGAACCGCCCAACCCAAGAAAGAACCATCCGCAATGAACCTCAAGTCCGCCGAAGAAATCCAGCAACTCACCGAAGCCGATTCGCCCATCCCGGCCGCGCGTCGCCGTCAGATCGCCGACCACATCACGAGCACGCCCGCTGACACCCGCGCCGCGCTTTACCGCCTCCTTCCCAAGCTGAAGGAAAACAAGGATCTGTCTGACGACGAGCACGCCTTCGCGGTTTCCCTCTTCGACACCGGCGAGCCGACGAACATCGTCCGCCTTCCGACTCCGCCGCCGGCCGCCGCCGCCGCGCCGGAGCCGCAACCGGAAGAAGAGCCCGAGCACGCCGTTGCCTGACCCCAACCCAACCCATCC
>CAXUAZ010000166.1:2300-8424 GCA_964249195.1 uncultured Chthoniobacterales bacterium
ATGACCGAAGCTGAACGATTCCTGGGCAAATCCCTGATGGTATACGTGCGCGCCGCGCTTGAGGCCGTTCCGAAAGGCAAGACGCCTTCCGACGGGATGATCGAGCGCATGCTGGCAAGCGCGTTTGTGTCGGGCGTCACCACCGCAACGGGCTTGTTGCACGCAACGGACGGGTCGCTGGCATTCACACCGGCGGCGATGGAAAAGGCGGCGCTGGTGATCGCCCAAAAACTGGGCGCCGACGTGAGAGCTATTTCCCTCTAACCATCCCCGCACCATGAACAACGAACGTTCCACCGCCGCCGCCGCAGACCCTGATTTGGTTCCGGAGCGGTTCCTGTCCAAATCCAAACTGCGCGGGATCTCCATCGGTCTCAACGTGGTCTGCCGCGTCGCCCGCATCCGTTCCAAGGCAGAGGCTCGCGCGATGATCTGGACGGTCATCCGCGCGCTGTCGGTGCGCTTGGACCGCGTGACGATCGAGCACCTCGACTGGCAACGCTGCTTGGAACTCTACGACCGGCCAACGACGTTCTTCTTTCTCGACCCGCCATACACCGAGTGCGAAGTCCGCATGTACGGCGCTTGGACGAACGCCGACGTGCAGATTTTGCGCGATCGGCTCGACCAGGTGCGCGGCAAATGGCTGCTGACCCTCAACGACACGCCGGCGATCCGCGGGATTTTCGACGGTTGTCAGGTGCAGGCATTCAGCCGTCCGCGCGGCATCAGCAACAAGGCTGGCGGGACCGCGCCAGCCTTCAAGGAGTTGCTCATCCAGCCATGACGCCTTCAGTCCACTACATAAGCGTCGACGCCTCGCGTTTTGAGCAGCCTCCTGGCGGCCTCGATGACCATCTTTTTAAAGCGGGGCTCGAACGCGAGGGCAGCCGCGTGCGGCGTGAGGTTGAACGACTAGCCTTGGAGTTGGCGGGTGGGGATGTTGAGGCTGTCAATCCAGCGTTTGGCTTCCTTCTGGGCGCGTTCCCAACTCATCCATGCTTTGAAAGCACGGTGGGCGCCGCAGACCTTCCCACCTTGAAGCGCGGCTTCCCACTTCCCACAAGGACGGTAGGAAGTCGGTGGGTAGCAAGGCCCGGTGTTTGGACATCTGTGCGAGACGGTCCGATAAGACTCCCGCCTTTGGACATCTGTTCGTGCCGCGTGTCCAAAGGCGTTGTAACTCCCTGGAATCAAGCATCTTCAACGCTCCGTGCGTCTTTTCCACGTCTGGACATCTGTTTCCGTCAGGGTGTCAAAGTCAGTAGGGTGTTTTGGCGCCGCTCAACATGACTTTTGGCTACCCGCCCTTCGCCAGCGCCTCGCGCATCTTCGCGAAATGGCTTTTCGCGCTCGTCTCCGTCGCGGGCGCATTGAGCGCCTGCTGCAAATTGACCGTCTGCACGTGATCCTTCGAGATCTCCTTCAAGAACGAACTCGGCGCCCGCGACGTCGCGCTGCCAAACTTCATCCGGTTCACGCAATACGTCAGCGTCAACTGCCGCATCGCCCGCGTGATCCCCACGTAGAGCAACCGCCGCTCCTCATCCAGCGTCCCCTCCAGGCGCGAACGCTCGTGCGGAATGAGCCCTTCCTCGAGCCCCACCAGGTAAACGAACGGAAACTCCAACCCCTTCGCCGCGTGCAGCGTGATGAGCGTCACGGCGTCCGCGTTTTCCTTGTCCTCTTTGCGCTCCTCCCGGTCGCGATTGAGACTGAGCTCGTCCATGAACTCATGGAGCCCCTCCCCGCTTCGCCGGCTCTGAAACCGCTCCAGGTCCGCCAACAAATCGCGCACCGCGATCTCCCGGCTCATCGCCTCGGACTCCGTCTTGCAATGCCGGCGCAGGTCCGCGAGGTAACCGATCTCCTCCAGCATTGCACGCGCCGTCGCCGCGTAATCCGCGCCCACCGCCAGCATCCGCGTTTCATAACCATCGAGAAGCCCTGAGAACGTCTTCAACGCCTCCCGCGTGCGGGCCGTTACCGTGGCCAGAAAGTCCGGATCGCTCAACGCCACGAAGAGACTCGTCTTCTTCTCGATGCTGTGCGCCAGCGCGCGCTCCACGGTCGACTCGCCGATGCCCCGCGGCGGCGTGTTGATCACCCGCAAAAGGCTGACGTCGTCATCCGCGTTGAGCAAACACCCGAGGTACGCGAGCACATCCTTCACCTCGCGCCGGTCGAAGAAACTCTTGCCGCCAATGAGCCGGTACGGCATGTGCAGCCGCCGCAGCCCCTCTTCGATCGGCCGCGACTGCGCATTCATCCTATATAGAATGGCGCAATCGCCGAGCTTGGCGCCATCGTTGGCGTGGCGGCGGTGAATGTCGTTGATGACATACGCGGCCTCCTCGTTCTCATCCGGCGCCGCCGCCAGGAGCACTTTTTCCCCCGCCCCGTGCGCGCTCCAGAGCTCTTTCGGACGCCGGCGCGGGTTGTTGCGAATGAGGCTGTTGGCCGTGTGCAGGATCGCCGTCGTGCTCCGGTAATTCTGCTCCAGCTTGATGACCGTCGGATTCGGAAAATGCCGCTCGAAATCGAGGATGTTCGAGACGTCCGCCCCGCGCCAACTGTAGATGCTCTGGTCGTCATCGCCGACGACGCATACGTTAGGTGGCGAGCCGCCCGCCAGCAGTCCGACGAGGTCGAGCTGCAACCGGTTCGTGTCCTGGAACTCGTCGACCATCAGATAACGAAACCGGTCCCGCCATTTCGCCCGCGCTTCCGGATGCTCCCGCAGGATGCGCACGGCGAGCAGCAGCAGGTCGTCGAAGTCAACGGCGTTGAGCTGGCGCAGTTCCTTCTGGTAACGATTGAACACTGCCCCGGCCAGCGACTGCTCGCTGGCGTCCCCGGCGTCCCCGCCGTTCTTCGCCCGGCTGATCATCGACTGCGCGCCGTGCGGGTCGAGTTTTTCGTCGCTGGCCGCCGTCTTCTGGATGATCGAGCGGATCAACCCGAGCTGATCCCCCTGGTCATAAATGGTGAAGTTTTTCTTGTACCCGATCCGCTCGATGTCCATCCGCAGGATCCGCACGCAGAGCGCGTGAAACGTCGAGAGCGTCACCTTTTTGGCCGCGCCCTCGTCGATCATCGCCTTGACTCGCTCGCGCATTTCGTTGGCCGCCTTGTTGGTGAACGTGACGGCCAGCAAGCTCGCGGGATCGGCCCCCTGGGCGATCAGATAAGCGATGCGCGCGGTGATCACCCGCGTCTTGCCCGTGCCGGCGCCGGCCAGGATAAGCACCGGCCCCTCCGTCTGATGGACGGCGGCCAGTTGCGGATCGTTCAGGTCGAAAAGGCGGAAAGACATGGAAAAATAGCGGCGCTCATCCTAGGCGAAACCATTCCCAACGCCATCATCGTTCCTTCAAAAAAAATTCGTCATCCGCACCTTATTTGCTTGCGGCGCATCCGCAATTCAGGGCAAATAACGAGTCAACTCGCCGTCAAAGACAATTGCAGCGCGAACTTCAAGTCACCCTAGCAGAATCCCGAGTCCCTCTATGAATCCAAAGAATCCGTTGTTGTTGTCGTTGTGCGCGTCGATCACCCTCTGTGCCGCATCCACGCGGGCGGCGGTCTACACCGAGCCGGGCGACGCGGGGCAGACCCTGGCCACCGCGGCCAACAGCGGTCTGACAACCGGAACTTCGGTTTCGACCATCACGGGCAACCTCGGCAGCTCCACCGATGCGGACCTTTACATCCTGACCATCTCCAACACGACGACCTTCTCCGCGACGGCGCTCGGCGGAACAAGCCCGTTGGGCGGGCTGATCGACACGTCTTTGTTCCTCTTCGATTCCTCCGGCGTCCCGGTGTATGCCAACGATGACCAGAGCAATTCCAATTTTCAGGCCAGCCTGCCGGCGGGCAACACCCTGCTCACGACGCTGACTCCCGGCACCTATTACCTGGGCATCAGTCTGTCGGGCAATGAGCCTGTCAACTCGAGCGACCAGAATCTCTTCACGATCGATCAGCCGACCACAAACGTCCGCGGCATCGCTTCCGGGCTCAACCCGTTGACCGAGGCCACTTTCAACGGTGCGACCTACGTGGCCGAGACCGGCTCTTACACGATTACCTTCGCGGTTCCCGAGCCATCCTCGGTTGTTTCTATGATCCTCGGCACCAGCGTGGTTGGCGGCGTCATCATTCGTCGCAAAAACCGCTTGGCCGCCTGAAACCCCTCCCCGCATCCTGGACATCTAATTCCCTAATGAACCGATTCTCTCTCACCCATACCGCGCTGGCGACCTTTGTCAGCTTGACCGCGCTTGCCAGCTCCGTCTGCGCCAAGCCAATCCCCAGCAACCTCGGCAACGGCCTCGACAAACTCGTCGCCAGCGATCTGGCGGTTGCCCAGGCCAAAGCCAGCGGCGTCAAGCTCGACGGCGTCGTCAAGGTCAACGGACACAAATATGTTGACGAGGCGACCGCCGCCATTGCGACCAGCGCCTTGAGCGATGATTCCGGCCGGGTGCTCGTCCGCGTCCTCCTCAACGGGTCCTCACCCATGAAGGCCGCCAAGAAGGCGCTGAAGGCCGCGGCCCCCGAAAGCCTGAGCATCACCGCCATCGACAAGACCTACAAGGCGGGCGTGCTCAACGCCTACGTCGACGTATCCGAAGTCCCCGCCCTTGCTAAGGCCCCTGGCGTGGGCGCGGTGATCCTGGAGTGGAAGCCGCGTAACAACAAGATCAATGTCGCGCAAGCCCTGGCGCCAGCCGCCGGCATTTCTCCGACGGTCGGCGAGACCATTGCCAAAATCGGCACCACCTTCGACCAGGGCGTGACCCAGCACGGCATCGACCAGATCAACAAGTTCTATAACCCGGCCGCGACGCTAGACCTCGAAGGCCAGGGGATGCAGATCGCCTGTATTTCGAACAGCTTCGCGGCAAACACCTCTGGTCCCGCATCGGTGGACGTGACCAACGGCGACCTGCCCGGCCCGGGCAGCACCGTCAACACGACCCCGGTGTTCGTGTTGAAGGACGATTTGTCTAGTTCGACCAGCGACGATGAAGGCCGCGGCATGCTCCAGATCGTTTACAAAATGGCGCCCAAGGCCACGCTCGGGTTCGCCACAGCCGACGATGGTGAGGTGGCGTTCGCCAATTATATCCGTGGCCTGGCGGGCATTTCCGGTTATACCATCTCCGGCCAGACCTTCGCCGCCGACACCATCTGCGACGACGTGGGCTACTTTGACGAGCCGTTCTTTCAGGACGGCATCATTTCTGGCGGCATTGAGGACGCCGCCGCCGCCGGTGTTTCGTACTTCTCCAGCGCCGCCAACGACATCGGCACCAACGGTTATGACTCCGTTACGCGCTGGGTCGCCAACGGCACGGGCCTGACCGCCGCCGCCGGCAACACCGCGCTTGCGGGCACGAACATCAACCTGGCCAACGTCCCGGCAAATCTCTACGCCGGTGGCTTCCACAATTTCAACCCGAATGGGCTGGACGTGGCACAGACCGTCAACATCGCCGCGAACAACACCGTGCCGCTCCAATTCCAATGGAATGATCCCTACGATCAGTACACGAGCGTCAACATCACCGGTACGCTCTACACGGGCGGGGGCAATTTCACTACGACCCCGGTGACGATTCCCATCACCGCGACGGTGACCGCCGGCACCTCGTACCAGTTCATTGAGGCGGCCACCAATAATAGCGGTTTCGACGCGATCGTCACCGTCTATAAGTCCGACGGCACGACGGTCCTGGCCGGTCCGCAGGATAACGGCATAGATGAGACGGTGCGTCTGATTGCTCCGGCCAATGATACGGGCTTCGTCGTCAAGATCGACCATTACGGCACCACGACCGGCACGTTCTCGCTGAACGTGAATTCCTTCGCTGGCTTTACCACTCCTCCGATCTCGACGAGCCTGAGCGTCCTGGCGTTCAACGCGACGACGGGAGCCTACCTCCCGGGCAGCTCGCTGACCACCGACGCCACCGCAACCAACCAGCCGCTCCAGCTTGGTTACACCAACCGGCCAACTGGCGCGACCCAGGTGCAGTATGTCATCGCGCGCAGCATCGTTCCCGCTAATCCGGCCTTTCCAACGCATTTGCGCTATCTGCTCGCGGGCAACGGG
>CAXUAZ010000167.1:0-8055 GCA_964249195.1 uncultured Chthoniobacterales bacterium
TTCTCCCCATCCGCAAATGCCCGCCGATCCTCCCCCCACCCGCCGCCTGCGGCTGACCGTCGCGTACGATGGCAGCCCCTTCGAGGGTTGGCAGAGCCAGGCGCGCGGCAACACGGTGCAGGATCACCTGGAATCGGCTCTTGCGAAGTTGACCGGCGGCCGGCGGATCAACGTCCACGGCTCCGGCCGCACCGACGCCGGCGTGCACGCGCACGCCCAAGTCGCCCATGCCGATGTGCCCGCCAGCGCCATGACGCTCGAACGCTGGACCCTCGCGCTCAACGCCCACCTGCCCCCCAAGATCCGGGTAATGCAGGCGCGGTTCGCGCCGGCGGCGTTCCACGCGCGGTTCGATGCGCGTGGCAAGATCTACGAGTACCGCATCTGGAACAGCCCGGTGCTCGATCCGTTCGAACGCGGCCGCGCGTGGCATCTGCCCGGCCCGCTCGATCTGCCGGCGCTCGTCCAAGCAGCGAGTGCCTTTGAAGGACGCCACGATTTTGCCGCCTTCGCCGCCAATCGCGGGACGCCGCCCGAGACCACCGTGCGCACGATTGCCCGCGTCCGGGTGACCCGGCGCGGAGCGTTGATCACGCTGCGTTTCGAGGGGGATGGATTCCTGTACCGCATGGTCCGGCTCATGGTGGGGTCGGCGGTGCGTTGCGCGCAACACCGGGCAACCGTCGCCGCGATCCAGGCGGCGCTGGCCGCGGGCGGGGCCGCGAAGAAAACCACGTTTTGCGCTCCGGCGGAAGGTCTTCATCTCAAGCGGGTTTTGTATGGCCGGCCGGCGTCTGCCAGCGCGGCTGATGCCACCGTTGCACCCGGCGCACAAACCAGCCGTAGGCGTTCAACACCGCGAGCTGCCGGAACCAGTTAAAGACGAGCCCCTCGGTCGCGATGTGGAACGCCAGCAACGGCCCGCGCAAGCCCACCGCCCGCCCCTGCGCGAGCCGCCGGTGCCACCCGCAAAGCAGGATGCTCCACCCGATTTCCACCGCCCAGCGCAGCCCGAACAACTCCAGCGCCGCCCGCTGCCAATGGGCCGTCCCGCCGAGCGCGGCGCCAATCAACACCGCCAATGAGAGCGACCCCCAGATGGGCAGGATGGCGTCGACGCATTTGATCGGCAGCATGAAGAGGCCGAGGGCGCCCATGCTCGGGTTGCCCACCAGGCGGCGGTATTCCCAGAGCGTTTGCAGGAAGCCGGCAAACCAGCGCGTCCGCTGGTGCACGAACGACGGCACGGTGTCGGGCGACTCGGTGTAGGCGACCGCGCCGGGGACGACCTCGACCTTGTAATCCCGGCCCGCGAGCCGCAGGCGCTCGTGCAGGCGGAAGATGATCTCGTAATCTTCAACCAGCGACCGCCCGCTGAAACCGCCGATTTCGCGCAACGTCGCGGTGCGAAACGCGCCGAACGCGCCGGAGACCTGGAGGCACACGTTGAGGTGCACGAGGCCGATGCGCCAGATGAAGTTTTTGAGGTATTCCCAATATTGATAGCGCACGAGCCACCCGCCGCTCTCGACGTTGCGCACGTAGATGAAGCCGCCGGCGGACATCACGCGGGGGTCGTTGAACGTGCCCGCGAGGGCGGCCAGCGAGCCGGACGCGAGGCGGGTGTCGGCATCGAGGGTGACGACGAGTTCGGCGTCCGCCTCAGCGAGCGCGGCGTTGAGCGCGGCGCCTTTGCCGAGCTTGGGGAGCGCGAGTAGGAGCAGGCGCCCGGCGTTGAAACGCACCCCGTCCGCCGAGCGCAGACCGTAGCGTTCGACGAGGAACTCGTTCATGCCGTCAACCGACCCATCGCTGGCAACGATCACCCGGAGGTCGCAACCTTCTTGCGCGAAAACGCTTTCGAGCGTTTCCACGATGCACGAACGCTCATTGTGCGCGGCGATCAGGATGCTCATGGATGCTGTCGCGTTTTCCGCCTTCCGGTTCCAGCGATCGCGCAACCCGAGCCACGCGGCGGTGACGAGCAGCCCTTGCACGCCCAACTCGTAAACGAAATACGCGAGCGTCAGGAAGAAGAGCGCTCGCGCATCCTTGCGCCACAACTCGGCAGCGCTGACCGCTACGATGGCGAAGAGCGTTCCCGTGACGAGAAAAAACGAGGCGCTTTGAGGTTTCTTCATCGGTGACGCCGAAGCATCGCGCGCATCTCCCGCGGCGTCAGCGGCAAAATGAAGACGCAATATCGGTCGCCAACTCACCGAACGCCGCCGACCTTGCTCTCCATGAACGATCGCAATATCGGATTCGTCGGCGTCGGACGCATGGGGGCCAACATGGCGCGGCGGTTGAAGGAAAAAGGCTTCGAGATTGCCGCCGTCTTCGATCGTCAGTCCGACGCTGCGCAGAGGCTGGCCAACGAACTCGGCGCCGTGGCCTGCCCGCAACTTTCCGAGGTCAGCGCCAAGTCGGACATCGTCATCACGGTGGTCACCGATGACGCGGCGATGACCGAGATTTTCGATGCCGGCAGCGCCCATTCCCTGCTCGCGCCAGACGCGGCCAAAGGGAAGCTCTTCATCAATTGCGCCACGGTGACGCCAGCCATTCATCACGCCGTGCAATCCATGGCGGAACTCGTCGGCGCGCAGTCGCTCGAGGGGTGCATGGCGTCGAGCGTCGACCAGGCGCGAGACGGGTCGCTTTACCTGATGTGCGGCGGGACGGAAGAGGCCTTTGCACGCGCGCGGCCCGTGCTCGATGCGCTGGGTTCCAAGGTCCGGCGCATCGGCAAGGCGGGTGAGGCGGCCAAGGTGAAGGCGCTCGTCAATATGGTCATGAACATCAACACCGCAGGGCTCGCCGAAGGACTCGGCCTCGGCGCCGCGCTTGGGCTCGACCTGACGATGCTTCGCGAGGTCTTCGGCGAGACGGGCGCCGCTTCGCGCGTGTTGCAGACCGATGGCGAAGACATGCAGAACCGGGCGCACGATTGTTATTTCTCCGCCGCCCATGCCGCGAAGGATTCCGGGATTGCCCTGACCCTGGCCGAAGAAAACGGGCTGACCCTGCCCCTCGCCGCCGCGACCAAGACGCAGTACGAGCGGATGATCGCCCAAGGACTGGGCGACCTGGACAAGAGCGGCATCGCCGAGTTGACGTTTCCCGACCGCGGCGGGTCCAAATAGGGCGGGTCTTGCCTTGAAATTTCCCGTGCTATGATGCGCAACGCGAGGCCTCTTCCAGAGTAAACCCGTCGCGTCCCATGCGGCTGTGGCACGCGAAACGGATCGAATGGGAAGCGGGTTGGAAGTCATCCGGGCCGCCCATCCTGCCAGAAATGCTTTCTCAAGTCAATACATTCCTTTCACAAACGTGATAAAATCCTGCGCCATCGCCTGGTTGTTGATCATCGCCGCGTCGAGCGGGAGCGCGGAATGGCGAGACGTCCCGTATGTCACGGGCGGCCACGAACGCCAGCGGCTCGACCTTTACCTGCCGCCAGACGCCGGCACGCACCCGCTGGTCGTGTGGGTCCATGGCTCTACCTGGCGCAGATCGAGGATTGCAAGGCGGCCATCCGCTGGCTGCGCGCGCACGCGGCCGAGTATCGGATCGATCCGGCGCACATCGGCGCGTGGGGCGCGTCGGCGGGCGGGCGCCTGGTGTCTTTGCTGAGAACGACCGGAAACACCCGGGAGTTCGACGTGGGCGAGAATCTGGAGCAATCCAGCGCGGTGCAATGCGTGATCGATTGGTACGGGCCAACGGATTTCCTGCACTGGGGAGAAAATCCCGACGCGGCGCCGCGCCACGAGCCAAAAACCTCCGCGTTGCTGGGCGGCGCCGTGGAGACGCACGAGGCGGAAGCTCGCCGCGCCTGCCCGGTCGATTACGTGACGGCTAAGGCCGCGCCGTTTCTGATCATGCACGGCGACCAGGACCCGACCGTGCCCCCGCAGCAGAGCCGGGAACTCAACGCCGCGCTGCAAAGCGCCGGCGTGGAGAGCACGCTCACGATCGTTCCCGGCGCCCGGCATGGTGGACCGCCGTTTTTCACGCCGGAGAATCGCGAGTTGATGCTGGCGTTTCTCAACCGGCATTTGCAGGCGCCGGCGGTGCAGTAGCGCGCCCCGTTTGGAGGGATGGGCTCCGTCCCGTCCCACTTTGGATTGCACACGGAGCGCTCTCTGCGGCCAATCATTGGGGACGCCACGGAGGGCATCCCTCCATGGCGTCTAATCTCCGAAGGCGCGGCCGGTCTCGACCTGTCGGACGGCTTCGAAGAGCACGATGGCGACGGCGGTTGCGAGGTTCAGGCTCCGGGCGCCGGCCGCCATCGGGATGGTCAGCAGGCGCTCGGCGGGTTGCGCAAAGAGGAGGCTCTCGGGCAGGCCTTTGGTTTCGCGTCCGAAGATGAGGTAATCGCCGGGTTGAAAGGCGGTCTGGTGGTACGGGCGCGATGTTTTCGTGGTGAGGTAGAAGCACCGGGCCTCAGCGGAAAGGCCGGCGGTGAAGGCGGCCCAGCTTTCCCACACCGTCTTGCGGACCTGCGGCCAGTAATCGAGCCCGGCGCGGCGCAAGGCGCGGTCGTCGATGTCGAAGCCGAGCGGCTTGACGAGGTGCAACTCGGCGTCAGCGGCGAGGCACAGGCGGGCGATGTTGCCCGTGTTTGGCGGGATCTCCGGCTCCACGAGCACCACGTGGAAGGTAGGCGACTGGCTCATCGGTCACCAGAAAAGAACTTAAGGGACCTAAAGGACGAAAGGGACCAAAGGCGCCCTCGCTTTACGTCCCTTGTGTCCCTTGCGTCCTTTATGTCCTTTGACGAGCGCTCGCGCGCCTTGCCGGCGCCTACGCGGCATCCACCACGTTCACGCGGCGACCGCCGCGGTCGAAGCGGACTTCGCCGTCGATCATCGCGAAAATCGTGTAGTCGCGGCCAAGACCCACCCCGCGACCGGGATGAAACTTCGTCCCGCGCTGACGCACAATAATATTGCCCGCGATCACCTTCTCGCTGCCGAATTTCTTGACGCCCAGCCGCTTGCTGACGCTGTCGCGTCCGTTCTTGACGCTGCCTTGACCTTTCTTATGAGCCATAAATCTTGTTGTTTCCCAAATTAAGCGCCCAGCGAGATGCTCTTGATTTTCACCCGCGTCAACTTGCGCCGATGACCCACCGTCCGATGATAACCCTTGCGGCGGCGATACTTGAAGGCAATCACCTTCTCGCCCTTGTGCTGCTCGACGATCTCGCCAACCACCGAGGCCCCCGCAAGCAGCGGGCTGCCGTGCGAATGCCGGTCGCCGTCCGCGTGAAAGAGCACGTCCGAAAAAGTGGTCTCCTGGCCCGCCTCGGCGTCCAGTTTCTCCACGTCAATGATGTCACCTTCGGCCACCTTGTACTGTTTGCCGCCGGACTTGAGGATCGCGTATGCCATAAACTTGGGTCCTGAATGGGAGGGTTCTCCGCAAACAGGGAGCGGAAAATAGGGTAGGTGCTTCAGGTTGGCAAGGGGGAAATGCAAAAGGTCTTTGAACCTGGCGCCTTGAATCTTGAACCTTTCCGCCGACCTTGACCAATGCATCCCTTCGCATGGCCATGGCTGGCGGGAGTTCTCCTCAGGCTTTGCCTCCTTCCCGGCGCCGCCGCGCATGAAAGTTCGGACGCGACCAAGAAGGAAATCTCCCAAGTCATCGAGACCCAACTTGCGGCGTTTCGTTCCAACGATTTCGCGAAAGGCTTCACCTTTGCCTCCCGTGACCTCCAGACCGTTTACTCGGCGGCGGACTTCGAGGCCATGGTGAGAAAATCCTATCCGGCCATCGCGCGTTCCGCGTCGGCGGATTTCGGCGCGACGCTCGACACGGGCGACGAAGCCATGATCGATGTGCGCGTGCGAGGAGCGGCCGGCGTCGCCAGCGGCGACTTCCGGTACCGGTTGCGCAAGGAAGACGATCAATGGCGCATCACGGGCGTGCTCGAGATCAAACCCAATGGCCTGACCGTATAGCTCAGACGGATGTTCGTTTTTAGACAATCGGTCTAAAAGTCGCCAGCCGTATAGCGGCAATTCGTTCGGGTGTTTGTTCGGAGCGCTTTTCGCGCGCCCTTCCGATGGGTCGTTCCCTTGGAAAAGGGCTCATGCGGGAGAATGGCGCGGATTTTGCTAATCGGCCAGCCGAGTCATCCCCCCGGCGGCTTTTAACGCGCGTAAATCCAAACCATCTGCCCGAGTTTTTCTCCGCATTTATGAAACGTTCCTTCCTGCTTTGTTCACTCGCCGCGGCCCTGTTCTTCGCAAGCTTTGCCCGCGGCGCTGAAACGCCGACGCCGACCCTCGAACAGCGCGTCGCCGGCCTCGAGGCGTACCTCACCAATTCCGACCCGACTGCCACCCTCAAGGTCGGCAAGGACGGCGCCGGCAACCCCGCGATCCCTGAAGGTCTCACCACGGTGGCCGTCAGCGCCTCCGGTCCCGGCCATAACGCCTGGATGATGGCCAGCGCCGCGCTCGTGCTCTTCATGACGCTGCCCGGCCTCGCCTTGTTCTACGGCGGCCTCGTCCGGCGCAAGAACGTCCTGAGCGTGTGCGCCCAATGCATGGGTTGCGCGGGACTGGTGACCATCCTGTGGTGGGCGGTCGGTTACAGCTTCGTCTTCGGCAAGAATTTCAACAGTCACTTCCTCGGCGGGAGCGAGCACTTCTTCCTGCGCGGCGTCACGAGCGCGCCCAACGGGGACTACAGTTACTGGGTCTCGGAGAACGTCTTCTGCATGTACCAGTTGATGTTCGCCATCATCACCCCGGCGTTGATCGTCGGGGCGATCGCCGAGCGAATGAAATTCGCCTCGCTGATGACGTTCATCTCGCTGTGGATGTTCGCCGTCTACTTCCCGCTCGCGCACATGGTGTGGGGCAGCACGGGCTTCATGAACGGCACGTTCAACGCCGATTCCACGATCAAGGCGCTGGATTTTGCGGGCGGCACGGTGGTGCACATGTCCTCGGGCTGGAGCGCGCTGATTTTGTGTCTGATCCTGGGCAAGCGGCTCGGCTTCGGCAAGACCCCCATGCCGCCGCACTCGATGGTGCTTTGCATGGTCGGCACCGGCATGCTGTGGGTGGGTTGGTACGGGTTTAACGCGGGCAGCGCGGTCGCGGCGGACGGCGTGGCCGCCAACGCGTTCATGACCACCACGATCGCCACGGCGGTCGCCTGCTTCGTCTGGCCCACCCTCGAGTTCTTCCTGCGCGGCAAGCCCAGCATCCTCGGGTATTGCTCCGGGGCGGTCGCCGGCCTCGTGGTGGTGACCCCGGCCTGCGGATACATCGACGCCACCGGCGCGGTGATCGTCGGCGTGTTCGCGGCGGCGATTCCCTTCTTCTTCGTGGTCAAGGTCAAGGGCTGGATCGGCTACGACGACGCCCTCGACACCTTCGGCGTGCACGCCGTCGGCGGCACGCTGGGCGCGTTGCTGACCGGCTTCCTGGCGGTGCCCACGAAGTTCGCCGACGGCGCCGCGAACGCCGCATCCGTCAACGGGAACCTGGCGACGAACATGGACAGTTTCATCAACGCCCACACGCTCTGGCTCGAGCAGATCAAGGCCATTGGCCTCACGCTGGCGCTCGCGGTCGCGGCCACGACGGTGCTGGCGTTCGCGCTCAAAGCCACGCTGGGCTTGCGGGCCGACGAGGAAGTCGAAGAAGCGGGCCTCGACATCTCCGAGCACGGGGAAGAGGGCTACCACGCGGCCGGCGACTTCGACGGCGCAAGCGGCCACGGCGTTCCCGGGCTGGCAGCGGCGTCCGTTTCCTGATCACCCGCAATCAACCCAAACCCTGAACCAACCGCGCTCTCGACGACTCGCCTCGTCCCACAATCAACACCGCAAGTAATCAGTACCTAAGCATATGGAGAAATTCATCAAGAAAATGGGGGATCCCCAGCAGCGTAAGATGTTTTACGCGATCCTCGGAGGGAAGTTCATCGGAGTGGCGCTCTGTTTTGCGCTCATCACCGGGCTGACCATGTACTTCGGGGCGTCCAAGGTCCGGGCGCAGGACCCAACCCCAGCCGTGTCGCCCG
>CAXUAZ010000168.1:0-7961 GCA_964249195.1 uncultured Chthoniobacterales bacterium
TCCCACTCCATAGCTCGTCATCCCGTTTGTTCCAATTCCAGCCGAAGCATTACAACTCGGGGCGTGAGAGCGTTTTTGCGGGCGCGGCCATGGGTATATTTTGAGAGCGCTGCCCGTGTTGTCAACCTGCCACTTCCCAACTGCTCTCCGGCGCCTTGAAGGCCAAAAGCAGCGGTGTTCGACCCGTTCTGCCTGTCTCGTTGAGACGGGCCAAATTCACCGCTAACGGAGTTCCTTCCCCTTCGGCGGGAGTTCCGTTTGGCATCGGGGGAGTAGGTTCCGACCCGGCGGGAACTCCATCCGGGCTGGAGGTAGCTCCGTTTACCTCGGAATTAACTCCTTTCGTCGTAAAAGGAGTTTCTTCTGGCCGGAACGGAGGTCCGTCTGCCCTGTACGGAGGTCCTTCTGTCCCGGGAGCCGCCCCTTGTGCGCTAAACGGAGTTTCCTCCGCCGCGGACGGACCTCCCGCCGAGCCAAACGGAGTCCCATCCGCCTTGACAACCGCCCCTCGCCAGGGGAAGGCTTGGCCTCGGGAATCGACTGGCGATCAACCCACTCCACCGACCACAACACCCTGACTCCACTCCGCACTCCTATGGCTCTACTCCGTGTCCTCCTTGGCTTTGCCGATGCCCCCGATCATCAACTCGAAGAAACCGCCGGTCAGGTGATCGCCCACTTCTACGGCAACCCGATCTTCCCCGCTCCGCCAGTCACCGTCGCCGCGCTGACCGCCGCGTTAACCGCCTTTACCGACGCCATCGCGGCCCAGGCCCAAGGCGGCACCCAGGCCACCGCCGCCAAGGACGCCGCCCGCCAGGAATTGACCCGCCTGTTGCGCCTGATCGCGCAATATGTGCAGTCCACGATCCAGGCCAACCCGGCCTACGGACTGGCCGAGTTGCTCTCCAGTGGGTTCGACGCGGTGAGCACGAACCGCACGCAACAACCGCTCAGTGCGCCCACAGGCGTCGTGGTGGAAAACGCCGGCGCGGGCGCGTTGAAGCTGCGTTTTGCGGCCATCGCCAATTCGCGGCTCTACGAGGCGCAGAAGAAGAGCGGGACGGGCGATTGGGAGCCGGCGGGGATGTTCCAATCGACGCGCGGGATGATCATCAGCGGGTTGGCGGCGGGGACGACGTACACGTTGCGGGTGCGGGCGGTGGGCGGCAGCACGGGCTTCAGCGAGTGGAGCGACCCGGTCACCCGGATGAGCCTGTAAAACGCAGCGGCTGATTCTCGGCCGGCGGCGGGAAGAGTGGGATCTCCCGCCGCCGGAGTGGCGCCTGGCCCGGGCGCTTCAAACGGGCCGTAGAGGCGACTCGACTCGCCTCTCGCGAGACTACAGACAAACCCGCGCCCCGGAAACCGGCAGTCGCATCGGAGGGCTGGCGCATGCCTGCTGCTACTTACTCGTGGCATGCACATCCTCATCGTTGACGACGACCAGACCAATCGCAAACTCCTTGCCGCTCTCCTCAGCGCGGAGGGTTGCGACACCGAACAAGCCGATGATGGATTGGAGGCGCTGAAGTTTCTCCATGTCACATCCTTCGACGCGATCGTCTCGGACGTGTTGATGCCGAACATGGACGGCTACACGCTTTGCGCGGAGGTGCGGCGCCTGGAGCAATACAAACACGTCCCCTTCATCTTCTATTCGAGCACCTATACGGATCGCGCGGATGAATCGCTCGCGCTCGGCTTTGGGGGCGACCGCTTCATGCATAAGCCGGCGCCGACCTGCGAGATCATGGCGACCCTGCGCGAGCTTCTCGCCGAAAAGGCCAGTGAGTCGCGCAATCTTCTCCCGGCCGGCGAGCTTCAGATCATGAAGCAGTACAGCCAGACGCTCATCCGCAAGCTGGAAAAGCGGAATGATCAACTCAGCACTCAGGCCAACGCGTTGCACGACAGCGAGACGAGGCTGCGCGCCATCTTCGAGGCCGAGCCCGATTGTGTGTTTGTGCTGGGCTCCACCGGCAAGGTCGTTTCGATTAATCCTGCGGGACTGGAGCTGTTCCAGTTGGCGTCGCTCGAGGAGTTGGTGGAGTGCCCGCTATGGGAATACGTGGTTGAGCGCAACCGTTGTGCGTTTCAAGAGTGTGTGAGTGCCATTTGGTTTGGCGAGAAGCGCTGTATCGAGTTTGAGATTGTCGGCGAACGGGGACGCCGGCGCTGGCTCGAGATGCATGCCGCGCCGTTGCAGGACCAGCAGGGGCGTACCGTCGCGCTCCTCGGGATCGCTCGGGACCACACCGTGCGCAAGGAGCTGGAGGCGCAATTTGTCCAGGCGCAAAAGATGGAGGTGGTGGGTCAACTCGCTGGCGGAGTGGCGCATGATTTCAACAATCTGCTGGGCGTCATCATGGGCTACGCCGAGTTGACGCTGGCTGATCTGAGCTCGGGCTCTCCGTTGCATAAGCAGGTACAGACCATCTTCCATACCGCCGAGCGCGCCTGCGGCCTGACGCGGCAATTGCTCCTGTTCAGCCGGGACCAAACCCCGCAGCCGGTCGTGCTGGACTTGAGCGAACTGGTGGTGCGGCTCGACCCCATGTTGCGGCGGCTCATCAGTGAGGACATCGCTCTGTTTACCAAGCCGATCCTCGAGCATTGCAGCATCGAAGCCGACCCGGGCCAGGTCGAACAGGTCTTGATGAACCTGACCGTGAACGCGCGAGACGCCATCGTGGGGAGCGGGACGATTACCATCAGCACCGCGCAGAGGAGCTTTTCGGAAAACTCTGGCACCGCAATTCCCGCGGGTGATTACGTCGCGCTATCCGTGGCCGACAACGGCAGCGGGATGACGCCCGAAGTAAAAGACCGGATGTTCAGCGCCTTCTTCACCACGAAGCCGGCAGGCAAAGGGACAGGCCTTGGGCTGGCCACCTGCCAGAGCATTGTCGAGCGCTGGCACGGGCACATCGCAGTCGAGAGCGCGGTCGGCGCCGGGACAAATTTCACCATCTATTTTCCGCGTGTTCGCAAGGCCGCAGACGTCATTTCAGGCGCGGACGAGATCGGCTCGTTGCCACGCGGGAGGGAGATCATCCTGTTAGTGGAAGACGATCCAGGTCTTCGCGAGCTTGCCGCCTCGGTATTGCAAAAGCAGGGGTACGCAGTGCTCGAGTCAGCCCACGGCGACGAAGCGCTGACGATCTTGCGGGAGCGGCATGGCGAACCGATGGATCTCGTGCTGACCGACATCATCATGCCGGTGATGGGCGGCAAGGCGATGGCTGAGTGGCTGCGAGTCACCCACCCCGAGACGGCCATCCTGTTTACTTCCGGGTACACGGATTGGGATCTCGACGAAACCGTCGATGGGAAGATCGAGTTCCTGCCCAAGCCCTACACGCCATCCGGATTGGTGCGGCGAGTGCGCAAAGTGCTCGACGAAGCAAAGACCAAAAGCGAGTCGACCGCGCGGGAGCAACTGTCATGAGCTCGAGGGTGCTGATCGGGGCCGCAGGTTTCTGGCTGCTCATCGGGTGCACGGGCTTGGCGGCGATGCTGTGCTACGAGAAGGCGCCGGGCGCTGCCGGGGAACCGCCCCGGGAATGGCCGGTTGGTAGCCAGATTCGCCCCTCGGAGAAGACGCTGGTTCTCTTTGCGCATCCACACTGCCCATGTACGCGGGCGAGCATTGCCGCGCTCGGACAGATCATGGCGCGGAAACAAGGGAAGCTGTCGGCGCACGTGGTGTTCCTGTCGCCTCCTGATGGGTCAGCGGAGTGGGTCCACTCGGACTTGTGGCGCTCGGCGCAGTCGATCCCCGGCGTCGACGTCCGCGCGGACCGCGGGGGCGTTGAGGAGCGGCGTTTTCACGCCTGCGTCTCGGGGCAGACGGTAATGTGCGCTGACGGTCGCCTGGTGTTCGCCGGAGGCATCACCAGCGGTCGCGGCCACTACGGAGACAGCATCGGCGCCGACGCGGTGCGGGCGCTGCTGGCGGGAACCTCGAAATCAACGGTGCGTCCCGCCGTGTATGGATGCCCATTGGAGAGCGGAGAGCCATGAGCGCCACCGGGGTTCCACTGCTGGGCGACTTCAGTGAAGTTCGTTCGCGCACAATATTCGAAGACCTTCAGAAGACAATCGCCACGGCGACGGACCGGCGGCTTTTGTGTTTGATGGTCGTGCAGTATGCCGCAGGCGTTGCCGCCGCCGTCTGGCTCTCGCCAAGCGCCTGGGAAGGGATGAGCAGCCATCTACATCCTCACGTTGTTTCCGCCGTCGTATTGGGCGCGATCCTCGTTTCGCTGCCCATCACCCTCGCCGCACTTTGCCCGGGAGCGCTAATCACGCGACACGCCATGGCAACGGGGCAGATGTTAGTTTCCGGGTTGCTCGTTCACTTGAGCGGAGGTCGCATCGAGACGCACTTTCACGTCTTTGGCTCCCTTGCGTTTCTGTCTTTCTATCGCGACTGGCGGGTGCTTGTCACGGCATCCGCCGTCGTGGCAGCCGATCATCTGACGCGCGGAATGTTTTTCCCGGAATCAATGTACGGGGTGCCGGCGGCGCCTTTGTGGCGCTCCTTTGAGCATGTCGGCTGGGTGGTGTTTGAAGACGCGTTTCTGATGATCTCCATTCGCCAGAGCGTTCGTGAGATGTTGTCCATCGGCGAGCGGCAGGCGGCGCTGGAGTTCTCCCATACGAGCATTGAGCGGACGGTGGAGCAGCGCACTTCGGAGTTGACCATAGAGATCGCCGAACGGCGCCAGGCCGAGGATTCGCTCCGGCTCAGCGAACAACGCTTCCGGCAGTTGGCGGAATCCATTGAGGGCGTGTTTTGGATCAAGTCGCCCGACCTTCGCGAATTACTGTATGTGAGCCCAGCTTACGAACAGATTTGGGGACGTTCTTGTGCGAGTCTCTATTTGGACCCGGCCACCTGCGCTGATTGCATTCTCCCGGAAGATCGCGCCGCCGCGGAAGTCGGCGCGGTGAAGGCGGTCCGAGGCGAGCCGTATGAGACCGAGTACCGCATTGCTCGGCCGACCGGAGACGTTCGTTGGATCTTGAGTCGCGGGTTCCCGGTGCTCGATGAAGACGGAAAGCTCGCCCGGGTGGTGGGCCTTGCGACCGATGTGACGGAGCGCAAGGGCATGGAGTCAAAGATGATGGAGGCGAGCCGCATGGAGACAGTCGGTCGACTGGCTGCCGGAATCGCCCACGATTTCAATACCATCCTCACCGAAGTGATCGGCCACGCCGAGTTGATCCAAGAGGCCGCGCGCGCCAACGCGGCGGCAAGCCGGAGCGCTAGTGCGATTGTAAGATCGACCACGCGCGCCGCCCGGCTAACGCAACAGCTACTCGCCTTTGGCCGCAAACAGATGTTCCGCTTCCAGAACTTGGATGTGAACAAAATCGTGCTGGAGCTGGAGCCGATGCTCCGCGGGATGTTACGGCCCGAAATCACTTTGGAAATTAGGACACGCGCGGCTCGGCCGCAGACGAAAGCAGATTTGACACAGATTCAGCACATGCTCGTGCAACTCGTGTCGAACGCTCAGGATGCAATGCGACAGGAGGGTCGCATCATCATCGAGACTGGCAACACGACGCTGGAGGACCACGGCACCCAGATAAAAGACAACGTACTCCAGGAGGAGTACCTCACAATCAGCGTTTCGGACAATGGAGTCGGTATTCCTGAACATGTGCTTCCGAGGTTATTCGAGCCATTTTTCACGACAAAAGCTCCTGCTACCGGAACCGGCCTCGGACTTTCGATGTGCTATGGAATAGCCAAGCAATTGGGCGGCCACATCGTCGCGAGCAGCGAACCGGGACAAGGGGCCTCCCTAGACATCTACCTTCCTTGCCTGCTGGTGCAGCCGAGCATGAGCGAGACAGAATCCACGCTCCCGTTGATCGGACGCCTACCGCAGTCCATCGCCACCGCGACAATTTTGTTAGTGGAAGAAAACGCGAATCTTCGAGCCCTTGCTAGCGCTGCCCTGAAGGCGAAAGGATTTAATGTGTACGCAGCAGAAAGCCAGCTTGAGGCGATTGATATTGTAAAACAAATTCCCTGCATCGCCCTGCTATTAGCCGACGAATCAACCGGGCTGGAATTAGCGGCGCGCCTACGAGTTCTTAACCCAACCCTCCGACTGTTACTCGTTGCGAGTCGAGACGACGGCAAGGAGAAACTCTCCACCGGTCTACCATGGCAGACGTTCCTTCAGAAGCCATATTCCCCCGCGACGCTGTGTCAAAAAGCATTTGAGGCGTTGCACTGCGAGATCGGATCCCAAGTATAGGGCAGTGGTCTGCTCTGACCTTACGCACCAATTTTACGTGAGAAGCGAAGTGGCGTATCGGCTGCAAGTCGATTGACGTGGGTACTTTGGTTGAGACAGGGTGATTTATAACAGCGGGTTATCAGGCTGCTGACAACCGAAAGCGTCGGCGAATTCCATTACAGGGCGTACAGAATGCTTCCAGAAACCATGTCGCTTACGATGCAAAGCGGCAGACCTTCAGCGTCCCGCCAACAGCCAAAGTTTCGATTCTCTGCATCGAGTCATCTTGGCGCCAGAGAGAATAGCATTTTTCGCGCACGAGGCCGGAATACGCTTGAAAACGTGCCAGCGCAGATGCCTGCCATACGAGCCGGTATCCGACGACCCGCATCTGCCAATCACAATTCCCGAGTTGGATTAAGCCTGTAGATGAGAAAACACGTTTGTACGTTTTGGGATGCCATCGATTCAGGGTTGACCGTGCGCACCCAATGGCGGGTGCTCTCCGCGGCGCGCTAATCAACGGCCACAGAGCGGTGCGCGTTGAGAGGCGTAGGATTTGCGAACGGCGACGCTTTCACAGTTTGAGTCCAGAGATCGTGCCGCCCGACCGAGGAGGTGATATGATGATGACTTGTGCGACCGATCAAGAAGGATCTAAATAAGGCAAGTGCGGGAGCAAAAAGCGGCAAAGTCGGCGGGAAGTCAACATCCACGGCGAAATCAAAGGCTGCGCGGCGGAACGGTGCGGCTGGTGGTCGTCCAAGAGGGATTCCGATCACCACGGAACACGCGCAAAAAGCAGCCGCTGGGCGAACTGCCAAGCTCACCCCTGAGAGACGAAAAGAGATCGCGCTTTTAGCCGTCGCCGCTCGTGAAGCAAAACGCGCGGCAACCGTCGTATCATCTTGCTCAACCGAAAGCCTCGGTGAGGTTGAGGCATGAAGGTTGGCTCGGTCGCGCAGCGACTTTAGAACCAACCTGAGAAGCAAGATGAGCAAGCCAGCCACAGAGAAAAACGTACCTTTGCGGGTTGTGTTACGCCGCGCTGGAGAATGCACATTATCGCAGTACAAGGCTAGCTGCACATTGATGGATTCTCCAGAAGTCGCGTATAGTCTGTGGCAGGAGGTCGTATCAAGCGACCCAGTCCACGAGCCGGACAAGGAACAATTAATTTCAGTGCTTTTAAACACTAAGCTGCACCCTATAGGATACCGTGTTGTGAGTGTGGGTAGCTTGAATGAGGCAATTGCCCATCCACGTGAGATTTTTCGCGCCGCCATCGTCGCCGGCGCGTATGCGCTGGTTTTGATGCACAACCATCCGTCGGGGGACCCAACTCCAAGTAATGCAGACCACCGTTTGACCCGCCAGGTCAAAGAAGGCGCAGACCTTATCGGAATCAACTTCCTCGATCACGTCGTAGTCGGCACTCCAAGGCTGAACCAGCCACCCTATTTTAGTTTTAAGGCCTCTGGGCTTCTGTAGTTCCGCCCGCCCGCTAAGCCGCCGAAGAAATTGGCGGAGCCGGTCAATCTTAGCACAGTGTTTAAGGCTGCGCACGTGAGGCCCATCAGTCTCTCCGCGTAATTTCGTAGAGTGATGTGAGAACGGTAAGTAGACTTTCGACAGCACCGTCTTAGGGAAACGCTGATTAATAAACGATGGGCAGCGGGTTTTCGCGCAACGGCGTTT
>CAXUAZ010000169.1:0-7931 GCA_964249195.1 uncultured Chthoniobacterales bacterium
ACCTCGGCCCGCGCGGCGACGACGCTGCCCCAACTGATGCGGTAGGTCGCCTTGAACGGCCGCGGGGGCGCGAGCGTCGCGGGATCGGGCGGCGGCTCCACCTGGCTCAACCACGCCGGCGGTTCCGCCAACGCCGCCCCCGCCAACAGCAACGCCGCGGCGACAAAAAGAGAGAGGCTCTTCATCGCGCGTCGTCTGCCGGGCCGTCAGGAGGCCGGAGCGGTTTCCTGCAACGAACGGATCAGCCGTTCCACCTCCCGCTCGATTGCGGGCAGGGCAACCTCGGGCTGCTCATCGGGCAGGTCGGTCACGTCCCAGAATACGACCTTCTTCTCCCAATGCGGAAAGGCCTGGACGATCATGGGCCGGTGCTCGGCGTCCTTGAGCGCGACGACGAGATCCGCGCCTTGCAGATCGCTCTCGGCGATCTGCACGCGATCCGGCGCGGTGTGCCGGCGGTGGATGCCGCGGTCGGCGAGCGCGAGCTCCGTGTGTTCGGAGATGGGGCCGGGCGCGTAGTGGATCGCCAGGCCGCGGGAAAACGCCCGCCAGTTCAGCCCCTGCCCCTCGGCCATGTGGTTGAACACCGCCTCGGCAAACCGGCTCCGGTAATAGTTGCCAGTGCAAATGAAGAGGACGCGTTTATCCATGAGAAGGGAGCGTCATTTCGCCAGGGCCGCGCGCACCGCGGACAACTGCCCCGCGCTGCCCAGCTTCGTATTCTTATGGGCGATGAACTTCGCGTACTCGTCCATGAACGTGTGGCCGGGCGGGCGGAAATCGAACTCGGCCGGCTTGTCGCGGAAGAACTCACGGTGGACGCGCGTCCAGACCAGCCGTCCGTCGGTGTCGATGTTGATCTTGGTCACGCCGAGCTTGGCGGCGGGGAGGTATTCGTTCTCATCCACTCCGCGCGCGCTCGGGTCGAGCGTGCCGCCGGCGGCGTTAATGCGGCGGACTTCCTCCTGCGGCACGCTGCTGCTGCCGTGCATGACGATCGGCGTGCCCGGGATCTTCTCCTGGATCGACTTGATCACGTCGAAATGAAGACTCTGCTGACCCTTGAACTTGTACGCGCCATGGCTCGTCCCGATCGCCGCCGCGAGGGCGTCGCAACCGGTCTGGTGGACGAACTCCACGGCCTCGGTCGGGTTGGTAAGGCTCGCGTGGCCTTCATCGACGTGGATGTCTTCCTCGACGCCGCCAAGCTGGCCGAGCTCCGCCTCGACGCTGACGCCTTTGGCGTGCGCGCGATCGACCACGCGCTTGGTGATGGCGACGTTTTCCTCAAACGGCGCGTGGCTCGCGTCGATCATGACCGAGCTGTAGAACCCGCTGTCGATGCAATCGTAGCAGCTCTCCTCGTCGCCGTGATCGAGGTGGACGGCGAAGATGGCGTCCGGGAAGATGACCTCGGCGGTGCGGATGATGGCCTCGAGCATTCGCTTGTCGGCATATTTCCGCGCGCCCTTGGAAAGCTGGATGATAAACGGCGCCTGGCTCTCGAGGCAGCCGCGGAAAAGCCCCATGGTTTGTTCGAGGTTGTTGATGTTGTAGGCGCCGACGGCATACTGGCCGTAGGCGAGGCGGTAGAGCTGAGCGGTGGTGACAATCATGAGAAGGTTGTGCCCAAGGTGCTTGCTCCCGTTCTCATGGCAACCCTTTTCCACGCATGACCGAAGAACAGCGCGCCGAGTTGCGGAGCATCCGGGAGGAACAATCGGCGCTGCGCACCGGTCTGGAGCGTCTCGAGTCGCGGCTCGCGGCCTTGGTCGAACCGCCGCCGGCGTCTCCCCGATTGCCGCCGCCGGTCCCGGTGGCGCCGGTGATTGCCGCCGAGGCGCCGGAGACGCTCGAAGTGCGCCTGGGCGCGAAGTGGTTTGTGCGGCTGGCGGTGTTCATGCTGGTGGCGGCGCTCGCGTTTCTCGCCAATCATCTTTACCAACACATCATCCCGCACCTCGGACCCGCCGCGAAGATCGGGCTGCTTTACCTGGGCGCCGGAGCGCTGACGGGCGTCGGCCTATGGCTCGAGCGCAGCCGGCAAAGCCGCGAGAGCGAGGGTGTCTTGAATTACGCGCGGGTCGTCCTCGCCGGGGGGCTGGCGGCGGTTTACTACGTCACCTACGCGGCGCACCATTTTGACCGGTTGCGGGTGATCGAGAGCCCGCTGCTCGCAGGGCTGTTGCTCCTGGGATGGACCGCCTTTATGACGTGGCTGGCCGATCGCCGCGGCTCGCAGACGCTGGCGGCGTTCTCCATTCTCCTCGCCTTCTTTGCCTCCGCGACGAGCGATGTGGCCGGGTTCACGTTGATCGCCAATCTCGGACTGACCGCCGCCGCCGTCTTCCTGGTGCTGCGGCAGCGATGGACGGTGTTTTCCTTCGCCTGCCTAACGGCCACGTTCGGGAGCTACGCGTTCTGGCGCTACGGGGATCTGTTCGGCGCCGGCGCCGGTGGGGGATTGTGGACGGAGGGCGCCTTCCTCGCGTGTTACTGGGCGCTGTTTACCTTTGCCGCTTTCGCGGACCGGCAGGGGGCGTTCGACGAGCCGGGCCGGCGAGCGAGCTTCATCACGCTCAACAACGTCGCTTTTTTCACTTTGGTGGGATTGCTCGTCCACGATCAGACGCCGCTCGTGTTTTGGCGTTGGCCGCTCGCTTTCGGGTTGGTGTTGCTGGCCTTGGGTGAACTCGGGCGGCGTCTGCCCCGGCGTCTCGATGAGGCGACGCTCGATGCTTGCGGCTTCGGCGGCGTTGCGTCGGTGACGTTTGGGTTTGTTCTCTATTTCAGCGGCTGGCGCCTGAGCATCATCCTGGCGGTTGAAAGCGCGGCGGTGCTGGCCGCGGCTTGCTGGCGCGGGAGTTGGGCGTTGCGCGTGGCGGCTTACGGGGTGGGGCTGGCGTGCGCGTTTGCCGTGTTCGGGTCGCGCGATCAGTGGCTGGCGGGAACCGTCTGCGGCGCGATCCTCCTCTGCAACGCGTGGCAATGCCGCCGCTCCCGTTCGTTGCCGGGAGAGGGGTACTTTTCGTTCCTGGGATTGCTCGTCTGGTTTGTGGTCCTGGAGGTGCAGATCAGCGATGAATTCTGGCGGTCGCCCATCCTCGCACTGACGGCCGTGGGTTTGACCGCGGCGCTTTATCGCCTCCCGGCCGCGCTGGGAATTGCTCAACTCTATCTGCTGGCGGCCCACCTGCATTGGTTGAACGCCTACCTGGTCCCGGCGCAATCCAGTTTGCCGCCGCTTTGGAATCCGGCGGTTGTCCTCGGAGTGACCGTTGCCCTGGGGTCGGTGGCAGACCGGCTGAAGAAGGGTCTGTCGGTGATCTACGAAATCGGCGCTTTTGTGCTTTTCGTCGTCGTGGCGGAGAAATACTTCGATCCGCTGGGGCAGTTTACGCTGTTGGCGGCGGGCGGCGCCGCAGCGCTGGGAATTGGCCGGCCGCGCCTGCGCTGGTGGGGGCTTGCCTTGAACGTGCTGGCTGTCCTGACGTTCGTCGTGGCGACCCACGGGCGGGGTTTGCTCTATCTGCCGGGGATTCTCCTGCTCGCGATCGCGCGGCTGTGCGTTCGCCACTCCGGTGAGAGGCGCCTCGAAGGCGCGCTGGTCAGCGCGGCGGCCCTCTGCCTCTGGGTATGGCTCTCTCGCCAACTCCACCACGGCAGCGTGGCGTCCTTCACGATCGCCGCCGGTTGGTCCTTGTATGGCGGCGCGCTCTTTGGCATCGGAATTGCCGCTCGCGAACGTGTTTGCCGGTGGTGGGGCCTCGGGGTTCTCGCCGCCGCCCTTGCGCACATCGTTCTAATCGATATCTGGACGCTGGATAACCTGGAGCGCTTCGTGAGCCTCTTTGCCATCAGCCTCGTTTTGCTCGGGATCGGCTTCTTTTATAACCGTATGTCTTCCAGCATCCGAGAATGGCTTTGATGAAATGATTGATTCTCATTTGTAAGAAAAGCCTTGCAACAATGTGAATTATTTCCTTGCCATTATGCGCCAATCAGGCAGTATCGCGCTGCTTCAAGGTCTCTGATTATGAACTCAAAACGCGTCTTTTCTCTGTTGTTCGCTGGAATGAGCGTCTCCTTGTGCGGCGCCGCCGAACCGGAAAGCGGCGCGGCAAAATGGGAGACCGCGGCGGACGTGGCCAACGGCCGCTTCCCGATGGATCTCGCGCGCGGGAGCGTCGGCGCCCGGATCCAGGTGCGCGCCCCCAAATCATCGGCCGGCCAGAACGATGACAAGGAAAACCGCTCGGCCCAGGCGTTGATCAGCGATGATGCCTCCTTGGGTTACCCTCTCGCGCCCGGCGTCACCAGCCTCTTGGTGACGTTGCCCAAGATCGAAGTGTTGAGCCGGTTCAATTTCATCAGTTACGAAGCGGGCGGCGAGGTTTCCATCTCGGCGTCCAGCGTGAAGCTGCCCTTTGAAAGCCCCGATTGGCGGTCGATCGCCAAAGCGCGCGCCTTCGGTTCCCAGCAGGTGGTCGGATGTCCGCTGGGCAGCATCGAGGCGCGGTATTTCAAATTCGACTTCAACACGCAGACGCCCGGTCGCATCGCGAGCCTCGGGTTGTTCGGCCTGCCGAAGATCAGCAATTTCAAGATTCAGCCGATGACCTTCAACTACGCCGCCGCGGGCGGCGCCGGTCAGTTGCAGGCGCGCAGCGTGTTCTTCGACTACGCAAATCTCTACACCGGCGCCAACGTGGTGGCCGTCTCCCGCGGTGGCTCGCTGGACCAGGCGCAGGCGATGATCGATGGCAACCCGGAGACGAGTTATGCCTTCGATGCGACCGATCCGGCGCCGTCGATGGTGGTGGACCTCGGCGCCCGCCGTTCGTTGAATCGCGTCAGTTGCGTCTACCAGGCGGGCCCGGGCCGGCTCGACGTGTACCTGGTGGATAATCCCGGCGCCGCGGCGCCGGGGTTCCAGCGCGTGAATCTGAATTACGTCGGCGCCCCGGAGGCGGGTGGGTCCTTGGCCGGAGAGGCTGCGTCGCATCGGGAGGCGTTGATGTCGGTGGACACTTCCGCTCAAACCGGGATCGCGCATTCCTCGGCGGACCTCTCAGGGCAGAGCGGGCGTTTCCTGGTCGCGGAGTTTCATCCGACCGCGAGCGAGCCCGACTTCAAGGATTTCAAGGACAGCCCGCATGATTTCAAGGACGGCCCTCCCACGCGCACGGTGAACTCTTTGTACCTGAGCGTTGGCGAGACGACGCCGCCCACGCCTTTCCGCGTGCTGGCGTTTAGCGCGTTTGGCGACACTCCGCACGGGCAGGTGGTGACGCGGTTGCCGGTTCAGCCGGTCACCACCAACAACCCGCCGCCCTTCCCGCCAAACCCGCTGGGAACAAAGACGGTTAGCCCATAGTTCTACTTCATCCGCAGGTTTTTGCGCATGAAGGTCGGCACGTCCAGATCTTCGCCGTCAATGATCGTCGGCTCGCTTTTGTCGAAACGGCCGCGAATCGTCGGCGCCTCGGCGGCGGGCGGCTCGATGTTCTCCGCCGGCGCGACAGGTTCCGCGGCGGGCTTGACCGGCAATGGCATCTGCACGGGCCGGGCCGGCGGCGTGATGGATGCGGGCCCGGCGCCCGCGCGGCCGCTCAACGAACTGATCAGCGTGACGCCCAGCCGGCCATCCAGTTTCGGGTCCACCGCGGCGCCGAAGAGAAGCTGCGTGTGATCGCCAATGTGCTGCGCGAGGTTTTCCATCACCGTCTGGACCTCGGACAACGTCAGATCGTTGCCGCCCACGATGTTTACCAAGATGTTTGCCGCCTCGCGCAAGAGCGACCCCTGATCCATCAGCGGGTTGAGCAGCGCCTGGCGGAGGGCTTCCTTCCCGCGCTCGCGCCCGCTCGCTTCGCCGTAGCCGAAAAGACAGCGTGAATCGTGGCTGCGCAATGCACTCAACAGATCGTCAAAGCCGAGGTGGATCAATCCCTGGCGATTCACCAGTTCCACGATTGCGCGCACGCTCTGGCTGATGATCTGGTCGGCGCCCGCAAACGCCTCGTGAATCCCCGCCTCGGGCAGGATCAACTCACCCATGCGGTCGTTCTCGAAACACATGACCGCATCCGCGTACTGCTGGATGGCCCGGAGTGCCTCCTGCGCCTGTTGCGAGCGGCGTTTGCCTTCGAAGGAAAACGGCAGCGTCGCGCACACGAGCACCAGCGAATTCTGCTCGCGCGCCAGTTTCACGATCAGCGGCGCCGCGCCCGATCCCGTGCCGCCGCCGAGGCCGACGCAGATCACGACGAGCGGGATGCCCTGGAGCAGCGCGCGGATTTGATCGGCCGCTTCCTCCGCCGCCGAATATCCCAACTCCGGGTCGCCGCCCGCGCCGAGGCCGCGGGTAATGTGCCGCCCGAGCTGCACCTTCTGCGTCGCGACGGACCCGGCGAGCGCCTGCACGTCCGTATTGCACGCGACGAGATCGATGTTCACCGAGCCGTCGAGAATGAGGCGGTCCAGCGCGTTGGAGCCGGCCCCGCCGATGCCGATCACCTTGATTTTGAATTCGGAGGCGCCCGAGGCGCCGCCGGCGTTGGAGCGATGCGCGGTGAGTTCGTTCATGAGAAGAGAAGGCCTAACGGTTGCGCGCCCGGCCGCCGAATATCCAGCGTTTCAGCCGCGCCCACCACGAGAGCTCCGGCCCTTCCATCTGGGCGAATTGGGCGTACTTGATCAGCCCGAGCGCGGTGGACAGTTGGGGGTTGGACAACGCGGAGGTGACCCCCTGCAGGATCGGCGGCTGCGCGGGCTGGACCGGGACGCCGAGCACGTCTTCGGCGAGATGATTGATCCCGTGAATATGGCTGCACCCGCCGGTGATCACCGCGCCGGCGCCGAGGTACTTCAGATACGGCTCGACGTCGAGCTGGCGCTTGAGCAATTCAAAGGTCTCGCGCAGGCGGAAATGGATGATGGTATTAAGCGTCTCGCGCTCGATCTCGCGCCCCGCGAAGCCGGGCTCGGCTGGCAGCAGGAGGGTCTCGCCGGGCAGGCAGTTGCCGATTGTCGCGCTGCCTTCGTCGATTTTGAGCCGCTCCGCGCGGCCCACCGGGATGCGCAGGCCCATGCTGATGTCGTTGGTGATGTGGTCGCCGCCCACGGCGATTACGCCGGTCTGTTTGACGGCGCCATCCACGTAGAGCACGTAGTCGATCGTGCCGCCGCCCATGTCGAGCACGAGCACGCCCAGGTTCTTCTGCGACTGGCTGACGACCACCTGCGCGCTGGCCAGCGAGTTGAGCACCACGTCCTCGACTTCGAGCGGGATTTCCTTGATGCAGCGGATGGTGTTCTGCACCCGCGTGCGGATGCCATGCACGATGTGGTAATCGGCCTCCAGCTTGCGGCCCAACATGCCAATGGGGGTCAACACGCCGTCCTGTCCGTCCACGTAATAGTGTTGGATGATCGCGTGCAGAAACGCGTTTTGCTCCGGGATGCTGACGTCGCGGGCGTTAAGCTTGACCTCCTCGAGATCGTCTTCGTCGATCTCGTCGCGGTTCTCGGGCAACTCGATGGCGCCCCGATTATTGAAGCTCACGATGTGGCTGCCCGTGATGCCAACGTAGGCGCTGCGAATGGTAACGTCGCTCATCTGCTCCGCTTCGGCGAGCGCGTCGCGCACGCACTTGAAGGCGGTCTCCGCATCGCAGATTTCCCCCTTGCGGACGCCCCTCGACGCCACCTGCCCGACGCCCAGGACCTTGAGCGCTCCGTCGGAGCGCGCGTCCGCCACGACCACGCAAACCTTCGAGGTGCCGATCTCCAGGCCGACAATGATATTCTCTTTGCTCATCCGGGCCGGAGGTTAATGAAAAGGTTGCAGCGCGCGGCGGACTTCTGGCTCAGCCGCGGCCTTCGCGGGCTTCGACCGGGCGGGCTTGTCTTCCTTGCGCGGGGCCTTC
>CAXUAZ010000170.1:0-7904 GCA_964249195.1 uncultured Chthoniobacterales bacterium
GAAGCGCCCGGCGATGAGCAAATGGCCATCTGCCAACGGCAACAGCGCGCGCACCGTGGCGGCGGGTGTTTCATCGGGATCGTCCACGGGCAGGACCGCCATGCCGGCGCCGGGGTCGAACGCGCGATCCAGCGACCCGTCGGTCTTCAACCGCGCGATGCCGTCGCGCCGCACTCCCGCCCAGGCGTGGAAGCTGCCGCCGACGAGCAGGCCGCCGTCCGCTTGCAAGGCGAGCGTCTCGATCCGGGTTTCGTCGGCCGCGGGGAGAGGCTCAGCGTGGAAGTCGGCGTCGAGGGCGCCGTCCGGCTGCAGGCGGGTGATCCAGCGGCGGGCGCCGGCCGTCCAGGCAACGACGATTTTCCCGTCGGGTTGGACGATCATCGCGTCGGCCGCGCCGTCGCGCTCGGCGAGATGAAAGGTGGGATCGATCGCGCCGTCGGCTCCGAGCCGCGCGAGATTGCCCGCCGGGCTGAACTGGCCCGCCACGAGCAGTTTGCCATCGGTGAGGGGAGCAATGGCGTTGATGGTTTCTCCCTCGTCGGCCACGCGCACTCCGGCGATAAATCCGCCGTCCAATCCGCCGTCCGCGAGGAGCCGGATGGCGCCTTTGGTCCGGCCGTGCGCGGCGGGGGATTCGAAGCGCCCCGCGACGAGGATTTTGCCATCGGGGAGCGTCGCGAGCGCCTGCACGGCGCCGCCTGCGGAACCGAATGCGCCATTGGCGTCGAAGTCGGGGTCAAAGAGCCCGCTGCGCTTGAGCCGCGCCACGAGGCGGCAGGTGCGCCCGTCGAACCGCGCGAACGGCCCCGCGATCAACGCGCCGCCATCCGGGAGCGCGATCACCTTGGAAACGGGTGCGGACCCCGTGCTGTCCCGCGGGTCGAAGGTCTCGTCGAGCGAGCCGTCCGGGTGGAGCCGCGCCAGCCGCCAGCGCTCGTGGCCATCGTACGCGGTGAAGTGGCCGGCGATCAGGAATCCTCCGGTCGGGATTTGCGCGAGGTCGTAGATGTCGTCGGAGGCGCCTTTGCCGGCGGCAAACTTCAGGTCGACGGCGCCATCCTGCGTCTGGGCGGCGCCCGCCAGCATTGCGAGCAACCCATAGAGAAGACGTTCGCGACGCATGCCCAGCCATCGCCTTGAAGAAGGCGCCTTGCAATCCAACGGTTTACCGCTTGCCGGATCGACCGGCCGTTCCCATAATGCGCCCATGTTTCCGCATCGGCTCCCCCGCTTGATCCTCTGCGCCGTGGCGCTCGCCATCGCCGCGGCTCCGCTAGCCCGCGCACAAACGTCCAGCCCCGGCGTTCTGCAGATTGGCGACAAAATGTCTTTTGACGTCGTCAATAACCAGGGCGTTTTCACCGTCAGCATCAGCCGCCTCGCGGGCAGCGCCGGCGCGGTCGGCGCCACGTACGAGACGGTCGATGGCACCGCCCTCGCGGGCCGGGACTATCAAGCCGTCACCGGCACGGTGACTTGGGCGGATGGCGACACGGCGGATAAAATCGTGCACGTCATCTCGATCAACAGCGTGCCGTTCTCCGGTTCGCGCTCCTTCAATCTCGTCCTGACCAACCCCACCGGCGGCGCGACGATCGGCCATGTGAGCGCGTTGCTGACGGTGCTCGGCACGCTGGATATCCAGCCGACGGTTGCCCTCACCAGCCCGCCGCCAGGTCTTGCCCTGACGTCCGGCGATTCCCTGCCGCTCGCGGCGAGCGTCACCGATTCGTCGGGCATCCTGGCGAAGGTCCAGTTCCTCCTCGATGGCCAGCTCGCCGGCGAGGTTCAGGACGGGAGTCCGTACACCTTCGCCACGACCGCGCCGGCCGCGGGCGCGCACCAGATTTCGGCGGTCGCCATCGACAACGAAGGCCGCCAGAGCGTGAGCACGCAAGACCTCACCGTCCTCGCCGTCGACCCCGCCAACCCGCCTCCTGCCGCCGCCATCGTAACCGATCTCGACGGCCGCGCGCTGGCCGCCGGGGCCAAGGTCACCATCAGCGCCTCCGGCGTGGCCGCCAACGGCGAGCCTCTGCAGGAACTCGACTTTTACGCGGACGGCGTCCTCTTCGAGTCGATCAAACCCGATGCGAGCGTTAGCCGCCGGCCGATCACCCGTGGCCGCGGGCCGGTCACGCGGGCGAATGACGGCGGCGTCGCGGCCAATTCCGTGTATCAGGCAAAATACACGGTGCCTGGCGTGGACAAGCTCATCAGCATCCTGAGCGTGGCGATCACGCGCGCGGGTCTCGCGCACGTGTCGGCTCCGGTGACGGTGCAGGCGGTCGCGAATACCTCGGATCACGCGCCGAAGGTAAAACTGGGCGGCTTTGCCAACGGCGCGCAGCTTTCCGTGGGCGCCAAGGTCAGCGTGCCGGTGTCCGTCAGCGATCCCGACGCGGGCAATGCCAACGCGATCCTGCTAGGACCCGTCCGGCGTGATTTCAACGTTTCCGCGTTGATCTCCAAGGTCGAGTATTACCTCAATAGCCTGAAGGTAAAGGAATCCACCAGCGCGCCCTACGCATACGACTTCGCCCCGCCGAGCGCCGGCACGTATGTGCTCAGCGCGATCGCGACGGATGGCGCGGGCCTTTCCACGGTCAGCAAGCCGGTCACGGTGGAGGCGGTGGTTTCGACGGTGGTGACGTTATCCACGGTGCACGACGGCCACGCGGCGCCGGGGGGCGTTGGGCGGGTGCTTTTCACCCGTTCGGGGGGCGATGTTTCCGGTCCGCTCAACGTGGCGTACTCGCTCAAGGGCGACGCCGTGAACGGCGTCGATTACACCACGCCCGACGGCCAGCCGCTCAGCGGGACGTTCACGATCCCGGCGGGCGTTTCGACGAAGAAGTTGAAGGTCGGCATTTTGGGCGCTGGGGCCGGGAAGATAAAATTCAAGCTGCAGGCCAGTCCGGATGGCGAATATCAGTTGGGGGCCAGCCGGGGGGCGAATATCATCATCACCGACGCTCCTTGAGCGGCTCGCAAAGCAACACGCAAATATGGCCACCAATTACTCGTTCGATAAACGCCGCAAAGAGCTCGACAAGAAAAACAAAAAAGAGGCCAAGAAGCTGCGCAAACTCGAGGCGAGCAACCAACCCGCCGGTGAAGCCGACGCCGAAGCCGCCGACTCGGCGGAGACCGACGAAGCGGCAAAAGACGCGCCCGAGGTTTAAAAGGCAGAAGGTAGAAGGATGAAGGCAGAAGGATGAAGGCGGACCCCTGAAGCAGGATTTCCTTCTGCATTCATCTTCATCCTTCATCCTTCAACCTTCTGCCTTCTGCCTTCTGCCTTCTGCCTTTTCCGCCCTACACGTCCAGCGGCGGCAAAGGCGGCGGGGTCTGCCTTCGTACCTGGGCTTGGAGGATCAAGGAAAGGGTCAGGATGATTACTCCCAGCGGAAAGAGGGACAATCCTGCCGCACTGGAAAGCAGGGTCACACTAATGCTATAAGAAAGCGCCTTCGGATCGTTGATCCCGGGCCCTTGCAGCAGGCTGAACGAACGCATCATCCCGAAAACAGTCCCGCCGAGACCAAGGACAGGCGCCGCTGTCAGCACCGCGCCGATGAGCACGCCAGCCTGCAGCAGTTTGGGATATTTTTTCACAGCAAAACCGTGACGGACGCCACCGCCCCGTTCTTCTCCAGGACCTTGCCAAACGCCAGTCCCACCTTCGCGTTGACGCCGGCGACTCCCGGGACCGATACGCTCGGCGGCGAGCTGTAGCCCGACCCGCCATCGATGATCTCAAACCCGACCGCCGCGCCATCCTTGACCAGCGCATTCGCCGTCGCCGCCTTGACCCGCCAAAGGCCGCCGCGGCCGGGCGGATAACGATAGTAGTTCGAGACCTCATTGAGCCGCTGATCGGTCACGCCGTATTTCGCGAGCGCATTCATGAGCGCCGCCTTGTTCTGACGCGCCTCGGCGTCGGTCGGCCCGCCGCGGCCTGGCCCGGCCGGGTGAACATGCGTAAAGGCTTCCCGGAACACCTCGGGCACCACCCCCAAAGCGGAGGCGATGAGGATGACGGGCCGTCCCCGATCCACCCTTTCGGTCTCATGCCCGCCCGAGAACACCACCGGCGTCCGCGTGACCCCGGCCGGGAGCGAAGCGGGATCAGCCAGCGCCGCGGCGCCCGCGATCATCGCCAACGCTACGACCGCAAGACGTTTGCGAACGGACCGGCCAGATACAGTGTCCATGTCCGCTGATCGTAAACCGGCTGTCAACGCCGGCCCGAATTTAAGCCCAAGTCAACAGGCCGACCAACGTCGGCAAGAGCCGTGCAGACATCAGACGAATCAGATTCGTCTGATTTCGAGAAGTCGTCTGCCGTAGTCGATGCGCCGCCTGCGAAGCTGAAGCCGTCGGGTGGCGTCCATCTGTCCGCGTGCTCCGGCCCCAACATCCAAAGCCGATCCACCCCTGACACGCGCCCGTTTCGGCGCGATGCTCGGCCCTATGCGATTCGAAGAAAATCAGGTTCTGTTCGGTCACGATCCGCTCTCTCGCATCGTTTCGGTCGAGCCGGCCGGCGACCACGAAATGCGCGTCTACCGTCGCTCCGACGACGGGCTCTCCACCATTGCCGAGACCGCCCCCTTTGCCCCCTTCCTCTGGCTCGCCGGCCGACCCGACGGCGTCCCCGTCCAGCCCCTCAGCGGCGGACTCCACTTCGACGGCCTGGCGCGCTGCTCGGGCTGGAAGGAATTCACCGCCCGGCGCGCCGATCTGCGCGGTCGCGACGACATCGAACACTTCGCTCTCACCGACCCCGTCCAGCAGTATCTCACCGACACCGGACGCACCCTCTTCAAAGGCATGGAATTCGCCGAGCTGCGCCGCATGCAGATCGCCGTGCAGCCCGGCGAGATCGCCGTCGGCGACCAGACCGGGTGGGAGGAACGCCTTCTCATCGACGACGCCGCCGATCCCGAGAAAAGCGAGCGCGCGGTCCTGGAACGGCTCGGCGCCTTGATCCGCGAACGCGACCCTGACGTACTCGAAGGCCATCACATTTTCAAGACCCTCCTGCCCGCCCTGGGGTCACGCGCTCGCGCCGCCAAAATAAAACTCACCTGGGGCCGCGACGGCTCGCCGATCACTTCGCGCGCGTCGCGTCTTCAGATCGCCGAGAAGACGATCAATTACCCGAAATACGAGATTCGCGGCCGGCACGTCGTGGATACTTATTTGCTCGCGCAGTTCTACGATATCGGCACGCGCGAACTGGAAAGTTTCGATCTCGACAGCGTCGCGCGCCATTTCGGTTTGCCGCCGCATCCCGAGGACACGTCGCGCGCGATGGGTGACTTGCGGCAGACCCGCGCCTTGTCCGATCTGCTGAGCCGCAGCTATTTCTTCCAGGCGCAGATCTTTCCTTATAACTATCAGGAGACGATCGTGCGCGGCAACGCCACGCGCATCAACGCGCTGTTCTTGCGCGAGTACCTGCGGCGCGGCCATTCCGTTCCCGCGCTGCCGGAGGCGAAGCCATTCGAGGGCGGCTATGCCGATATCTTCGTGACGGGGGTCGAACGCAACGTGTGGCATTGCGACGTGGCCTCGCTTTATCCCTCGGTGATGCTGCGCTTCGACATCTTCCCGGAGCGCGATGCGCTGGGCATTTTCCACGGACTGCTCGCGAACTTGCGGACGTTCCGCCTGGAAGCCAAAGCGCGGATGCGCGAGAGCGCGGGACACCCCGAGCGCGACCGTGAGTACCGGACGGTGAGCGCATTGCAAAACGTCTTCAAAATCCTGATCAACAGTTTCTACGGTTACCTCGGTTTTGCGCAGGGACACTTTGCCGATTACGACGCCGCCGCGCGCGTGACGGAAACCGGCCGCGACCTGCTCAAGCGCATGGTGGCCTGGCTCGGCGAGCACGGCGCGCGGGTGATCGAGATCGACACGGACGGCATCTACTTCGTGCCGCCGCCCGGCGCGATCGCCGCGCAACTGCATCGCGGGCTGGGGGAGGCGCTGCCGCCGGGGATCGAGATCGAGTTCGACGCGCGTTACGAGGCGATGTTCAGCTACAAGGCCAAGAACTATGCGCTGCTCGACGCGGACGGCACGTTGATCCTCAAAGGCGGCGCGTTGAAATCACGCGGGCTGGAGCGGTTTCAGCGCGACTACCTGGAGCGCATGATCCGGCTCTTGCTCGAGGGGCGCCCGGGAGAAATCCCGGCGTTGCGCGACGAGTTCGAGGCCGCGATCCGCGAACGGCGCTGGCCCATCGAGACGCTGGCGAAGACCGATACGCTGCAGGATTCGCTCAGTCAATATCAGAAGAAGATCGAAGGCAGCGCGCGCAATCGCTCCGCGCCGTATGAACTCGCCGCGCGCAGAGGCCGCCAGTGCCAGCCCGGCGACCAGGTGCGCTATTACATTACCGGCACAAAGAAAAAAGTGAGTTCTTATGATAATGCGAAACTCATCGCGGAGTGGGATCCGAAGAATCGCGACGAGAACATCGAGTATTATGTTTCCAAGCTCGACGAACTCGCGAAGAAATACGCTGCCTTTGCCGGCCCGGCGCCGGCGCCCGCCCCGAGCCAGGGTGAGATGTTATTCTGATGCAAGCTGTAGCGGCGGTCTACGACCGTCGGTAGATCGATCCCGGTGCGAGGTGCAACCCGAGGCAAACCAGCAACCAACGGTCATAGACCGCCGCTACAGCCGGTCTGAAGGCAGCGGCAGACTCACCTTAAATCGTGCCCCTTCTCCCGCTCGACCCTCCGTGACGATCGACCCGCCCAACATCTCCACCAACCGCTTCGTGATGGACAGGCCCAACCCGGCGCCGGGCAGATCAACGCCTGCGCTCAGCCGCGCGAATTCTTCGAAGATGCGGGTGCGATCGTCCGGCGCGATGCCGATGCCGCGATCGTCCACGGTGAGCGTCCAGCCGGCGGCGCCGTCCGCCGCAAACGTGACCGCAACCTCGCCATCGTCGCGGCCGGGCTGGCGAAATTTGATGGCGTTGGTGACGAGGTTGGCCACGATCTGCTTGAGTTTGAGCCGCTCGCTGCGCACGGCGCCTAACGCCCCGTCGACTTGCAGCGAGAACCGCAGCCCGGCGGCGCGGGTGGCCGGTTGAAACACGTCCGCCATTTCCCGGCCGAACTCATGCAAATCCACTTTTTCCCACTCCACCACGGGTTGCGAAAGCAGCGCGGCGTAGTCGGTCAACTGGCCGAGGAACGTCCCGATCTCGCCAAAGGCGCTCTCGCTCAAGCGCAGGGCGCGGGCGCGTTCGGCGGCGGCATCGGGGCCAGGATTGCTGAGCGCCTGGATGATCATCTTGAGCGAATAAACGCTGTTGCCCAGTTCGTGGGCGACCGTGCCGACCAGGCGCAGGCGCAGGGCGTCGATGCGGCTGAGTTCTTCGTTGAGCAATTCGAGCTGCGCCTGTTGCTCGCGCATGTATTGCTCGACGCTGCCGACCGTCGTCTCTTCAAAGAACGCGATGACGACCTCGCGCGCCCGCTCGAGGGCCGGGCTGCAACCGGGGCAGCTCGCTTCGCAGGCGCTCAGGCCCTCGCGCATGATGAGCACGCGGATGATGCTCAGTTCGCGCAGGAGTTCGTCGAGGCGAAACCCTTGTTCCCAGCGGTGCTGGCCGTGCTTTTCGGCGTCGGTGAGGATCTCCTCTTCGGGCATTTTTTCATCGCGGCTCTCGGCGCGGAGGGCGGCCGCGAGGTCGTCGAAGAGTTTGGGGAGGTGATCGCTGAGTTGCTGGAAGGTCAGACCGCGAGCGGTGGGGATGCCGGGGTGTTGGAGCACGCCGTCGATCCAGGTCCGGGTGATGCGTTCGCGGCGTTCCTGGAGGAAATCGGCGAAGAGAGCGAAGCATCGCTCCATGGAGAGGGAGGGATCGTGGG
>CAXUAZ010000171.1:0-7875 GCA_964249195.1 uncultured Chthoniobacterales bacterium
GAAGCCGCCGCGGAGAAGAGCACGAGGCCGACGATCACGATCCAACCCTCGGCGCCGATCCGCTGCGTCCAGCCCGCCGCCCGCCGGCGCCACCCGCCCCACGCCGCCAGCGGCCACCATGGCAGCCAGCCGGCCAGGCTGACCGGGAGGTAATAGACCGGCGAGCCGTGCCGTCCGTCCACCCGGCCCGCCATGCGCCCGGCGAGTTCGCGCCCGAAGAAGAACGCCTTCAACTCTGGATGCCGATGGAGCATCGACAGGTACCATGGCGCGCCGAGCACGATGATCGCCGGCAGCAAGAGCCATGGCCGCAGGGCGGCCCGCCCTGGTTTGTCCCTCGTGAGATAAACCCCGGCGGTCAGACCCGCGAGCGGGATTAGGGCGGGCGTGGCTTTGGTCCACCAGGCGCCCGTCCAAAACGCCAGAGACAAGCACCACCAACGCCACGCCCCGCCGCGATGCCGGCACTCGGCCCACGCGGCGATCGCCAGCGTGCACCAGCCGGTGAGCAGCATATCCGGCGAGAGGATGCGGCCGATTGCCCAAAAATGGACGGAGACCCCGCAGAGCAACGCCGCGCGCCAGGCCGTGCGTTCGCCGTGGAGCCGCCACGCCGCCCAGCTCAACCCCGCCAGCGTCATCAACGCGCCCAGCAGCGACGGCGCGCGCGCGGCCCATTCGTTGTACCCGAACGCCTTGAAACTCGCCGCCGTCGCCCAGTAGATCAGCGGCGGCTTGTCGTAATGCGCGTAGCCCGACATGCGGGGCTCCCACCAATCGCCGCTGCGCGCCATCGCGCGCCCGATGTTGGCGTAGCGGCCTTCGTCGGGTTCGTTCAACCCGCGCGAGCCGAGCCCGACCGAGATGAGAACGCACAGCCCGAGGACGAGCAGCAGCCAGCGGCGTTTGATGGGGTCCATTGGAGCCTGCCATCGAAACGTGGTTTGATGGCCGATGACCATGAAAATCGTTCGTTTACAACGCCGCGCGCCGCCTTGAATGATGGCGGCATGCATCTCGATCTAGACGGCGCGTGGCCGGTGGACGCCCTCGACTCACCGCCAGTCAACCTGCGCGAGTGGGGGCCAAAGCTGCGATTCTGCGCGCTCGAGGAGGAGGTGCGGCAGTTCGAGGCGATGTGCGCGGAGGCGGCGTTCATCTTGTATGGATCAGGCGATTTTCATCACCTGAGCGCGTTGTGGGTCGCGCGGGCGAAGCAACCGCTGACCCTGGTGTCGTTCGATAATCACCCGGACTGGGACATCCGCCCGCCGAAGTGGTGTTGCGGCAACTGGATCAATCGCGCGCTCGACCTGCGGCACGTCGAGAAGGTTTCTGTGTGGGGTTGCGGCAACTTCGAGTGCTGGGGCCTGCACCGCCTGTGGGGCAACCACCGCGACGTGCGCAGCGGCCGGCTCGAGGTGCGCCCCTGGGCGGATGAACGCCCCGCGCGCGATCAGGCGCGGCCGCATTCGATTCTCGCGGGGAACTGGCGCGAACGTTTCTCCGTCTTCGCCGCGGGCCTGGCGGACCGCGCGATCTACGTGACGGTCGATCTCGATTGCCTGCGCGAAGGCGAGGCGGTGACGAATTGGGAAAACGGGCGTTTCACCGTCGACGACGTCTGCTGGGCGCTCGATGCCCTTGCGGGTCATGGCCGGATCGTCGCCGGCGACATTTGCGGCGCCTACTCACCGCAGGGTTATGCGCGGTGGAAGCAGTGCTTCGCGGGCAACGCGGATCACCCCAAGTTCCCCGCTCCGGACCCCGTCGCGGCGCGGGCGATCAACGGCCGCGCGTTCTCGGCGATTTGGCCGCGGCTCAGTTGTCGCGACGGTTTATAACCGCCGCCACAACGGCGCCGTTGTGATCTGCGGCGGCGATCTTCCTGGCTTGCTCGAGCGACCTGGAGGTGTTGTCCGCGGAGGGATGCGAAAATATCTTGGTGAAGGCAGGAATCGCCGCGCCAATCGCGACGGCCGGCAAGATGAGCAGGGGCGCCAGCATTTGAGTCCCGCTCTGGCCGCCCTTGCTCAAGGTGAGCCAGCCGTTCTCCACGTGGCTTGACACGCCGTACACTGTATACACGCCCTGCGCGTCCATGATCTTTTGCATCAAGGCGTCCTCGGAAGGGGAGCCCTTGGACTGCGCCTTGACCATCTGCGCCCGCACATTTTTCCAGGCATCGACAAACGTCTGGGTGACCAGGGAGAAGCCATTGCCCTCCGCCGGCAGACCCGCGGACATCTTCGTAAATGTCGGCGTGGATTTAAACCCATGGCCGCTCGTCTGCGCCGCGAGGATGTCGCGCACGAGCGAGTCGTCGGAGGAAATGATCAGGTATTTGTCAGTCTGCGCCACCGTGGAGCGGACGGTGATTTTCGGCGTGGCGGGAAAGGCCATCGTCCGCATGCGCAGCGCCGGTTCGTCTACCTTGACGATCCCGGGGAACCCGCCGATGACCTGGTCGACGCGCTTGAAGAGGCGGTCATCCTTGACCTCGATCAGGAGAGCCAGGCGGGGGTTGGGGATCATCTGCGGCTGGCCGCCCAGGTTGATCTCGATCTGTTTGGCGGGATCGAGCGTCAGGACGATCCCGCTGCTCTGGCCAAGGGATTGGAGCACGGAGTCCAGCGGCAAGCCGACGACCTGGGCGAATTGGGAGAGGCTGGCGTCGATGGTCTTCTTGATGTCCGGAATGCCTGACGCCTCCAGCTCCGAACGGATCGTGCCGACGAGCAATGGAAAATCTAAATCGCTGAAGAAGGCGAATGCGCTATTGGCCGGGAGGAGGTCGAGCGTCCCGAGTGGGTGGGGCGAGACGCCGTACACGCTGCCGAGGAAGCCGTTCTCTTTTCCGCGATAATGATGAAAGAAAACCGTATTACGATAAGTGCCCGGCTCGATGGCCAGCGAGCTCATGCCGAGGCCGCTGATTTGTTCGATGCCGCTTTTGCGGATGAAGTCGACGCCGAGGTCGAAGTATTGGCCGACGGTCTTGGCTTCTTCGGGAGATTTAGCCTGGCTGAGGGCGAGGTCGCGGTAGCCGGCGACGGTTTTCGAGAGACCGTCGAGCCATTGGGCGGTGCTGAGATAAAGGTAGAGCGAACCGCCGCGGTCGAGCCGGGAGGTGACCTCGTCGAAGCTGGTGATTTCCGCCGGGACAGCCGCCGGCGCCTGCGCGCTGGCGCCCGCCGGCGCCGCCGCAAACAAGATGGCCGCGCAAATCGCGGAAGGCGCCTGACGCAGGGAAAGGATCATGGAGCAAAGATGCCTCAGCCGTGTGGAGGCACAAGCGGCAAAGATGACCTCAGCGTGTACTCCGTTGACGGCCTTGCTTCAAACAACTCCCCCGGCGTCCCCTGCGCGATCACCTTCCCGCGGTCCAACACCACCGCCGCATCGCACAACGTAATCACCTCTCCCGGCGCGTGCGTGACCAGCAACATCGGCAGCGCGAACTCGTCCCGCACCCGGAATAAATACGGCAGGATGCGCTCCTTCAATCCGGCGTCCAGGGCGGCAAGCGGTTCGTCGAGGAGCAACAACTCCGGGCTCGATAACAACGCCCGCGCGAGCGCCACGCGCTGACGTTCGCCGCCCGAGAGTTCCGCCACGCTTCGCCGCCCGAGCAACCCGCCAATTTCTAATACCTCGGTCACCGCCTCCAAGGTCAAACGGGAGTCCGCCCCGGCGCGCTGTCCGTAAAGCAGGTTGCGTCGCACGTCCAGGTGCGGGAACAGCGCGCCATCCTGCGGCACGCAGCCGATCCGGCGCTGCTCGGGCCGCACGAACACCCGCGATGGGGTATCCACGAGCAAGCGCTCCCCAAGCTGGATGCGCGCGCTCGCCGGCCGGCGCAAGCCGGCGATCAATTCGAGCAGGCTCGTCTTCCCCGCGCCCGACGCGCCGAAGATCCCGGTGACCCGGCCGTGGATCGAAAGGTCCAGTTCCAGCGTGAATTGCGCGAGCGCGAGCCGGACGCCCGCGAGTTGGAGCCAGGGCGTCATCGGATAATTCGGCGGCGCAGCCACATTTCGCTCAGCCACAGCGCGCAGAAGCTGATCGCGACGGAGATCGCCAGCAGGCGCAGCGCGTCGTCGTCCTTGCCCAACTGCACGAGGTTGTAAATGGAGAGGGATAACGTGGCCGTCTTGCCCGGGATGTTGCCGGCCACCATCACCGTCGCGCCGAACTCGCCCAGCGCGCGCGCAAACGCCAGCACCGCGCCCGCCATCAGGCCCCGCGCGGCCAGCGGCAGGGTGATGCTCCCGAAGACCCGCCAACGGTTGCGCCCGAGGGTGAGCGCGACCTGCTCGAGCCGCACCGGCACTTCCTCAAACGCCACCCGCGCGGCGCGCACCAAGAGCGGAAAACTCATCACCGCCGCGGCGATCACCACCGCGCGCCAGGTGAAGACAATGTCAAAATCCAGATGCGAATACAGAAAATGCCCCAGCGCGGAGCGACGGCCCAGCAGCTTGAGCAGGATCAAGCCGGTGGCTACGGGCGGCATCACCAGCGGCAGCGTCACCAAGGTTTCCACGAGCGCCTTCCCCGGCCATTGCCGCCGCGCGAGCAACCACGCGAGCGCCAGCCCGGGAGGGATCATCAACAGCGTGCCCAACCCCGCCGCGCCAGCCGTGAAGAGGACGATATGCCAGATCACTGGCCGGATTACTTGATCAGCGTAAAGCCGTACTTCTGAAACACCGCGCGGGCGTCACTGCCCGCGAGGAAACTCAGGAGCTTGCGTGCTTGCGCCGGGCTCTTCGATTCCTTCAGCGCGGCCAGCGGATAGACGATCTTCGGCCCTTCCGCGGCGGGCACTTCGCAGGCGACTTTCACCTTTTTGGAAATCAACGCGTCGGTCTTGTAGACCACGCCGGCTTCGACGTTGCCGCTCTCCACCGCGGCGAGGGCGGCGCGCACGTTTTCGGTCGGCGTGATCTTGGGCAGGAGCTGGGCCCAAAGTCCCAGCTTGGTCAGATATTCCTTCGCGTAAACACCGGCCGGCACCGTGCTCGGCTCCCCGGCGGCAATCTTCTTGATCTCCGGTTTCGCCAGATCGGCGGCTGACCCAATGGTGAGCGCGCTGTCGGAGGGCACGACGATCACGAGCGTGTTGCCGAGCACGTTTTCCCGCGTGCCGGGCGCGATTAACCCTGCTTTGTCCAGGGTGTCCATCTTGGCTTCATCGGCCGAGAAGAACACGTCGCCGGGGGCGCCTTCCTGGATCTGGCGGGCGAGCGCGCTGGAGGCGCCGAAATTGAAGAACAACTTGTCGCCGCTCGATTTCTCATAGACGGGCGTGAGTTCCTTCAAGGCGTCGGTGAGGCTTGCGGCGGCATGGACCGTGAGGTCGGCCGCGCGGAGGGCGCCGGCGGTCAGGAGAAGAGTGAGAGAGAATGCGAGGGCTTTCATGTTAGGGGCGGGTCCGAGCGATTAGTTAAATTGCAATTCGTCCGGCGGGTCGATTTTGACCGGCACGGGAGCTTCCTGTTCACTGAGGTTGGTTACGGGCAGGGCGCGGCGCACTTCCTTCTCGGGCGCGTCGGCGCCGGGTTCAGGCGTTTTCGCGACCGCCGCGTCGGGATCGGCGACGGGTTGCACGGCGCCATAGGGATCGCGCTCGGCGCCGAGGAGGCTGGGCGTTTTGATCACGATGGGTTTGATGGCGTCGGTGTTGGCGACGGCCTGCGCCTTGGGCACAGGCTGGCCGTTCGCCTGCACCTCCGCCTGGGCCCCGCCACGAACCCGGGTCACCATCGCAAGGCTCGCCAGCGAGCGTCCGCCGCCGTGCACCGCGCAATACTCGCGCGGCGCTTGCGCGGCCGTGACGTACGTCGTGAACTTCGTGCTGCGCTTTTCGCCATCCACCGTGTCGAAGCAACGGTCGGTCACGAGATCGCCTGACTTTGAACACACCTCCACTTTCTTGAGCGTGCGCGGCATGGGGATGTCCTTGGTGGGCAGGTACGTCGCGGCGGAGTTCATGACGTCGACCCACACGGGCATCGCGAGATCGTTGCCGAACGCGCCGTGATAGATTGACGACGGCTTGTCGAAGCCCATCCAGACGCTGCACGTTACCTCGCTGTTGTAGCCGGCGAAGAGGACGTCCGTGGAATTGTACGCGGTGCCGGGTTTGCCGCCGGCGACCATCGCTTTGAGCCCAAGACGCGCCGTGGCTCCGGCCGCGGTCCCGACCTTCAGGCAATCCGCGAGCGCGCTGTGCACCTGGAAGGCGGGCGCCTCGTCGATCATCCGCACGCGGGGGACCGGCTTGGCCTCGTAGAGGACTTCGCCGTCGGCATCCTCGATGCGCGTGAGCAGGCGAGGGGCGCCCGCGTGCCAGCCGCCGTTGGGGAACGAACTGTACCCGAGCGTCAACTCCGGCAGCGTGACCTCGCTGCTGCCCAGGAACGTCGCCGGAAACTCGCGCAGTGGCGAGGCGATGCCGGCGCGTTTGGCCAGCGCGAGCACGTTGTCCAGCCCCACCTCGTTGCCGACGCGGATGGTCGCCGCGTTCTTGCCGCGCTCCAGCGCGATCGCGGCCGGCATCGGGCCTTCATAATGATTGCCCACCCGCTCCACGCCCCATTCGCCGAGGATCCCGGTCTGGCCGCCGACCATCACCTGCCGGTTGTCGATCACCTGATCCAAAAACAGCTTGGTCGGCGAGACGCCTTTCTGGTACGCGGCGGCGTAGACGAACGGGGTGAACGCCGTGCCGGCCGGCCGCCGCGCCTGGGCCTGGAGCGCGCGGTTGTATTCGCTGTGCTTGAAGTCGCGGCCGCCGACCACGGAGAGCACGGCGCCGTCGGCGTTGTTGATCACGAGGAGGGCGCCCTGCAGATATTCGGGCGCCGAAAGATTGGCGTGGATGTTGGTCGGGGCCGCGGTGGGATCCTGCGCGGCTTTCTTTTCCTCGTCGTGGAAAAGGTCGGAATACTGCGCGTAGGTCTGGTGATTCTGAAACGCCGGCCGCCGCTCGATCTCGTCGAGATGCTTGTGCAGCGAGTCCTCGGCGACGCGTTGGAGCCGCGCGTCGATGGTCGTGTAAATCTTGAGCCCGGCGCTGATCGCGCGATCCACGCCGACCTGCGCGATCACCTGCTGGCGGATCGCTTCGAGCGCGTAGCTGTCGCTGCTGGCGAGGACCCGGGATTTGACGACGAGGTCCGATCCGATCGCGGCGTCGTATTGTTCGCGGCTGATGTATTTCTCCTCGAGCATGCGCCCGAGGGAAATGTCGCGCCAGGTCTTGGCGCCCGCCTTGTCGCGCCAGGGCGAGAGATTATTGGGGCTCTTGATGAGGCCGGCGAGGGTGGCGCATTCGCTTAAATTCATCTCCGCGGCCGGCTTGCCGAAATATCCTTTCGACGCCGCCTCGACCCCGTAGAGGCCGCTGCCGAGATAAATGCGGTTCAGGTAATACTCGAGGATCTGCTCCTTGGTGAGCGTCGTCTCGATCCGGCGCGACACGTACACCTCGAGGATCTTGCGCGCGAAGTTGCGGCCGCCGAGCTGGAACGTGTTGCGCGCGAGCTGCTGGGTAATCGTGCTGGCGCCCTGGCGGATTTTATTCGACCGCAGATTCTTGAGCGCCGCGCGCGCCATGCCGATGTAATCGCTGCCGCTGTGCGAGTAAAAGCGCGCGTCTTCCGTCGCGATGACCGCATGCTGCAGATCCTCCGGCATCCGCGAGAGGGGGATGGGCTCGCGTTTCTGCTCGTAGATGTAGCCGAAGGTCTCGTGCCGCCGGTCGAAGATGGTGCTGGCGCTCTCCATCTTGCCGAGTTGGGTCATGTCGAACTCACCCGCCTTTTCCAGCAGGCGGCCAAAGCCGAGCATCGACTTCGATTGGAGCGG
>CAXUAZ010000172.1:0-7833 GCA_964249195.1 uncultured Chthoniobacterales bacterium
AGGTGACCCTGGTGCAAGCCGATAGGAATCACCGCGGGCTGTCCCAACGCGAGAGCTTGCGCGCTATCGGGAGATTGGAAGATTTGCCAATCATCGGCGCGGGCCAGGTTGCGCAGAAGACAGGCGCGGGTTAAATCTGCCGCCGCGGGGTCGAGGCCGTTCGCCTTGAACGCGCGGGCGATGATCGCCTCGGGCGAGATGTCACGCCGCCGCGCCACGTGCAGCCAGCCGAGCGCGGGCCCGAGTTGCGCGGCGAAGGCGGCATCCGGCAAGCGCGCGAGGCGCGCGGGGTCCGTGAGTTGCGACAGGGCGGAGACGGCATCGGCGCCGTCATCGGCTCGCGCGGGCTTCGCCGCGAGCAGGAAGCTGGCGATCAGCAGCAAAGAGCAGCGGCGCGCGAGCATGGGAGCGGATTAAAGCCGCCGGTAGCGGCGCACTTCGAAGTCCGGCGTCTGGAGCGTCGCCTCGATGAACTCGAAGTCGTCTTCAAACGGCGGGAAAAACGTGTCGCCGTTCACCTCGCGGTTCACCACCGTGAGGTACAATTCGGAGCAACGGCCGAGCAGTTGGCGGTAGATCTCCGCGCCGCCGGCCACCCAGACTTCGCGCGGAGCGTAATCCTCCGGGCGGAACCCGCGGAGATCGCGGATCGTTTCCACGCCCGGCGCGTCGATGTCGGCCCCGCGGCTGACGACCAGGTTCAGCCGCCCGGGCAGCGGCTGGCCGATGCTCTGGAACGTCTTGCGGCCCATCAGGACCACGTGGCCGAGCGTGGCGCGTTTGAACCACCGGAAATCCTCCGGCAAATGCCACGGCATGGCGCCGTCGCGGCCGATCACGCGGTTGAGCGACATGGCGGCAATGGCTTTCATTTCGCCAGCGGCAACACCGCGTTCTCCGCTTCCCAAAGCCGCTCGAAACGCGCCTTGATTTGGCCCTCGCCGTTCTCTCGCAAGTGCTTCGCGCGGACGATGCTGCGGTAGAGATCGGCAAAGCGCATGAGCCAGGCTTCTTCGTTGTCGAGGGCAGAGTCCGCGTCGTCGTGCGCCTTGGTCGCGGACAACACGTCGCGCACCGACGTTCCGTTCTCGTCCAAGGCCCGGGCGGCTTCTTCGGCGGCCTTGGGGAACGCGGGCGACCCGCTCCAGCGCAACGCCGGCCACTTCGCGAACAGCGCGCTCAACGTGGTCTCGCGCAGTTGGCTGAGTTGGTCGGCGGATTGACGGTCGGCGGTGAGTTGCGCCGGCCGGCCAATCGGATCCTGGAACTTCAACCGATCGTAGATGGCCAGCGCGCGCGCATCGCCCGCCGCGCCGAGCTTGCCCGAGAGGAGATCGAGCGCGGCGCGCTGGGCGGGCGTGGCGGCTTCGTACACGACCGGGTAAGGCAGCGGGAAGATCTCGTGGTCGGGCAGATTCGCATAACGTTCCAGGAAAACGTCGGAGGTGCAGACCGGCGTGTCGAAGGACTCGTCGTGCCCGAGCGCATAGCAGAACGCCTCGTGCAGGGTGACCCGTCCGTCGCCCGCCGCGGCGTGGACCGGTTTGCCGAAGCGATCATGACCGGCGATGGCGCCGAAGAAGTACGACGAGAAATCCTGGTAATCCTCCGCCGCCGTCCCCACGCCGCAGCCGGAGGCGGTCCGATCTTGCCGGGCGGAGAAGAAGCCGGCGATGTTCTGCGGCGCGGGTTCGCTTTTGGGGTCGCCGTTGCGGAAGAGCAGATCGGCAAATCCGCCGCTGTAACATTGCGCCATCACGAGCACGATCGGCGTCTTCGGCGGGACCCGCGAGATCTCGGCCGCGAGATCGCGCACGGAGAGGTCCTCGTTATTCCACATCGCGTAGGAGACCTGCGAGGCGCTTTCGTCGCGGGAACCGTGGCCGGCGAAGTACAAAAGGAGCGGCGCCGCGGATCTCGGCAGCAGTTCGGAAAACGAGCGGCGCAAGGCATCGTGGGTGACAGGGCCATCGGGCCGCGCGCCAAGCTGGGGAGGGCGCATGAGGGTGGCGTCGCCCAGCCCGCTGTTGGGCAGGAGGAGGCTCAGGGCGGTGCGGGCGCCGGGACTCGGGTCGGCCGCAGCCACCGTGGCGGCGTCGGTTTTGCCGTCGGCAAAGAGGAGACGGCGCCGCGTGCCGGCGGGGAGGAGGCTAGCGACGAAGCGGACGTGGCTCTCGATCTGGGCGGCGTTGCTGGCGGGGTCCGGGCCGCCGCCGACGATCAACGCGCGCAAGGGCTCAGCGGCGGGCGAGGGGGCCGTCCAGAGAAGCAGCAGGGCGGTGAAGGCAAGACGATTCATACCGCGATGGGCGCCTTGATCGCCGGGTGCGGGTCGTAGCCGGTCAGCTCGAAATCCTCAAAGCGGAAGCCGTCGATGTCGCGCACGGCCGGGTTGATCCGCATGAGCGGCGCCGGGCGGGGCTCGCGGGTGAGTTGGAGCTGGGCCTGTTCGACGTGGTTATTATACAGGTGGAGGTCGCCGAAGGTGTGGACGAAGTCGCCCGCCCGCAGATCGCACACCTGCGCAACCATCATGGTGAGCAGGGCGTACGAGGCGATGTTGAACGGCACGCCCAGGAAGACATCCGCGCTGCGTTGATAAAGCTGGCAGCTCAATTCGCCCTCGGCCACGAAGAATTGGAACAACGCGTGGCAGGGCGCGAGCGCCATGTCCTCGATCTCGCCGGGATTCCACGCGCTGACGATGAGTCGCCGGCTGAATGGGTTCGCCTTAATCTGCGCGATGACCTCCGCAATCTGGTCGACGCGCTTGCCGTCGGGCGCCTGCCAGTCGCGCCATTGGGCGCCGTAGACGCGGCCGAGGCTGCCATCGGGCGCGGCCCATTCGTCCCAGATGGTGACGCCGTGGGCGTGCAGGGACGCGGTGTTCGTCTCGCCGCGCAGGAACCACAGCAACTCGTGAATAATCGACTTCAAATGCACGCGCTTGGTCGTGAGCAGCGGGAAGCCGCGGCGCAGATCGAAGCGCGCCTGGGCGCCGAACAACGCCCGCGTGCCGACGCCGGTGCGATCCGCGCGGGGCGTGCCGTGTTCGAGCACGAGACGCAGGAGATCCAGATAGGTGCGCACGGTTGCGCCAAGGTTACGAAGGGGCGGCGGCGGGCGAAAGGACAATTTGGCTTGGCCGCGCGGGGCAGAGCGGGCTATCTTGCTCCATGAAGCTCACCTCCCTCTTTTTGGCCCTGACGGCAGCGTCTGCTCTTGCTCAAACCGTGGAAACAAAGACCGTCCCCTACCAGATCGGGGCTGATTCGTTCGAGGGTTGCGTGTCGCGGCCGGCGCAGGCGAGCGGACCGTTGCCCGGCGTCTTGATCGTGCATGACTGGACGGGCTTCGGGCCATTCGTGCGGGAGCGGGCGGAACAGGTGGCGGCGTTGGGGTACGTGGCATTTGCCGTCGACATGTACGGCAAGGGCGTCCACGCGGCCAACCCCGAGGAGGCGGCCAAATTGTCGGCCCCGTTTTACAAGGATTCCAATTTGTTTCGGGTCCGCGCGAAGGCGGCGCTCGCGGAGTTGCTCAAGCAGCCGGGCGTCGATCCGGCCCGCATCGGGGCCATGGGATTTTGCTTCGGCGGGACGACCGTGCTGGAACTGGCGCGTTCGGGCGCGGATCTGGCGGGCGCCGTGACGTTCCACGGCGGGTTGAAGACGACGAGCCCGGCGACGAAGGGAGCGGTGAAGGCAAAGGAAATGTTGATCCTTCACGGCGCGCTCGATCCGCTGGTGCCGCCGGCGGATGTCGCGGGATTCATGACAGAGATGAACACGGCCGGCGTGCCGTACCGATTGGTGGCGTATCCCAACGCGGTGCATGCGTTCACCAACCCGGCCGCCGGCACGGACGCGACCAAGCCCACCGCGTATAATCCCGAAGCGGCCAAGGCGGCCTACGGCGAAATGCAGGCGTTCTTCGCGCGGGTGCTGGCGAAGTAGGAATTCCGCTTGACCGCGGCCCGGAAGCGACCCAACTTGCCCGTCCTTAATTTCAGCATTTAAAGTTTTTATGTCCAAAGTCTGCATGATCACCGGCGCGAAGCCTACTCGCGGCCACACCATCCACCGTCGTGGATTGGCCAAGAAAAAAGGCGGCATCGGCCAGCACGTGACCGCGATGACCAAGCGGGTCTTCGAGCCAAACCTCAAGATTCGCCGCCTGTGGGTGCCGGAGTTGAACAAGTTTGTGAAGCTGAAGTTGACCGCCCGCGCGTTGAAGACGGTCGCCAAGAACGGGGCGTTCGTGACCCTGAAAAAGGCCGGCGTGATTTAACGTCGGTTGGAGAAATCGCGTCCCCTGCCATGGCGGGCGCGGGTCTTGCTATCTTGGATGGCAAGGAGCTTTCATCCATGGCCTTCAGCGTAAAGAGCAAGAAATCAGGCAAAACGTACTTTCTGCACACGCGCAAGCAGGAGCTCAAGGGCGGGCATATCCAGACCCTGTACTTCTTCGCCGCAGAAGAACGGGAGGGTTCTATCGACTCGGTGCCGAGCGGGTATCTCCTGCACGAGAATCAAAAGACGGGGTTGCCGCTGTTGAAGAAGGCCTGAGTATTCACCGGCCTACGAGCGAACTCTCTTCGCCTTCGACCAGCTTCAGGACGCATAGCGAACGGTCCACCAGTTTCAACGCCTGCCCGGCCTGGAACACCCGGCCGTCTCCGATCCAGCCGGCGTCTTCCGCCGTGTCGAGCAGCAGGCTCCAGCGGACCTCGTGCTGGCCCGGCAGGACAAATCGTTGCGCCGCGTGATGGGCGTTGAAGAGCACCAGGAGCGTGTCGTCGATGATCGGCTCGCCGCGCTCGTCGCGCACGTCGATGGTCTTGCCGCTCAAGAGCATGCCAAGGCACCGCACGAAGTGGGAATTCCACTCTTCATCGGTCATCTCCGTGCCGCCCGGATTGAACCACATGATGTCCTTCACCTCCTGCCCGCGGATCTTGCGTCCTTGAAAAAACTTCGGGCGCCGCAGCACCGGATGCTCCGCGCGGAATTGGATCAATCCGCGCGTGAATGACAATAGCGATTGCGCGCCTTGATCGCGTTCCCACGAGAGCCAGCTAATCTCATTGTCCTGACAATACGCGTTGTTATTGCCGCCCTGCGAACGGCCGAATTCATCGCCCGCCAGCAGCATCGGCACGCCCTGAGAGAGAAAGAGCGTCGCGAGATAATTGCGCCGCTGCCGCTCGCGCAACGCGATGATTTTGGGATCGTCCGTGGGACCTTCCACGCCGCAATTCCAGGAGTGATTGTTATTGTCGCCATCGCGATTGCCTTCGCCGTTGGCCTCGTTGTGCTTCTCGTTATAGCTGACGAGATCGTTGAGCGTGAAACCATCGTGCGCCGTAATAAAATTGATGCTCGCATACGGCTTCTTGCCGCTCATTTGATAAAGATCGGACGAGCCGCTCAGGCGAAACGCGAACTCACCCACGAGTGAGTCACCCCCCTTCCAGTAGCTGCGCACCGTGTCGCGATAGCGGCCGTTCCACTCCGCCCAAAGCACCGGGAAATTGCCGACCAGGTAGCCGCCCGCGCCAATGTCCCACGGCTCGGCGATCAGCTTCACCTGGGAGAGCACGGGATCCTGATGAATGATCGCCAGGAACGGCGAGAACTTCGAGATGCCGCTTTCCCCGCGCACCAGCGTCGCCGCGAGATCGAAGCGGAAGCCGTCGACGTGCATCTCCGTCACCCAATAGCGCAGACTGTCGACCACCATGCGCAGCACCTGCGGATGCAAAACGTTCAGCGAATTACCGCAGCCCGTGTAATCCATGTAGTGCCGCGGATTACCCGGGATAAGCCAATAGTAGCTCTGATTGTCGATGCCCTTGAACGCCAGCGTCGGCCCGAGATGATTGCCTTCCGCGGTATGATTATAGACGACGTCGAGAATCACCTCCAACCCGGCGGCATGAAGGTTCTTGACCATCGTCTTGAACTCGTTCACGAGTTCCGAGCCCGGCTTCGCGTGGCTATAGCCAGAGTGCGGAGCAAAGTAGCCAATGCTATTATAACCCCAGTAGTTCCTCTTGCCTTTCTCGACCAACATCTGGTCTTCGACGTGTTGATGGATCGGCAACAACTCGACCGCGGTGACGCCGAGATTTTTGAGGTACTCGATGGCGGCCGGGCTGCCCATGCCGGCATACGTGCCGCGGTCCGCTTCGGGAACTCCCGGGCATAGCTTGGTGAACCCCTTGGGATGCACTTCGTAAATGACGGAGCGGTGCAACGGCGTACACGGCAGCTTGTCGCCTTCCCAATCGAAGGCCGGGTCGATGACCACGCATTTGGGCATGCCGAGGGCGTCGTCGCGGTAGTCGCGGGTCAGGTCTTCGTCCTCGCCGCCCATCTCGTACCCATACATTTCCGGGCCCCACTCGATGTCGCCGCTGATCGCCTTGGCGTAGGGATCGATGAGCAGCTTGGAGGCGTTGAACCGCCGGCCGCGCTCGGGTTCATACGGGCCGTAGACCCGGTAGCCGTAATGCTGCCCCGGCTGGATCTCCGGCAGGAACACGTGCCAGATCTGGTCGGTGTGCTCGGTCATGCGCACGCGGACGCTCTCGGTCTCGGCGTCCGCCCCGTCGAAGAGACAGACGTCGACGCCGGTGGCGTTCTCGCTGAAGAGGGCAAAATTTACCCCGTTGCCCTGCCAGGTCGCGCCGAGCGGGTAGGGGGTTCCAGGCCAGACTTTGATGGGCATAAAATTTAGAAAACGCCGCCGTCGCCGACCACCACGAAGGGCGCCCAATAAAAGGGATGATCGAACCCCGGCGTCTTGCGCATGGCCAGCGCCGATTGCCGGAGTGCCTCATCCGGCGCCTTGCCCGCGCGTAACTGGCGGTGGAGCTCCAGCATGAGATTGACGTTGCTGGCGCTGTCGACCTTCCACTGGCTCACGACGCTGGCCGGGCAACCGGCGACCATCAACGCCCAGGAGAGCCCGAGTTGGCCTTCCCCGGCGCCGGCGCGACCCCGCGCCGTCTCGCACGCCGCCAGGATCGTCAATCGCGCGCGGAGATGCAGGCTCATAATTTCGTGCGCTTCCAGGAGGCCGTCTTCGTCGGGCGCGAGGTTGGTCTGGGCCATCAGCAGGCAGGAGTAGAGCGGGTTGGCGTCGTTGAGCAGGCCATGGGTGGCGAGATGCAGGATGTCGAAACCGGCGGCGGCTTTCTTGAAGACATCTTCGCCCGCCTTCGCCCCGAGCAGGATCTCGCTTTGCGACGGCCCGTACATTTTGCCGAGTTGGCGCACCTCTTCCTCGGCGGCGGGAAGAGGCGCAAACGCGTCGCCCATCAAGGCCGCGGCGGACTTCTGGGCGCCCTCGGCGAGCGACGGATTGCCCACCGCCAGCAGGCGCGGCTTCGCGCCGGGGTCGCGCTTTGGGGTCTCCTGCCGCACCCGGTCGAGAAACGCGGCGGAAGGCGCATAGCTCACCGCGAGCCGGTCGATCAGATAGCCCTTCTCCTGCGGCAACGCTTGAAACGGCAAATCCCAAAGCGGACCATCCGGCACGATGACCGCGCGGCTTGCCTTGGTGAGTCGTTCGCCGGCGGGGGCGATCAGGAGTTGGGCCAACCCGGCCCCGGCGTCCTTCCAATCCAGCGCCCGGCTCGCCAGCGCGCCGCGGAATTGTTCGACCCGCCGGCGAAGTTCATCCGCGCCGATGGCGAGGGTGTGCGCTTCGAGCGGCCGGTCGCCGGGGCCGGACACGAATAGCAGGGTGGAATCCGGCGCGCTGACAAACTCGAGGAATACGGCGTCGGAGGCGGGCCTTGACGCCACGGTCGGCGCCGTATTCCTC
>CAXUAZ010000173.1:0-6679 GCA_964249195.1 uncultured Chthoniobacterales bacterium
CCTGGGCGGCGAACTGCGCGAGCTGCATCGGGGGGGCCATTGTAGGGCGGCCGCTCCGGCTGCCAGACGGTTGATCTCCGGCAGGCGAAGCGCCCGCCCTACAATGGGCATCGTACAATGATGTTAGGTCGTCGAAGAACACCCAGTAGGAGGGGCCGTTGCCAAGCAGGTGATGGAAGGTCAGCACGAGCAGGTGATGCTCCGGGGCCAGACGCAGGATCTGCGCGCGGATCAGCGGGCCGTTCGCGAAATCGAACTCGGCGTGCTCGATCTCGTGGAAAGCGGCTTCGAGATCGCCGGAGATTTCGCGCAACGGCACGTCGAGCGTTAAGCGCGGATGGACGACCTGGGTCTCGCCATCGGGCGCGATGGTGGTGCGGAGGGCGTCGTGGCGGTCAACAACCGTTTGGAGAGCCCGGCGCAGAGCGTCGACATCGAGGGCGCCTTTCCATTCGAGAGTGGTCGATTCGTTGTAGGCGCGCAGGGCGTCGCGGTCGGTCTGGCCGAGCACCCAGAGACCGCTCTGCGCTTCCGTCAGAGAAAGGGACCTAAAGGACTCAAAGGACGGAAGGGACTTTTCTGCTTCGGGCGTCCCTTGTGTCCCTTCAGTCCTTTTTGTCCCTTTCTGCTGATAGCGCGCCCGCAACTGATCCAGCGCCGGCAGCGCTGCCAGCGCCTGATCGACGCTCACGCCGAAATCCACAAAACACCCGATCTCATCCACCCCGATCTCCCGCAGGCGATCCACCACTGCCGCGCACGATTCGGGCGAGCCGATCAGCGCCTTGCCTTGCACGTAATCGTTGAACGATTTCTCTAACAGGTAGTCGACATCCTCCTCGGCGACATCGACCGGCCCGTTCTGACTCTCGAGCCGCTTCTGACTGTTATCGAGAAACGAACGCAGGTAGTCGGTGAGCGGTTTGCGCGCGGTCTCGCGCGCGGCCTCGGCGTCGGCGCCCAGGAACGTATGCACCAAAATGGTCACGTGTGCCTTGGCCGGGTCATGCCCCGCGCGGGCGAGCGCCTCGCGGTATTTCGCGATCTTGCCCGCGACTTCCTCGACCGTCTGGTTCATCAGATAACCCAGCACGCCCATGCCGAGCTCACCGGCTTTGACGAACGAATCCTCGTGGATGCACGTGAGCCAGGTCGGCAGCGTTGGCTGCACGGGCAACGGGAAGAGTTTGACGTCGAAGTCACTGCCGGCGCCGGCCCGGAGCGGGAGCGTCTCGCCGCGCCAGAGTTTCTGGATCGTCTCGATGTCTTCCAGGCAAATCTCGCGGCGGCGCTCGAAACGCTCGGGCGCGAAGATGAAATCGTTGGGGTGCCAGCCGCTCGCGATCGAAATGCCGACCCTTCCGTGGGACAAGTTGTCGACCAGCGACCATTCCTCGGCGACGCGCACCGGGTGGTGAAGCGGGAGCACCACGCTGCCGCCGCGGAGCTGGAGGCGGCTCGTCTCACGCGCCAGCGCGGCGGCGAGCAACGACGGATTGGGCGAGAAACCGCCGACCGCATGGAAATGCCGCTCCGGCAGCCACACCGCGGAGAAACCGTGCCGGTCGGCGAACTTCGCGCCCTCGATGACCAGGCGGTATTTGTCGTCGCGATATTCGGCCGGGTAGTTGCCGAAATAGTACAAGCTGAACGCTAGAGGGCGGGCGGTCTCCGCCGAAGGCAAAGGACGAAAAGGACGCAAGGGACCAAAGGGACGGAAAGTTTCGGAGTCTAACTCCAGCGGCTCGCCGGGCAGGAAGCCGCCGAGTTGCAACTCGCGGGTGCTCTCCTTGAAGGCGCGTACTATATACCGCACGTCTTCCTCGGTGTGCGCGGTCGAGAGGAAACACGGGCGGCCTTCCCACAAGTGTATACCCCGCTCGCGCAACGCGAAATAGAGGAGACTCCCGTGCTTGATGTCGTCGTCAAAATGCGGGTAGAAGAGCGACGCGAAATGTTCCAGGCGCAACGGCACGCCGCTCTCGACGAAGAACACGTTCAGCTCGTCTACCATGGAACGCGTGCGGGCGTTTAACTCGCGTTGCAGACCGGGGCCTTGCTCCTTGAGGTAGTTCAACACTGCCCACGACGCGGCTAGCGTGAGGGGGTGCCGAATATAGGTGCCGGCGAAGAACGTCACGCCCACTTCCGGGAACGACGCGTCGCCGTACTGCCAGGCGCCGCCGTCGAGGGCGTCCATGTATTCGGCCTTGCCCGTCACGGCGCCGACCGGCAGGCCGCCGCCCATGATCTTGCCCCAGGTCGCCAGATCCGCTTCCACGCCGAAATACTCCTGCGCGCCGCCGGGCGCGGAACGGAAGCCAGTGATGACCTCGTCGAAGATCAGCGCGCAACCGGCCTCGGCGGTGATCCGGCGCACCTCATGGAGGAACTCGCGCGGTTGCACATCGGGGCGGCGGCTTTGCACGGGCTCGACCAACACCGCGGCGAGTTCGTGGGCGTGGGCGCGCAGTTGTTCCAGGCCCGCCGGCGTGCCCCAGTCGATAACGAGCACATCCTTGACGATGTGCTCCGGGATGCCGGGCGCCACCGGGACCGAATTGCGGACGCCGTCGACGATATTCGCGCGGACCAGCACCTCATCGTTGATCCCGTGGAATCCGCCGCAGGTGGCGATACGGGTGCGCCCGGTGACCGTGCGCGCGAGGCGAACGGCGGCCAGCACGGCTTCGGAGCCGGTGTTGGTAAACGCGGCGCGTTCGCTGCGGGTGAGTTCGCACAGGAGGCCGGCGACCTTGCCCGCAAGGGGGCTCTGCGGGCCGACTTCCATGCCGAGGGCGAGCTGGGTCTCGATGGCGCTTTTGATGAAGGCGGGCGCGTGGCCAAGCAGGTTGGTGCCGAAGCCCATCGTGAGGTCGATGTATTCGTTGCCGTCGACATCCCAGAGGCGCGCCCCGGCGGAGCGTTCGACGACGATCGGGTAGACGATCTCTTTCCAATAGGTGCGAAAGCCGGAGACCGAGCGCGGGTCGGCAAAGTGGGCGCGGGATTCCTGGGTGAGGCGTTTGGAGCCGGGAGTGCGCGCGAGGTAGCGGGCGCTGAGGGCGTCGAGGGCGGTCTGCTGGCGCGCGGTGAAGCCGCCGCCGGGGCCTTTCTCGATGGGGCGATAGGGGCCGAACGCTTTTCCAGAAATGGACGCGATGGACGCGATGGACGCGATGGACGCAATGGACGCGATGGACGGGGATTTGGTTTCGGTCCTTTGTGTCCTTTGATTGCCGCGCAGCATCGCGAGCTGCTGCTCCATTACGCGGAGCTGCTCGGCGATCACGCGTTCGAGCGTAGAGCCCGCGGCAGGCGGCGCCTCCACCGGCGCCGTCTTCCCGGTGGGGAGCTGCCCGTCGAGATGCGCCGCGAGCGCCGCCATCGTCGGGAAATCTTCCAGGAGCTGCCGGAAGGTCACCTTCACGTTGAACTCCTTGCGGAACGCTCCCGCCACCTGGGTCAGAAACAGCGAATCGAAGCCCAATTCCAGGAAACTCGTCTCCGGGTCAGACGCCGATTGATCCTGGCCCGACAGGTTCTTCAAAATCACGCGAATGCGCGCAATGAGGTCAGGCTGGCGTTCAACGGGAGCGGGCATCGGAAGCTCTAGAGTAGCAGGCGCCGGTCCAGCCTTCGGCGCATCCACCCAAAAACGCTGCCGCTCGAACGGATATGTCGGCAACTGGACGCGGCGGCGGGACGCGCCGTGAAAGGCGTTCCAATCAACCGTGACGCCGTTAGTCCACAAACGGCCAAGGGCGGTCAGGATGGCGGCGGCATCCTCCTGTTTTTCGACTAACGAGGGAACGCAAACGGCGGCCTGCTGGCGGACCAGCGGCGTGAGGGTTTGACCGGGGCCGACTTCCAGGAACACCCGCGCGGGATCAGCGGCGAGGGTCGCCACGCCATCCGCAAAACGCACCGCGCCGCGCAGATGGCTGGCCCAATACTGCGGGTCGGTCGCCTGGGCATCGGTGATCGGCTGGCCGGTGACGTTGGAGATGAAGGGGATCGTGGGCGCGTGGAGTGGCAGCGCACGCAGCAGTTCCAAGAACGGCTCCACCGCGTGGTCCATCATCGCGGAGTGGAACGCGTGCGAAGTGCGCAGACGTTTGGCCGGGACCTTGCGGGCTTCAAGGGTCCACTCCAGCGCGGCGATATCTTCGTGCGAACCGGACGCCACGCAGAGACCGGGCGAGTTGACCGCCGCGATGGAGACGCTGGCCGGTAGGAGCGCGGTTAGCTCCGCCTCCGGCAGCCGCGCGGCAAGCATCGCGCCCGGCGGGAGCGCCTGCACGAGGCGGGCGCGCGCCGCGACTAACCTCAACGCGTCTTCCAACGAAAACACCCCCGCCAGACACGCGGCGACATACTCGCCCACGCTGTGACCCAACATCGCCGCTGGCTGGATGCCCCACGACATCCACAACTTCGCCAGCGCGTAACCAAAAACGAACAGCGCCGGTTGGGTCGTTTGCGTTTGATCGAGATCGGGGGCGTTAAGCACATCGAAGCTCAACAACGCCGAGCAACGATCGATCTCCGCTCGAAACACCGGCTCGCTCGCGTACAACCCCGCGCCCATGCCCGCGAACTGCGCGCCCTGCCCGGGAAAGAGGAACACCACGGACGGGTTATCCCGGGCCACGGCCGTGACCGCGGTTTTGAGATCCGACGCAATGAACGCCCGCCGATGCGCAAACTCACGGCGGCCCACCTGCAACGTGTAGGCAACGTCGGCGAGGTTTAAGGCGGGATTCGCGGCGAGATGCGCGGTGAGGTTGGCGGTCGCGGAATCGAGGGCGGAAGAGCTGCGCGCGGAGAGAACGAGGAGCTGCTCCGCACGCGCGGCAGGCGCCGACGGCGCGGGCACGGGCGCTTCTTCGAGGATCGCGTGCGCGTTGGTCCCGCCTACGCCGAACGAACTAACCCCCGCGATTCTTGGCCCCTCCGACGGCCACTCCAACAGACGGTCGGCGACGCGGAACGGCGTGTTGGGCAGGTCCAGCTTCGGGTTGGGCGCACGAAAATGGAGGCTCGGCGGAATCTGGCGATGGCGCAACGCGAGCGCGGTCTTGATCACCGCCGCGACGCCTGACGCGGTCTCCAAGTGGCCGACGTTGGTCTTCAACGACCCGATGGCGCAGAAGCCCTTCCCGGTCGACCCGCCGGCGCGGAACGCTTGCGTCAACCCCGCCAGCTCGATCGGGTCGCCCAGCGGCGTGCCGGTGCCGTGCGTCTCAACGTACGAGATTTGATCCGGCGTGACTCCAGCAAGGGTCTGCGCAAGCAGGATGACCTCCGCCTGGCCGTCGACGCTCGGGGCGGTGTAGCTGACCTTGCCGGCGCCGTCGTTGTTCACCGCGGAGGCGCGGATCACGGCCACGATGTCGTCGCGGTCGGCGAGGGCGTCATCGACCCGCTTGAGGACCACGACGCCCGCGCCGCTGCTGAAAACCGTCCCCGCCGCATCCGCGTCGAACGCGCGCGTGTGCCCATCCGCCGAGGCCATGGCGCCTTCGACGTAGGGGTACGCCCGGCGTTGCGGGAACGTAATGGAAACGCCGCCCGCCAGCGCCACGTCGGCCTGGTAATTGAGCAGCGCCTGGCAGGCTTGCGAGATCGCGACGAGCGAGGTCGAACACGCCGTCTGGACGGTCATGCTGGGACCGCGCAGGTCGAGCTTGTAGGAGACGCGGGTGGCGAGGAAATCTTTTTCGTTGCCCAGAAAATCGGCGGGACCGCTCTGCTGATAACCGCTCACGAGCCGCTCGACGTACGCGCGGTCGGCGCAGAGGTTATAAAGCAGGTAGGAGTTCAGGCTCGCACCGGCCCAGACACCGACCAGGCCGGGGATTTTCGCGGGATCGTACCCGGCGTTTTCTAAGGCTTCCCACGCGCACTCCAGGAAGACGCGCTGCTGCGGGTCCATCTGCTCGGCGTCGCGGGGGGTGATGCCGAAGAAGCCGGCGTCGAAGAGGTCGGCGCCTTCGAGCACGCCGCGCGCGTTGATGATCGGGCCTTCGCCGGCGGGCGGCGCGAGTTCCAGCTCGGCGTCGGTGAAACGGGTGATCGATTCCACGCCGTTTTTGAGGTTGTCCCAAAACGTGGGGACATCCTTCGCGCCGGGGAAACGGCCCGACATGCCGATGATTGCGATGCCGTCCATGGGGTCAGGTCTTGCGGGCGAGGCGGTTGCGGCTGGCGGCGTCGCGCTGGAGCCGGGCGCGTTCGCGGACGGGATCGAACCGGGCGGACGTCTCGACCGTGCCGAGATGGCGCGCGAGCGCGGAGATCGTGGGGTGTTGAAAAAGGTCGGTGATCGGGAACTCGCGGCCGAGCGCCTCGCAAAGCCGGGTGTGGATCTGCACGGCCAGGATGGAGTTGCCGCCAAGGTCGAAGAAATTATCGCGCACCCCGGGGTTCGGGAGGTGGAGCGCCTCTTCCCAAAGCCGCGCGATGATGCGCTCGATAGGCGTCTGGGCGGTCGCGGGCGTCGCGGGCGCCTGGTAGGGGGGCAACGCGCGACGGTCGACCTTGCCGCTGGCGGTCAGCGGGAGGTTTTTCAACGTCACGAAATGCGCGGGCGCCATGTAGTCGGGCAGGCGCTCGAGCAGCCACCGGCGCAACTCGAACGCCGGGGGCGCCGGATGGGCCGCGCGCGGCACCACGT
>CAXUAZ010000173.1:6689-7743 GCA_964249195.1 uncultured Chthoniobacterales bacterium
TCGATTTCGCCAAGCTCCACGCGGTACCCGCGGATTTTTATCTGAGCGTCGGCGCGGCCGAGGAACTGGAGGTTGCCGTCGGGGAGCCACCGGGCGAGGTCGCCGGTCCGGTAGGCGCCGCCGGCGAAACGGGCGGCGGTCTGCTCCGGGGCGTTGCGGTAACCGCGCGCCACGCAGGCGCCGCGGAGGTACAACTCGGGCGGATCGCCCCGCAACTCGGCCGTGACGTGATCGATCGGCCGGCCAATCGGCGGCAGCGCGGGCCAGGAGGTGGGCGGCCCTTCCAGCGTGTAGGCGGTGGCGACGTGGGTCTCCGTGGGGCCGTAATGATTGCTGAGCGTGCAACGGCCCTCGTACCGCGCAAAAAAGCTCGCGACCGCGGGAGTGATCCGAAGCGCCTCGCCGGCGACGATCACCTCGCGCAGGGAAGGCGGGGCGAGATCGGTCGGCTGCTCGGCGAGTTGATAGAGCATCACGGGCGGCAGGAAGACGCGCGAGACGCGGTTGGCGGCCAGGAAACGGAGCAGCCCGCGCGGATCGCGCCGCAGGGTTTCGTCGACGAGCGCGAGCGCCCCGCCTTCGGCCAGCGTGGTGAGGATTTCCTGGAACGAGACGTCGAAGCTCAGCGGCGCGAACTGCAACACCCGGGTGCCCGGCGCGAGCGGGCAGGCGCGTGCGTGCCATGCCATGAGGTTGAGCAACGGGGCGTGCGGCATCTCGACCCCCTTGGGCCGGCCGGTGGAGCCGGAGGTATAAATAAGGTACGCCAGGGACTCAGGTCCGCTGCCGGGGAGGTCGGGCAGGTTGTCCTCGAGCGGGGTCACGTCCGCGGGATCGAGGACGGTGGCACCGGGCCGGGGACGATTGGAAATCACGAGGCTCGCGCCGGAGTCGGCAAGCATGTAGGCGAGGCGGTCGGCGGGATGGTTGACGTCGATCGGCACGTAGGCCGCGCGCGCCTTCAGCAAGCCGAACAGGGTCGCGTAGCAATCGAGTCCGCGGTCGAGATCGACGGCGACGCGGTCGCCGGGCGCGATGCCGAGGCTCTTGAGAT
>CAXUAZ010000174.1:0-7718 GCA_964249195.1 uncultured Chthoniobacterales bacterium
GCGGAGTCGTGTAGAATCATCGAGGGCAGCGCCAACTTGCGCAGTTCGTTCTGACTTCACCCCCCGGCGGAGTCGTGTAGAATGGGTTTGACGTGACTGGTTGTTTTGGTGATAGTTATGTCGATTCTGATGACTCCGCCGGGGGGTGAAGTCTCAACTAATTCAGCGCCACTCGGACCACTGCATAGCACGTCCGGGTGGCGCTTTTGGTGCTTCCACGCAAGCAGCGCGTTGTTTGCAATCAGTCCCAGAACTCCACCTGCGACGGCATCTCGGGATCAATCGCTCGGTTTCCTTGCCGATAATTCGGCCCAACGATCGTCACGCTTTTTCCCCATTGCTCGTCGGTGATGAACATCAGCCGCACGTTGCCGGCAGCCGGAGTTACCGACTTTACCCGCGCAATGTGCGTGTCCATCTGCTCATAGCTCACACAAGGCCGGGCGTAGATCGAAAATTGGATCATGAGGTATCCGTTTTCCTGCAAATCCCGCCGAAAGCGCGAGGCGGTCTTGCGCTCCTCGTCGGTCAGCACCGGCAAGTCGAACATGACGAGAACCCATCCCATGCGAAATGGACTCCGTTTTTCGTTCACAGCTCCGGCACCCAAAATGGTTCCACCGCTTTCTCCGCATAACTCTTCGCCAACGATGACGCCGAGGCATCGATCGCGTCCATCAGCTTGAGGGAATAGCGGGAGTGAGCCATCCGGCGCTCGCGCAACTCTGTCCCGACCTTCCGCGCCCACGATTTCATGCTGATATCCGGCTCGATCATGAACTCGGCGAGCATCATATCGACCATGGGTCGAAATGATTCCATCAGGTCGAACACGAGCGGCGTCGAGCGATAGCGCGGCATGTGCTTGACCCCGAGCAGCGGCGTCAACCCGTGCACGATGAGGCTGCGATGACACAGTGCGCTCAAGACCGTGTAGCCATAGTTGAGCATCTTGTTGGGCTCGGTGTTCTCCTTGCGATCTCTGCGGGTGGCCGTCCAGCCGATGGCTGGGAAATAAAGCTGCCAGTAGCGTTTGGCACAATTGCCCTCGTCGATTGCGCCGGTGCGCAAAGCTAGTTCCAAGTGCGGGCTGGAGACTTCCTTGTGCTCCAGCACTTTTTGCTGGTTGCGCGTTTTGCCGCGCAACATGCGTTGCCAGAGCCGTTCATTGAGCCGCCGGGGCTGCGAGACTTGGTGGAGATAAGCTCGCAGGTCGATCACCCGTTCCAGCGGCGCCGTCACGCCGCAGGGTTTATAGAAATCGTTGCAGTGGAGAATGATCCCGTCGGTCTCCAGGACGGCCGCGATGAAGTTGGAAGTGAGGGTGACCCCTCGGGCCGCGATAATAACCGCCCGCAAATCTTCGTGGGGTATCCGCCGTTCCGATTTGTCCTGTGCGCGGCAGACAATGAAACCCTGCTCCTTGGCAAGGAGGGCTCCGTGCTGCAAGACGTGGAGGACGTGGAAACTCATGGTTCGGCTGGTCGTCGGACAAGAACCTTTTAGCCATTCCTTACCCGTTGGATTCCAGCTTCGACGAGGGTGCGTATCGGAATGGGGGCGTTGTGCTTCGGCTTCGCGCCAATGAGCCCGCGCCCACCGTGTTTCAGAACCGCATTTCCTTGCGTCCAGAGCGTCTTGAGTGTGTACTCGTCTGCTGGATAAAACTCGGCCTTGAACTCCCATTCGCTGGCGATTTTAACCTGGCAGTTCGACCAAAAGAAATCGACGAGTTGCACGCCCGGTTCAGCCCGGAGTTTTGCCCCGACTTCTTTTTCACTTTCAAAAGCGAATACGGGATGAATGCCGACTCGCCGTAAGTCTGGATTTTTTTTTGTCGGTGCAGGGCGAGTAAGAATGAAATATCCTGTATGGCTTTCCGCCCGTCGAAACTGTCCGCGCCCGCTGCCTCCGGTCTTGCCGAAATTGCCGTACTCCTCAACTGCGTCCGCGTCCGTTTCCGTCATTAGAACTTTGACAATGCGCGGGCCGCTTCCGCCAAGACGCACAGAGGCGCTCCAACTTGCCCATTGCTCCAGAGTAAGATCAGGGTGCGATCCAAGAAATGCTTGCACCTGCCGCCGGATCGCCCCGTCGACAATTTTTTGCGGCTTGATATCCTTCATCGGTTTGATCGTCAGTTGATTCTTCTCGACCTTTGTCGCGAGATCGAGCAGAGGCCGCCGCTTCACAATGTATGCCGCGCCTAAGAGCTCACGCCTGCCGTAAATCGTGTCTTCCATCGCCGGTCGCTCGCGAACGATTCGACCCGGTTTAACGCTTGTAAGGTAGCGGTCGAAGAAAGCGGGCGCGTTTGCGTGCACCGTGGGCGGAAAGCGAAAAAACCGTTCTTTCTCTGCGTTTGGAGCCCACTGCGGCAGGAAATTGATAACCATCGCGTCGAGCGCATGGTGACGGTCATCGGCTCGGTTTTTCTCGGCAATAGATTCCCATTCATGCGTTGCGTCGCGAGCAGTTGCGGTTGCTTCAATCGAGGTCAAGGCAGACCCTTTCTGTCCGGCAGCCTTGCCTAAAGCGTCCGAAACAAATTCCGCCGGCAACGGCGCCAGAAGGCTGTTAAGCCTGTATTTGCGGCGGATTCGCGCGGTTAATCCACCAGAGACCACGGTCACGCGCTTGACGCCCTCCCTGTCGTTGCCATTGCGCCAGCCGAAATGCAGCGAGACAATCTTTTGCGCCAGACGCGAAATCAACGCCGTTTCCGCGAGCGCAGTGTAACGCTGCACTAACTCCGGCGCATCTTCGCGCAGGAGCAATTGCACCTTCTTGTTGCGAAGCGCGGTTGCGTGGCGGTTTACGCAGGTCTCATAAGCGTCCCAGCCTTCGCGGCCATGCTTCCATTGGAATGGCGTTTGTTTGCCTTTGGCATCGTTGCACTTTTCGTGGGCAAGGACGTAGTTTACCATCGCGTCCGCGCCGCCCTGCGCTCGCGGCACGATGTGCTCAATGCGGTAACTCCCCAGTTCCGTCTCGTTCATTGGCTGCTGGCAGTAAAGGCACTCGCCGCTTTGCGCCTTGAAGAGTTCGTATTTCAAGCGCCCGGACCTTTCCGTTACGCCCAGCTTGACCGCGCATTCAGCCGCTTCCTTGCGATCCTTCTCCCGCTGGCTCTGGAACTTTGCCAGGTCGCGCTTTGCGTCGTCCCCCATGAAATCCTCGCGCACGAATTCCAGCACCACTTCCGCCGGAGCCCCGAACCGCGCCTGATGTTCGGTCAGCCGTTTGGCGAAAATCCCGAGCCGATGCCGCACCACGGGATCGTTAATGCTGCCGAGCAGTTCACGCACGGCGGCGGAGACGTTTATCCGTTCGTCGTCTCCCGTATGCCGGGCTTCGAGCGCGTCGAGGCGCTGCTCGGGGAAGTGCAGATCCTCCCATGAATCGCCCCCGTCCTTCTTTGTGCGGCGGCTAAGGTCATCGAGGAACTTCAAATCGCTGACCAACACCCAAGGGCGCGCCTGTTTAGTGAATTTCTTTTCCCTCCCGTTATTTCCGGTGAAGCGCGCCGGTTCGGCGTCGAGGACATCCATGCCGATGATGGTGAGGAGCGCGGCCTCGCGCGCCCTTAGCCGAGCGAGAAACGCCGATGGCTTTTGGCCGCTGAGGATTAGCGCGCGCGCCAGTCGCAACGCGGGGCGGCTGAAGCGGCTGCGGCCTTCCGCTTTAGGCGCTTTGATCTCTTCGTGACCCTTGAGCGGCTTGAGCGCGAGTTCTTTAATGCCTTTGATTCTGGCCCAATCGGTCCTGGTCAGGGCAAATCGCGCCGCAACTTTCTGCTCCGCATTTTTCTCGCCGGGCGCGACCGCGACAGCTTCTGCGGAGACAACGGCGAAAATCTGACGGACCTCCTCCGGGGTAAGCTTGCGCTGTTTCCCCGGTTCCTCTACCAGCGTATTCTTGAGCTTCATCAGGAAGGTGACTTCGCTGGCCAGCAAAGAGTCTGGCGCAGGCGCCCCGGTCGCCCGGTCAAAGCGCACCTTGACGCCGCAAACCTGTAAGCGCGAGATGAGCGCGCAGTCATTGATAATCCGATTATCGAAACGCGGCGTCTTCTGCCCCGTCGCGCCCAGCCAGTCATCAGCGCTGCCAGGATGAATGCCGTGTTGGGCGCGAAAAGCGAGGTAGCCGGCAAAATCCTCGCGTGCACCGGGAGAGAGTTCGCCGGCTGGTCCATGGACCAAGAAGGCGCCGAAATCCTCTGCCGTCACTTCGAACGCTTTGGCGGCCTTCGAAGGATTCCGGCCAAACTGTATTACCGGCCGCCGCGGATGACCCTGCCACTCGACCAGGCAGCCTTCGCGCTGCCAGCGCGCAAACGCCCCGCCTAACGCGGGAAGCAGTTGGGCCGCGCGATTGGCCAGGGCGGCGATCTCGCTCTCCACGTCGACGCGGTCGAAGCGCACTCTACGGGTGCTTCCCGCGGTGCAGTCGATTCGGGGCAGGAGGGCAGTGGGCTTCTCTGGCAACCACAGCTTCATCGCCCACGCGTCATAGTAGCAGGGGAAAAGGAATGCCTTGTCAGGCATCTGCTCCTTAAACTTCGGCCACGCCTCGACCCCCGCGCGGTACACCCTCTCCTCTTCGCTGAGTTTTGCGGGATCCTTTTTCAACAAGCCTGCGACGATTTCTTCCTCGTTTTTCTCGCCGCGTTTCGCATTGCGGGCGGCCCACGGCACCCGCCCGTAGCCGCGCTTTTGAATCGCGGAGCGCAGCGCTTTATAAATTTGCCAGTCGGCGAGGGTTTCGCCTTCTTTGAGCGTGCGAGGGTCGAGCAGTTTGATGCGAAGCAGCGCCGAATTGTAACAGACGTCATCACGTTTTTCAGGGAACTCACGTTCGAGCAAGGAGCGGGAGTGCTTCTGCTCAGGCGTTTCTTCGACTGCGCGCCATTTTCCGTCCCGCTGTTCGACTCGTCGACCAATCAGCGGGGTTAATCCCGCCGCGCGCCAAACTTCCTCTAGCCATGCTTCACGGGCTTTGTGCGCCAGGCGGGTGCGGTACATTCGCCGCCGGTTGGCGGCATCCTTGGTTGAGGCAAATTCAGCCGGGATGAGCAGCGAGGCGACATGGAGGAATTGATTTGTCTTCGCGTCGCGCACCGCTTCGCCCATGGAGGCTTTGCCCAAGTCAAACGACCAGATCGTATTCATAAAGAGGGGAGGCGCCGCCGCCCATTATGAATCAAACCCTTAAACGTGTCCAGCTTTTCCGGGCAGTTGCGGAGCAAGGCACGAAGCCCACGGGACTTTCCCCCAAAGTCCCGCGCGCAGGGCAGGACAATGTGAGTTCACCTCCATCCTGACCGCCTGAGATGCATGGTCATGCCAGAAAAGCATTGACATGAACATGGCTTTGTGCTATCCTTTTCGCTTAATGATCGGCATTTGTTTCGACGAGCACGAACGACCGGCAGAGGTTTCGTTCGGCTCACCCGCTGCTCCTGGCTCAATGGCGTATGGCCACGCGACAGCGCAATGTCCCTCCAGAGTAGTCATCCGCAATTATGCGCATAATCGCATTCTTTTTTCCACCTGGGCGGAATTGCCTCCATCCCGCCAGCCGCTGAGATGAATCCCGGCCCTTCACCGGCTCTCACCTAAGGGCCCCGCGCTTACCGGTCCCCCATGCCTTCCCTCTTCACCGACCACCCGATGCGCGGCTTTGCCACGCTGCGCCTTTTTCGGCTCCTGCTCTGGGTGCAATGGCGCAGCTTGCTGGCGCGGGTGCGAGGCTTGCGCAAGCGCTCGCCGTTGTTGCCGTTCGTGCTCGTGGCGTTCGTCCTGGGGTACCTGCTCCTCGGGTATTTCCTTTTTCATGAAGGACTGAAATTCATGTTCGCCTTCCCGGTCGTCGGGGCGCTTCTTTCCCAACGCATCCTCTTCCTCATCTTCGGCTTCTTCTTTGTCATGCTGATGTTCTCCAACCTCATCATCGGCTACAGCACCCTCTTCAAAAACCGCGAGACGAACTGGTTCCTCACGCTGCCCATCCGCCATGCGGACGTTTACCGCTGGAAATTCCTGGAATGCCTCGCCGTCTCCAGTTGGGCGCTCATGTTCCTCAGCGCACCCATGATGGCCGCATTCGGGCGCGTTAATCAGGCGGACCCGCTCTTTTACGCGCAAACCGCGCTCATTTACCTGCCGTTCGTCGCCATCCCGGCGGTGCTCGGCTCCGGGCTGGTGCTCACGCTCGTCGCCATCCTGTCCAAACCCTGGGCGAAACGGGCGATCCTGGCCGCGGCGGGGGTCGTCGTGCTCGGCGTTTTGATCTTCATGCGGCCCGAGAACGGGGATCGGCTCGGCGGGAGGGCCGAGGTGCAAACCTTTGAGAATCTCCTGCGTCACACGCGTTTTAGCCTCAATCCGTTCCTGCCCAGCGCGTGGATGGCGCGGGCGGTCCTCGCGTGGAGCGGCGGGCTCACGCGCGAGGGGATGTTTTTCTTCGGGCTGCTCCTGAGCAACGCGCTCTTGGGCGTGCTGCTCGGCTTCGAGGTCGCGAGCCGGTTCTTTTACGAAAGTTGGGCGCACGCGTTCGGCCACCGGTCGGAACGCAGCCAGCGCAAAGCCGATTCGCGCCGCCGCGCCCGGCTGGCCCAAGGGACCTTCGAGCAGTTGCTCCAATGGCTGCCGCGCCGCCTTCTCGACACGCCGATGCGCGCCCTCGCGCTCAAGGATTGGCGCGTGTTCTGGCGCGACCCCGCGCAGTGGACCCAAGTCCTGATTTTCTTCGGCCTGCTGACCATCTACGTGCTCAACCTGCGCAATGTCGCCTACGATTTTCGCAGTCCGTTCTGGAGCACCATGATTTCTTATCTGAACCTGACCGCCTGCGCGCTCACGCTCTCGACCTTGACCACGCGATTCGTTTTCCCGCAGTTCAGTCTGGAAGGGCGCCGGTTGTGGATCGTGGGCCTCGCGCCGATGGGGCTTCCCCGCGTGGTGATGCAGAAATTCTGGATGTCCTTCCTGGCGGCGACCGCCGTCACCGTGGCGCTGATGGCGACCTCGGGCGTCATCCTGAAGCTGCGGCCCCGGGACATCGTTTATTTTGCGGGCGCGATCGCGGTGATGAGCGCGGCACTCTGCGGGCTCTCGGTGGGGTTGGGCGCGTTGTTTCCCAATTTCAAGGAGGACAATCCGTCGAAGATCGTGAGCGGTTTCGGCGGGACGCTGTGCCTGGTGGCGAGTTTCCTTTACATCGTGTTGTTCATCACGCTGCTGGCGTTTCCGGCGAGCCTGCCGTTTACGTGGGGAGGGTTGCCGGCGCGCGAGGCGCGGATGGTGACGGCGGGGGCGACCGCGCTGGCGGCGTCGTTGAGCGCGGCGGCGATCGGTTTCCCGCTGGCGCTGGCGCGGCGGCGCGTGAAAAGCATGGAGTTTTAACCTCAGCTTTGCTAAATGATCCGTATGCCCGAACGCCCCGGCCGCTCCCTCGATCCTCACGCCGCAGAAGATTCTCCCCTGTCGGGCCCGCCGGCGCGCCCGGGGGGCGAGCGGCTCGACAGCCAGGTGCAAAAGGCGCAGGAGCAACTCCTCAAGCTCAAGCGCGAGCAGGAGGCGATCGAGAAACAAAAGCGCGAACTCGAGGAACTCAGCCGCCGCCAGGACGAACTCGAGGAAGGGCGCGCGGACATGATCGAAAAGCTGACCCGCTCCCTCGTGGTGCTCGAGCGGCAATCGGTGGAAGCCCAGAAG
>CAXUAZ010000175.1:0-7547 GCA_964249195.1 uncultured Chthoniobacterales bacterium
GCCGCGATGAAGGCCGCCCGGGCGCCTCCTTGCTCGAGCGCTTCGAGCGCGGCCATGGTGGTGCCGCCGGGACTGGCGACGGCTTCCCGCAACTCGGCCGGGTGCCGGCCCGTCTGGCGCACCATCTCCGCCGCGCCGAGCACGGTTTGCGCGGCGAGCGAGGCGGCGAGGGCGCGCGGCAGTCCCATCAAGACTCCGCCGTCGGCCAGCGCCTCGATCATGAGGTAAACGTAGGCCGGGCCGCTGCCGCTGAGACCATTGACGGCATCGATGAGTTTCTCCGGGACCTCATGGACGTCGCCCAGGGCCGAGAATATTTGCGAGACGATCTTGGCATGTTCATCGGTCGCCGAGGCGCTGCGGGCGAAGGCGGCGGCGCCTTTTTGCACGAGGCAGGGCGTGTTGGGCATCACGCGGACGACGGGTGCTTGCGCGGCAGATTCCAGCGCGGCGATTTTCACCCCGGCGGCGATCGAGACCAAGAGGCGTCCTTCGAGCGGCAACCCGTGTAACGTCGCACATGTCTCCGCCGGTTTCACGCAGATCAGGACGATGTCCGAGCCTGCGGCAACGGCGGAATTATCCGCGGTGACGCCTGCGCCGGTTTCCGCGGCGAAGCGTTCGCGGGTGGGAACGCTGCGGGCGCTGCCGAGCAGATCAGCCGGCGCGCACAACCCGGCCGCGACCGCTCCGCGAGCGATGGCGGTCGCCATCTTGCCCGCCCCGATGAACCCGAGTCTCATACGGGCAAAAGGCTAAAACCGAACGCCTCGCGCACGAAAGACAATTCTGCGGACGCACCGCCCGATTTGGAAGCCAAGGCCCCCTATGGTACCCTCTCGCGAACATGACTGCCCTCGGCGTCGACCTCCACGAAGACATCCTGCGCCTTAAGCGCGAGCGCAACGCCGTCATCCTCGCGCACAACTACCAGATCGGCGAAATCCAGGATGTCGCCGATTACGTCGGCGACTCCCTCGGCCTCAGCTACCACGCCCAAGCCACCGACGCGGATGTCATCGTCTTCTGCGGCGTCCACTTCATGGCGGAGACCGCCAAGATCGTCAACCCTACCAAGACCGTGCTTCTGCCCGATCTCGACGCCGGTTGCTCCCTTTCCGAAAGCTGCCCGCCCGAGAAGCTGGCGGCGTTTCTCGAACTAAACGCCGATAAGAATTACTACATCATCGCCTACATCAACTGCTCCGCCGGGGTGAAGGCGCTCAGCGATGTGATCGTCACCAGCGGCAACGCGATCAAGATCGTCCAAAGCGCGCCCGCGGATCGCAACATCCTGTTTGTCCCCGACCAGAATCTCGGCGGTTGGGTCATGGAACAAACCGGCCGCAAGATGGACCTCTGGGCCGGTAACTGTTACGTGCACGTGGAGTTTACCCGCGCCAGCATCGAGCGCATCCATGAGCAGCATCCCGACGCGCCGGTGGTCGCGCATCCGGAGTGCACGTTCGCGGTGCGTTTACTGGCGGATGAAGTCTGCTCGACCGAGAAAATGATCGGCTATTGCCGGGATTCGCCCGCGCGGGAATTCATCATCGTCACAGAAAGTGGCATGCTCCACCGCTTGGCCCGGGAAGTCCCCGGCAAAACGTTCATCCCCGGCCCAACGGACCACTGCGCGTGCGCAGACTGCCGGTTCATGAAGATGAACACGCTCGAGAAACTCCACGACGCTCTCCGCGATCTCACCCCCGAGATCACGATGCCGGAGGACATCCGTGCCCGAGCTGAAAAACCGATCCTGCGGATGCTCGAGCTGAGCCGGTAAAAGGATTTGCCGCGGCTGGCCTTCTACAGCTTCATCCGATTGGCGACCCGCTCACGTTCAAGGAATTGACCCGGTCGAAGCACCGCAATTCCGTAGAAGGCGCCTCCGATCAAAGATCCAAAATCCGCCTGATCCAAGGTGATAAGAAGGTCGGCCCATGCCGCTGCGCCATATAGAATCGGCTTGTCCTTTCGCACCGGAAAAATGGATGGTCGATCCAGCGTAAAAACGTCGCGCATGACAATGAGACTTGGTCGAAGCCAGGCCCATTCCGCCACAACGGTGTGACCAAATTGCGGCAAGTTCCGATCCACTTCATTGAGAACATAATTGGTGGTGATCAGAATCCACCCATTGCGCTCGGCCCGCTCAAATATTTCTCGCGACGCGCCTCGACAAGAGGCGCTTGCCGCGACGAGGACGCTGGTATCAAGAAATAGCCTCACTGACCGCGGCAGAATTGCTCCATATCGAGTTCATCCTGCTCAATCCAGGAAGCCATCTGCTCTTTGGTGAACAACCGGGGAGAGAGCGGCCCGTCAGCGTTGTCCCGGATCTGAGCGGCAAGAAACAAGATCAACTCCTGCTTCTCCTCCGGCGCCAACGCGTTGGCCGCCGTTGTGATTTCCACCAGAGTGTGCACGAACAACAGATTGCATCGCACCGACCGGCGCGTCAATCTCGCGGGAACGAGCAAATGCCGAAGGGTACCGCTTCTTTTTCTACAGCAACGACCATCGCCCGATCCACCTCCACGTTCGGCATGGCGGCGGCGAAGCGGTGTTCAACGTGGAATCTACGGTTGTCCTGCGCGAGTCTTCCGGCTTGGCGATGCGTCAGCTTGCGAGAGCGCAGGAGTTGGCTGAGCTTCATCGCGCCTTGATCATCCAAAAGTGGCATGAACACCTCCCATGACGCCGTGGCCCGGGCCTTCCATTACAACGGCGACATCGTCGTGGAGTTTTCCGACGGCGTCACCCGGCGGTTTCCGGTGAGGGAAAATCCCCGGCTCGCAGGCGCTTCGCATGAAGACCTCAATCGAATCGAGATTTCGCCTTTCGGGCTTCACTGGCCCAACCTGGATGAAGACCTAACGTCGAAAGGCATCCGGGAGGGAGATTTCGGGCAGCGAAGCGCGGCTACGCGTGAGAAGGCTTCCGTCTGACTGGGCCGCTTGGCGATAATTGAACCGTTCGTTCCTCATGGTGGTCTATGGGGCATTCGCATGAAGCTTTGCCGTGTCATTATCGCCATCCTCCTGGGTATGGCCGTCCCGGCGTTTGCCCAGACCTATAAAGGGTTGGAACTCGTTCAGGCGAGCCTCTTAACGGACACGGCCGCCATCGCGCCTGGCAAGCCGTTCACCGTCGCGCTCCGCCTCAAGATGGCGCCGCACTGGCATACCTATTGGGCGTACAGCGGCGACGCCGGGCTGCCCACCACGATCAAGTGGACTCTCCCCGACGGATTCCGCGCTGGGCCGATCCAGTGGCCGGTCCCAACGCGCATCGACAGCCCGGGAGACATCGTCAACTACGGTTACAGCGACGAGGTCCTCTTGCTTACGACCATCACTCCTCCGGCCCAAATCCCGACAGGAGACATCGTTCTGAAGGCGAAGGCCGACTGGCTGGTCTGCGCGGAATTGTGCATCCCGGGCAGCCAGGAACTCGAGATCAAATACCCCGGAGCGGACCCGTCAGGCGCGTCTGCCATCGCCGAAGCGCGCCGTCATTTACCCAAAACTGAAGGCGCTTCCATCGTAGAGCGCAAGCGGGTCGGCGACCAGCTGGAATTCAAAGTCAGACTGCCGCTCGACGCGCCGGGCGGCTCGCTCGAATTCTTCCCCCTCCCGGGAAACGCCGAGGTGGGACATCCTGGCAAGGTCGTCATCGAGTCCGCCGGCTCATCCTCCGTGGCAAGTTTTTCATTGCCGTTGACCGGAGAGGTCGCCAATCCCAACAGTATCGGCGGCGTGCTGGCGGTGAAATCGTCGGACCCGGCGGCTGCTTACGAGTTGCCGGTCGAAGAGACGAAGGCGCCAGTTGCCAGCGGGGCTGCGCCCAATCCCGCCCAGGGCTCCCTCTGGCACTTTCTCCTTTTCGGATTCATCGGCGGCCTAATCTTGAACGTCATGCCGTGCGTGTTGCCGGTCATCTCGCTCAAGATCTTCTCGTTCATCAAACAAGCCAATGACGCTCCTAACCGCATCTTCAAAATGGGGCTGGCGTACTCCAGCGGGGTGTTCGTCTGGTTCCTCGGGTTCGCGTTGTTGGTCATCGCGTTGAAAGCAGGCGGGCGCGAGGTGGGCTATGCGTTCCATTTGCAAAACCCGTGGTTCATCGTGGGGTTGAGTGCGGCGGTGTTCGTTTTCGCGCTGAACTTGCTGGGCGTCTTCGAGTTCATCCTTCCCGACGCGGCGGCGGGGGCGCTGACTGAAGCCAGCCAACGCAACGACGGTTACACGGGCGCTTTTTTGCAAGGCGTGCTGGCGACGGTGCTTGGCAGCGCCTGCACGGCGCCATTCTTCGGGGCGGCGCTCGGGTTCGCCTTTGCCCAAAGCGCGCCGGTTATCTTGGCCGTGTTCGCCGCGATCGCTCTCGGCATGAGCCTCCCATTTTTGTTGCTGACGGCGTTCCCGGCCTGGCTGCGCTTCCTCCCGCGCCCCGGCGCCTGGATGGAGCGGGTCAAGCAGGCGACCGGTTTCCTCATGCTCGCCACCTTGCTCTGGCTCATGTCCGTGCTCGGCGCCATGCGCGGGGCGGATGCGGTCGTGTGGCTGGGCGTGCTCCTGCTGGCCGTCGGCGCCGCGGCCTGGGTGCATGGGACGTTTTATACCCTGGTGGCTTCGACGCGCACCCGGATCATCGCGCTCGCCGTCATGCTCGTGCTGGTCGCCGGCGGCGGCTGGACCGGCCTCACGCAGATCGCCGAGGCGAAGCTGCCCACCGGCTCCGCGCAAGATTTCCCGGCCCAACTGCAAGCCGCGCTCCAGGCGCCCGGGCGCCCCGTGTTCGTCGATTTCACCGCGGCCTGGTGCGTGAATTGCAAGGCCAACGAGAAGGCCGTGCTCAACACGTCGTCGGTCCAGCAGGCGCTCAAGGACGCCAACGCCGATTTCCTCACCGCCGATTGGACCAACGGCGAGCCGGGCATCACGGCGATCCTCAAGCAATTCGGCCGCGCCGGGGTGCCGCTCTACGTCATTTACCCGGCCGACCGCACGAAGCAACCCATCGTTCTCCCGGAAATTATCACCCACCAGATGGTCATCGACGGGCTCAAAGCGGCCGCGGCGGACGATCACAAACTAGCTAAAGCTCCCTGATCCAAACATGAAAACATACTGCCTCCTCACCGCCTGCGCCGCCTTGGCGCTGCTCGCCCCGTCCCTCCACGCCGCTCCTGCGGTCGGATCCCCCGCGCCGGATTTCTCGCTGCCGGGCGCCGACGGCAAAACGCACACCCTCGCCGAGCACAAGGGCAAATACGTCGTGCTGGAATGGACCAATCCGCTGTGCCCGTTCGTCAAGAAGCATTACGGCAGCGGAAACATGCAAAAGCTCCAGGAGGAGTACACCAAAAAGGGCGTGGTGTGGTTGAGCATCGACTCCTCGGCAAACGGCAAGGAAGGATTTCTGACCCCTGCCGCGGCCAAAGAATGGCAATCGAGCGTAAAGGCCGCCGACACCGCGCTCTTGATCGACGCCGATGGCAAGGTGGGCCGCGAGTACGGCGCCAAGACGACCCCCGACATGTACATCATCAACCCGGAAGGCAAGCTCGTGTACGCCGGCGCGATCGACAGCATTCCCTCCGCCGATCCGGCTGATCTGGCCAAGGCGAACAACTACGTCAAAGCCGGCCTCGACGCCGCCCTGAGCGGCAAGCCGATCGAGACGAGCGCCACAAAGTCCTACGGCTGCAGCGTTAAATACGATTAAACGCCGCAATGACGCGCGATGACCATGGCGCGTCCGGCTTTGATCGTGTAAGGGTTCCTCCGCGATGAAAGTTGGAATGATCAGCCTCGGTTGCGCGAAGAATCTCGTCGATGCCGAGATCATGCTCGGCAGCGTGCGCGCGCAGGGGATGGAAATCACCTCTTCCGCCGAAGACGCGGACGTCTTGATTGTCAACACGTGCGCGTTCATCGATTCGGCGAAGGAGGAATCCATCGAGGCCATTCTCGAGGCGCACGAAGCGCGCGGACTGCGTCGCCGGCCGGGGCAGAAGTTGATCGTCAGCGGCTGCATGGCCCAGCGTTTTTCCAAGGATCTCGCGCAGGAAATGCCGGAGGTCGACGCCTTCATGGGCCTCGACCAGATCGCCAGCGCGGGCGACATCATCCGGCAGGTCCTCGATCGCGCGGAAGTCATGGCCGTGCAGCCGGGCCTGGGCCTGGTCGATGAGAAATGGGAGCCGCTCAACCTCGTCACGCGCAACTCGCGGTTCATCCCCGACTACGACACGCCGCGTTTCCGGCTGACCCCTTCCCACAGCGCGTACGTCAAGATTGCCGAAGGTTGCAATCACCCGTGCAGTTTTTGCGTGATCCCGCAGATGCGCGGGCGGCATCGCAGCCGCACCATCGAATCAGTGGTGCGCGAGGTGCGCAGCCTCGTGGCCGAGGGCGTTCGCGAGATCAATCTCATCAGCCAGGACACGACCTACTTCGGCATGGACCAATGGGCTGTGCGCGCCAACCCGACCCAGCCGGTAGACTCCTCGCGCGGGCCGACGTTGAGCCGCTTGCTGGAAGCGTTGGACGAGATCCCGGGCGAATTCTGGATTCGCATCCTTTACACGCACCCGGCGCATTGGAGCGCGGAGTTGATCGAGACGATCGCGCGCAGCGCGAAGGTCGCGCGCTATATCGACATGCCGCTGCAGCACATCCACCCGGAGATGCTCGCGAGCATGCGCCGGGAAACCTCGCGCGAGCACATCGAAGAGTTGATCGGCAACCTGCGCGCCGGCATTCCCGGCCTGACGCTGCGCACGACCTTCATCGTCGGCTTTCCCGGCGAAACGGAGGAGCACTTCGAGAGTTTGATGGAGTTCATCGAGCGGGTGCGCTTCGAGCGGCTCGGGGTCTTCAACTACTCGCAGGAAGACGGCTCCCGCGCGGCGAAGATGCCCGGGCAGTTGCCCACGGCCGTGAAGGCCCGCCGCTTTCGGAAGGCGATGAAACTCCAGCAGCGCATTTCCCGCGAATCGCTCGCCGGCATGGTCGGTCGCCCGATGCGGATCCTCATGGACGCCCCGCTGGTCGGCCGTTCCCAATCCGACGCGCCCGACATCGACGGCCGGGTGCTGCTCGACCAGCCCGCGCCGGTGGGTGAATTTGTCGACGTAATTATCAGCGGCGCCCAGGTTTACGATCTGACCGCGACGGTGGCGCAGCCAGCTATGGCGTCGGCTTAGAGCATGTTTTTTCGTCAGGAACGCAGTTCGCTCGGAAAACTGTCGACAATTCGTTGACAATTTTTGCTGCGGAAAGCTAACTTCGAGCGTTGTCTTATTCCCTGATCCGATATTCTCCCTAGTATGAGCGAAAACGAGCCCAAGAAGGAAACGGTCCGCATCACTTTGCCCCAGCGGCCGGTGATCGGCGAGTCGAGCGGCGCCACCCGGCACGTGCCCATGACCGTGAACCGGATCGAGGTGCCCGGGATGCTGATCGAGCAGACCCAGAACAGCAGGAGGGCGACGAGCAGCGACAGAAGCACGAACAGGAGCCAGAGCAGCGGCGCGAGCC
>CAXUAZ010000176.1:0-7475 GCA_964249195.1 uncultured Chthoniobacterales bacterium
CTACCAGCCCCTTCAAGAGCCTCTCCTACCCACTCAATTTAGCGAAGTGCCACATTTCTTGACAGAAGATCAAGAAACGGGGCTTGCTTCGACTTGCCTTGGTCGTGCCTCTCGCTGTAAATGGGATAACGCAGCAGTCATTTTGTCTGAGGCGCAAGGCGGAGAAGGCGAATTGGGTCGGACTCTGGATGTGTCGGATCGCGATCTCCGAGCGCGATGCGTGACCGTTAGCTGCGCTGCGCAGCTTAAAGTGCGGCGAAGCCGCTGTGGCTTGCCATCGTGCTCGGAGAGCCCGATCCACCAATGTCAGGCGGCCGCGTCGGCAGCCCGCACCGGAGTCAGGTGCAGCGCGAGGGAAGGATTGCGCTCGGTAAAATAGCGCTCCGTCCAATCGCTCGGGAACAGCAACACCGGCTGGCGATCGCTGTCCACCGCGATGGCGACGCCCGTCGGCAAGGTCAACGCGGCGAGTTGATCGGAATCCACGTCTGGATTCATCCAGCGCGCGCGATCCCAAGTCGCCGTTTCGATGCGTGACTCAGCGCCGTACTCGCTCTGCAACCGGTATTGCACCACCTCGAATTGCAACGGACCCACCGCCGCCAGCAACGGCACCATCTGCACGGCGCCGCGCAGATGAAATACCTGAATGACTCCCTCCTGCAAAAGCTGATCCAACCCTTGCCGGAATTGCTTGAACTTGGCCGTGTTGGGATTGCGCAGGTACGCAAAACACTCCGGCGCGAAGCGAGGGATCTCGTCGTAAACGATCGTCGGATCTTCGGTCAACGTGTCGCCGATGCCGAATTCCGCGTGCCCCACCAATCCCACGATGTCTCCGGGGAACGCCTCTTCCACGGTCTCGCGTTCCTGGGCAAACACCTTCTGCGGGTATGAAAGCCGCACCGTCTTGCCCGTGCGCGAGTGCCGCACCATCATGTCCCGGGTGAAGACGCCGGAACACACGCGCAAAAACGCGATGCGGTCGCGGTGGCGCGGATCCATGTTTGCCTGGATCTTGAAGACAAACCCGGAAAAGTCCGGGTCGGCGGGCTGCACGGCATGTCCATCGGCGGCCACGTGCGCGGCGGGCGGGGCCGAGTATTTTAAGAAGCCGTTGAGCAACAATTCCACGCCGAAGTTGTTCGCCGCGCTGCCGAAGAAAACGGGCGACAATTCCCCGGCCAGCACCGCCGCCGGATCGAACGCGGCGCCGGCGATTTCGAGCATCTCGATTTCCTCCTGCGTCTTGAGAAACGTGGCGTCCTCCATGCGCTCGCGCACGACCGGCGCGTCGAGGCCGCTGATCTCCACGGGCGCCCGGTAGGCGCCGCCGACCGTGCGTTCGAAGAGGTGCACCTGGCGTTCGAAGCGGTCGTAGACCCCGCGGAAATCCGGCCCCATGCCGAGCGGGTAATTCATCGGGCAGGCGGCCAGACCCAGCACGTTTTCGAGTTCATCGAGCAGGGCGAGCGGTTCGAGCGCGGGGCGGTCGAGCTTGTTGAAAAACGTGAAGATCGGCACGCCGCGGCGGCGGCAGACCTCGAAGAGTTTGCGCGTCTGCGCCTCGATGCCCTTGCCCGCATCGATGACCATGATGGCGGCGTCCACGGCCGTGAGGACGCGGTACGTGTCTTCGGAGAAATCCTGATGACCGGGGGTGTCGAGGAGGTTCACCCGGTAGCCGTCGTAGTCGAATTGCAGGACGGTCGACGACACGGAGATGCCGCGCTGCCGTTCGAGTTCCATCCAGTCGCTGGTGGACGCCCGCTGCTTGCGCCGAGCGGTGACTGACCCTGCCAATTGCAGCGCGCCGCCGTAGAGGAGGAGCTTCTCGGTGAGGGTCGTCTTGCCGGCGTCCGGATGCGAAATGATCGCGAACGTGCGGCGACGGGCGATCTCATTGGCGGGCGGCGGGATCATTGGCGGAAGGCTATTCTACCACAGAGGACACCGAGAGCACAGAGAGGATGAGGAACAGATACACTTTTCATTGCGACCGCGGTCAAGTGGCCCGAGTACGTAGCATGAACCTCTCGGAGATCGTGTGGCGCCATCCTTTTCCTGTTGCTCGGATGTGATAGAGTCTCCGCCCCTGGCTACGCAGAGCCAGGAAGGTAGCTAGAAAGAGCGTTATGGCAGATTCCACGACCGAAATTCCCAAAGCCTACGAGCCTGCCGCCGTGGAGTCGAAATGGTACTCGCGCTGGCTGGAGTCGGATTGCTTTGGCGCGGACCCCAAACGGGTGACCGCCGCGCGGCCGGCGTTTTCCATCGTCATCCCGCCGCCGAATATCACCGGGGTGCTCACGCTCGGGCACGTGCTCAATACCACCATCCAGGACATCCTCTGCCGGCGCGCGCGGATGACCGGGCACGAAACGCTCTGGCTCCCCGGCACGGACCACGCCGGGCTTGCCACGCAGACGGCCGTCGAGAAGGCGCTGCTCAAGACGGAGAAGGTGGGACGGCGCGATCTGGGCCGGGAAGAATTCGTGCGCCGCATCTGGGAATGGCGCGAGAAGCATGGGCGGATCATCATCGAGCAGCTCAAGCGCCTGGGCTGCTCGTGCGACTGGTCGCGGGAACGGTTTACGCTGGATGAAGGTTACGCGGCGGCGGTGCAACGCGTGTTCGTCCAACTGCACGAACGCGGGTACATCTACCGCGGCTTGCGGATGGTGAATTGGGATCCCGTCGCGCTCACCGCGCTGTCGGATGAAGAAGTGATCCCGCGCCCGCAGAAGAGCTCGTTGTATTTCATCAAGTACGAGGTGGTCGAAGAGCCGGGGCGCTATGTGGTGGTCGCAACCACCCGGCCCGAGACCCTCATGGGGGACACCGCACTCGCCTTGCATCCCACCGATGAGCGATACGCGGGCCTCATTGGCAAACACGTGTGGCGGCCTTTCCCGCGCGAGGCGCTGCCGATCATCGGCGACGAGCACATCGATCCCGCTTTCGGCACCGGCGCCCTCAAGGTCACGCCAGCGCACGACAAGGCCGACTTCGAGATCGGCCGCCGGCACAATCTTCCGACGATCGACATCCTGCACCCCGACGGCAAGATCAATTGCCCCGCCGTGCCCGAGCTCGACGGCATGGACCGCTTTGCCGCGCGCAAGACCGCCGCGGAGATGCTCCTGGAGAGCGGCCTCCTCGCCAAGGAAGAGCCTTACGAAAACAATGTCGGCTTCAGCGAACGCTCCGAGGCGCCGATCGAGCCGCGGTTGAGCGTGCAGTGGTTTCTGCGTTATCCCAAGACCGAGGAAGCGCTCGCCGTCGTGCGCGAGGGACTCATCCGTTTCTTCCCGGCGCACTGGGAAAAAGTGTACGCGCAGTGGCTGGAGAACATTCAGGATTGGTGCATCAGCCGGCAGGTCTGGTGGGGACACCGCGTGCCGGCCTGGTATCGCGGAGAGGAGATCCGCGTGCAGATCGACTCACCCGGCGAAGGGTGGTCGCAGGACGCGGATACGCTCGATACGTGGTTTTCCTCATGGCTATGGGCGTATGAAACGATGGATGCCGAAACGCGCGCGAAGTTTTACCCCACCGACGTATTGGTGACGGCCCCCGACATCATTTTCTTCTGGGTGGCGCGGATGATCATCGCGGGGCTGGAGTTTACCCCCGGCACGACCGAGAAACCGGCGGATAACATCCCGTTCAAATCCGTCTATTTCACCGGCCTCATCCGCGATGCCAAGGGCAAGAAGATGAGCAAGTCGTTAGGCAACTCGCCCGACCCGCTCGATCTCATCGCGAAGTACGGCGCAGATGGCCTGCGGTTCAGTCTCTTGCGAATCGCGCCGCAGGGGCAGGACATTCGCTTCGATGAAAAACAGATCGAGGAAGGCCGCAACTTCGCCAACAAGATCTGGAACGCCGCGCGTTTTTACCAGATGCAGGAAGGCGCGCTGCCTTTTGGCACGCGCGTAAGCTATCAACCCGCCCCCTACGTGCTCGACATCGAGGCGAAGCTGCGCGCCGTGCAGGCAAAGGTAGAGGCGGCCTACAAGGAATTCCGGTTCAACGAAATCGCGCAGGCGCTCTACGACTTCTTCTGGAGCGATTATTGCGACTGGTTCGTCGAGGCGGCAAAGACCGACATCCTTTTGCCGGTCGGGGCGGAGCCGGTGGACGCGTCGCGCGTGACGGAGCGCGCGATCAACAAGCACGTGGCGCTCTTTACGATGTACCGCGTGTTGACGGAATTCCTGCGTCTCGTGCACCCGTTCATGCCGCACCTGAGCGAGGAGCTCAACGAGCGTCTAACTTTCCCCCCCCGCCCCCAAGTTCCCGCGCCGGACGAGACGAAGCCGCGGCGCAAATCACAGTTCCTGATGTACCAGCGCATCGGCGGTTTGCTGGACCTGTCCGGCAGCGCCGAGGAGGTGGCGGTGGCGCAGGCGATCACGGAGGACTTTTACCAGACGGTGCGCGTCGCGCGAAATTTGCGCGCCGAGTACAACATCGCCACGAGCAAGCCCGCGCGTTTCATTCTGCGGCTGCACGAGGAGCGGGTGATGGCAATTGAGAAGGACGCGTGGTCCTACGCGGCGTGCCTGCGCGCGCTGCGCCGGATGATCAACGCGGAAGACCTCGCGCTGAATCCCGATTACGTCGCGCCGCGGGGGACTCCATCGGCGTTGACGCCGCTGGGGGAACTCTTCATGCCGCTCGCGGGCCTCGTCGATCTTGCCGCGGAGCGTGCGCGATTGGAAAAGGAGGCGGCGAAGACCGAGACGGACCTTCAGGCGGCGATCCGCAAGCTCTCGAGCGATCAGTTCGTTTCCAACGCTCCGCCTGAGGTGGTCGAGGAACATCGTCAGCGGCAGAAGGATGCGGGCGAACGGCTGGCGAAGTTGCGCGCGATGCTGGCGGCGCTCGAAGAGCAGTAAAATTCTTCGTGCCGCCCGGCAATCGGCGCGTACCTTTTGCATCAGCACGCGATGGAGAGCACCGACCTCAAAGAGAACCTCAAAAAGCTGATCGTCGACCGGTTGAATCTGATCGATGTGACGCCGGCCGACATTGGCGACGACATGCCGTTATTCAAGACCGGGTTAGGCCTGGATTCCATTGACGCGCTGGAGTTGACGCTCAACGTCGAGAAGGAATACGGGGTGAAGGTGGCCAACAGCGAGGAAGCGCTCCGGGCGTTTCAAAGCGTGTCGACGCTCGCGGCGTTCATCGAGACGCACCGGCCGAACGCCAAGGCGTAGAACGGATCAGGCCGGGGGCGAAGCCCGTTCCATAAAAGTCATGTTGAGCGAAGCGAGGAACAAGCGCAGCCGAAACACCCTACTGACTTCGGATCGGCGACGGTGAACTCCGCATAGAACTGCTCGTGCGCCGGAGGAAGTCAGTAGGGTCCCTCGGCTACGCTCGCAGGCTCGCTGCTCGGGATGACCGGGGTTTGGAGGCGTTGGCGTTTAGCCTTCCACGCAAAATTTGCTGAGATCAGATGCCTGGCGCAAGACTCATTGCCTGCTCCAAATGCCCGGCCGCCATGTCGTCCAGCTCCATCAACGAGGAAATCTGCGACAGTCGCCCGCGCAGTTCGCGGCCGCCGTCCATCCCGCGGGTGTACGCCATCAGGCGCGCGCGCATCGATGACATCGCCGCCCGTTCGCCGCCGTGCCGACGCCGCTCGACCATCAGCGAACAATGCCGGCGGATCATCGCCCAGCGCTCCTCCAGCGCCGGGGCGGGCGCGATCTCGCCCGTCGTCAGATAATGCTTCGCCTGCGCGAATAACCACGGCGCGCCCATCGCCGCCCGGCCGATCATGACCCCGGCCACTCCAGTGGAATCCCGTCGTCGCCGCACGTCCTCGGCGCTGGCGATGTCGCCATTGCCGATCACGGGAATCTCGACGGTCTCCGCCACTTCGGCGATCACGTCCCAATTCGCCTCCCCGGAATAACTTTGCGCCTTGGTGCGGCCGTGCACGGCGAGACGCTGGATCCCGCAATTTTCCAGCAGGCGCGCCACTTACTCCCCTGCAAGCCAGATCGTTGAATGGACCCTGACTGTAGGCCAGATTCGCGGTCTGACTCGGCCTTGATAGGGCTCTGTTTCATAGCAATCAGATTGCGGATCTGGCCTACACTGCAAATCCACCTAAAATTCCGCTACACGGACGATTTTGGGGTTGCCATAGGGAAAAGTTTCTGATTTGAATCAAGGCGCAATGAGCCTCGTGACCCTTTGCCGCTTTGCCGCTTTGCCGCTTTGCCGCTTTGCCGCTTTGCCGCTTTGCCGCGCTCGGCAGGTAGGAAAGTCAATCGAAAAGGGGACTCCAACTGTCCACCGGATCCGCGATCTGGTTCCGAGGGTAGATCGCCGAAGCCACGGCGATTACCGTCCGCCGCCCGACCGCCGTCCCAGAAACTCCGGCAACGGCCGCCGTGGCTCCGCCAACCGCTTCCGGTCATTTAGCAATGGTCGCCGGACATTCGCTCTTCAATCGCCTGACACCACGCCGCTTTCGGCCTCAGAAACGGTGGCCATTTGGAAATACCGCGCCATTTTCCGCAAAAGCGACTCTCAGGTCAGCGACTGTGCTCGAGGTAACTGTAAAGGGGGTATAGTCGGCGAATGTACATGCAAATTTTTCTCTCTCCAATGAACGACTTGAAACGGATAGCTTTTTTCGTCACAATTTTCGCGTGCTTTTATGACATGTCAGGCTCGGCAGCCAAAGCAGCTAATTCAGTAAGTTATAGTCTTTTGCCCTACTCGGATCCGATCAGGCCGGGACAGGTGCTGCAATACGATGTTTCGGTGACCAACAACTCGTCGAGCTATCAGAGTTTTTATCTTTACTACACAATTCCGCAATACCTGACGCAAAACGGAAACAGCGCCGGCTACCAGTCATCCGTCTTTTTTGCAGTTAATGCCGGACAGACGATAATAAGGTCTCTCTTCTTCAACGTAACCAGCGGCACGTTGGCTCCGCCGGATGGTGCGCCCGTCACCTTAACCCTGACCAATCAAAACAACGGATCCTCTATCTCGCGCACGGTCTTCAGCCAGAGCGCGCCGATCCTTGACGTTCAGCTTTCAACCTCTCAGACATCGGTTGCGCCGGGAGGGGTTTTCACTTATGCGATCCCCTACTATGCGTATGGCGCCGTGAGCGGCACCGGTTTAAGCGTGCCGGTCCCAAGTGGCGCGTCTTTTTATTCTGCTACCGGCGGTGGGGTACCCGGCAGCGATGGAGTGGTGCGATGGCCTGTAGGAACGCTGACTGCGAACAGCGGCGGCCAAGTGCAGCTCTCGTTAAGCGCGGGCGCCTCCGCCGCCGGCCAGCTTGTGGTCGAAGCAACTCTCAATGACGACGCTGGGCAATATGTTAAACGGGACGCTGCCATGAACGTCAATACTACGCCGACGCTAGCTTTGGCGATTTTGCCCTACTCGGATCCGATCAGGCCGGGACAGGTGCTGCAATACGATGTTTC
>CAXUAZ010000177.1:0-7475 GCA_964249195.1 uncultured Chthoniobacterales bacterium
GTCGCAGATCAAGGCGATCGAGGCCGAGATCGCCGCCGGCACGGAGGAGATCGCCCTGGCCGGCCGCCGTCGCGAGACCGCCGCCGAGACCCTGGCCGCCAGCGTGGCCGCGATCGCCGACGCCCGGCAGGCATTTGGCAGCGCGCAGGTGCAGGTGTCCACGCTGCGCAACCAACTGGGTCTGCTCGAGCGCGAGACAAAGGAACTCGACGCCCGGGCCGAATCGCTGCGCCGCGATCGCGACGACACCGAACGCCGCTGGCAGGCCGCGCGCGAACAAGCCGCCGGGATCGAAGCCAAGGTCGCCGAGCAGGAGAAGGCGCTCGAAGCCAGCCAGCAGGAGCGCGCCGCTGCCGCGGAAAAAGTGGAATCCTTTCGCGCGCAGGAAGATCAATTGAACGAGGCGCTCAACGAGTGGCGCGTGAAAGTCGTCACCGAGCAGCAGCGCCACGAGAGTCTGCGCCGGCAGTTGCAACCGATGGACGCCCGGCGGCTCGAACTCACCGAATTAATCGAGCGCCGCCGCCGCGAACTCGCAGAACACCACGAACGCATCAGCCGCTACGGCGCGGACGCCGCCGCGTTGGAAGAAGCGATTGAACACGCCCGTTTTGGGGTCACAGTTTCCGAGGAGCAAATCCGTTCGCGGCACGCGGAGCACACCGAGGCGGCGGCCGCGATCGAAGAACTGGACGCCTCGCTGCGTCGCCAGCGCCAGGATTTGACCAATTGGCACGACAAACGATCGAGTTGCGAAGTGCGCGAAGCGCAGGTGCGTCTGCGGCAGGAAAATTTGCTGGAGCAAACCAGCCGACGTTTTCAGACGGATCTGCGCGAGTTCGCGCCCGATCCGGCCGCGTTCCAGATGCTCTATGAAACGCTCTTGAACGAACCCGGCGCCGCCATCGACTGGGCGCGGGTGGAGACGCTGGTATCCACGTTGCGCGAGAAGCTGGACGGCATCGGCGCGGTCAATGTCGATGCCATTGCGGAGTTCGACGCCTTGGAAGAACGCCACCAATTTCTCGAAACGCAGAACACCGATTTGCAATCCGCGCGCACCGAATTGCTTAACATCATCGCGAAGATCAATGCGACAACGAAGACGCTGTTTGCGGAGACCTTCGAGCGGATCCGGATCAATTTTCAGGAGATGTTTTCCGAGTTATTCGGCGGCGGAAAGGCGAACCTCCAGCTCCTCGATGCGGAAGACCCGTTGGAGTGCGGCATCGACATCATTGCGCGTCCTCCGGGCAAACAATTGCAGTCTATTACGTTAATGTCGGGCGGCGAGAAGACGATGACGGCGGTGGCGCTGTTGTTCTCGATCTACATGGTGAAGCCGAGTCCGTTCTGCGTGTTGGATGAAATGGACGCGCCCTTGGACGAATCAAATATCTCGAGATTCCTCAAAATCCTGGATCGTTTCGTGGCGCAGAGCCAGTTTATCGTGATCACGCATAACAAGCGCACGATCGCCCGTGCGGATGTGCTGTATGGTATCACTATGGAAGAAGCCGGCGTGAGCAAAGTGGTGGCCGTGCGGATGGCGGGCAAAGAGGAATCCGCGTCGCGTCCGGATGTGACCAGTCAGTCGGAACAAAGCGTCGCCGAGACCTTCGGCAAGAGCGGCAACTTGCACAGCGAGACGCTGGCCGAGGCAGGTTTGTAAACACCTGGAAGGCGACGCTCCGTCGTCGCCCATTTTCGATTAGCGGGTGGGCGCCCCGCGTGCAATCTAATTACGGCGACGACGGAGCGTCGCCCTCCAAATATGATCGGCAGAAATATCCCCGCGGCATCCCGCGCCAATCGAACAGGGGAAATAGGCCCGTTCTCTTGTTTGTCACGGTATGCTCGGCCCGCCGAAAACCGATCCTTTCATCCGCCGCCAACGTTGATGTCATCCTCGATGCTTGGCGAAAGGCCGACCACTGGCTAGTCGGCAAATACATCGTCCTGCCGGACCACATCCATTTCTTCTGCACCCCCGCGCGGCCTGATGCCCTTACGTTCACGAAGTGGATGGCGTTTTGGAAAAGTACCGCCTCCCGTCACTGGCCCGACGCCGCCCAGCAACCTATCTGGCAAACTGACGCCTGGGACACTCAGTTGCGCGGCAATGAAAGATACGCCGCCAAATGGGAGTACGTCCGACATAATGCCGTGCGTCATGGCTTGGTGACAGAAGCCGACAATTGGCCATGGCAAGGCGAATTAAATTTCTTGCCGTGGCACGATCGATAACCATGGAGGGCGAAGCTCCGTCGTCGCCCATTTTCGATTGGCGGGTGGGCGCCCCGCGTGCAATCTAATTACGGCGACGACGGAGCGTCGCCCTCCACGGTTACGCCGCCACCGCGTGCGGCTGCGAATTGCGCGCGGCCCACTGCTCCAGCATCGCTTGCAATGCCTCGATCTTCACCGGCTTGCTCATGTAATCGTCCATGCCGGAATCGAGGCATTTCTCCCGGTCGCCTTCCAATGCGTTTGCCGTCAACGCCACGATCGGCGTGTGCATCCCCGTGCCAATCTCGCGGTGCCGGATCTCCCGCGTCGCCGTGAATCCATCCATCTCCGGCATCTGGCAATCCATCAAAATCACGTCGTACGCCACCTTGCCCGACGCTTCCAACGCCTCGATCCCATTGGCCACCGCGTCGGCCTGGTAACCGATCTTCTGCAACTGGCGGATGATCACCTTCTGGTTCACCTGATTGTCCTCCGCGATCAACACGTGGATCCGGCCGCGCTTGCTCGCGCGGGCGGCGACCGCCGCTTTCTGAGGCGCCTTGCGCACCGCCTTTGGAGACTTCAACGCCGACTCGAAAAAATCACGCAACTGCGCCCGCTTGACCGGCTTGTTCAAGCTGGCGTGCGCGTTCGCATCGTCCGGCGCGCTCGTGCGCTGGCCCGGCGCCAGCAGCAGCACGATCCGCAACGCCGCCAGCTTCGGATCGCTCTTGATCGCCCGGGCAAGGGTCGGCCCATCCATGTCCGACAGGTTGGCATCCACCAACACGAAACCGAATGGCTGCGCATCGGCGAGCCCGGTCCGCAACGCCGCCAGCGCCTCCGCGCCATTGGTCAGCACGCTGGTCTGCATCCCCCAGGAGATGAGTTGCTCTTGCAACACGCCGCACGTGCCTTCCGCGCCCACCAGCAGCGCCCGGACATCCGAAAATCGTTCGCGCGCGTCCGCCGGCAAATCATCCTCCGCGAGCAGCGTCGGCTGCTTGGGCAGCTTGACCGTAAACCAGAAGGTCGACCCTTGTTCCGGCGCGCTCTCCACGCCGATCTGGCCTCCCATCAATTCCACCAGTTGCTTGGAAATCGCCAGCCCCAGCCCCGTGCCGCCGAACTTGCGGCTCATGGAGCCATCCGCCTGCACGAACGGCTGGAACAACTCCTTGGTCGCGTCCTCTCCCAGGCCGATCCCCGTGTCGGACACCTGGAAACAAATCTGCGTGTCGCTCGTTGTCTCCTGCAACTTCGCGACGTGCACCAGCACCCGCCCCTTCGGCGTGAATTTCACCGCGTTGCCGACGAGATTGACGAGCACCTGGCGCAACCGGCCCGGATCGCCGCGAAGCCGGCGCGGCACGTCCTCAAGCACGTGACACGCGAGGTCGAGCCCTTTCGCCTGCGCTTTCTCGGCCAGGAGTTCCACCACGCTCTCGACCGTCGATTGCAGATCGAAATCCAACTGCTCGAAGTCCAGCTTCCCCGCCTCGATCTTGGAAAAATCGAGAATGTCGTTGATGATTGAAAGCAGCGAGTCGCCGCTCGCCCGGATCGTCTCCACGTACTCGCGCTGCTCCTCGTTGCAAGGTGTGTCCATGAGCAGGCTCGTCATGCCGATCACGCCGTTCATCGGCGTGCGGATTTCATGGCTCATGTTCGCCAGGAATTGGCTCTTGAGCTTGGCGCTGCGCAGGGCGTCGTCGCGCGCCTCGGCCAGCTCGGCCTCGATGCGTTTGCGCTCGATCACCTGCTCGTGCAGAATTTGATTGGTCTCGGTGAGCTGAGCCGTGCGTTCGCGGACGCGGGCCTCCAGTTCGTCGTGCGCGCGGCGCAGTACTTCCTCCGCCTGCTGGCGCTCCGTGATGTCTGTCGACGTCCCGATCCACTCGCGGATGCGGCCATCGGGCTCCAGCACGGGCACGCCGCGCGTGGAAAAATGCCGCACGCTTTCGTCGGCCATCATGAGCCGGTGCTCGCTCTCGTAAGGGGTCTTGGTCTCGAGCGCAAAACGCCATAGCTCCGTGCAGCGCTCCTGATCCTCGGGATGGATCGCGCTGAGCCAGCCGTAATCGATGATCTCCTCGTACGATTGCCCGGTGGCCGCGCGCCACTCCGGCAGGTCGGATTTCACCCGGCACTCGGCATCGGTGAGCCAGACGATTTGCGCGCTGGCGGCTACAAGCGAACGATACCGCTGCTCGCTGCGCTTGATCACCTCGCGGCTGCGTTTTTGGTCGTCGATGTCGGTGGCGCCGCCAAACCATTGGACGATCTGATCGTCGGGATCGCGCATCGGCAGCGCGCGCGCCAGGTGCCAGCGGTAGCTGCCGTCCTGCCCGCGTTTGAAGCGCACCTCCATCTCGAAGACATGGCCGCTTTCCACCGCGCGCTGCCACGTGTCGGCGTAGCGCGCGAGATCGTCGGGATGGATGGCCGGCTTCCAACCCCACTTGCGCGAATCCTCAGCGGTCATGCCGGTGTATTCGTGAAAGCGGCGGTTGAGGTAATCGAGCACGCCGTCGGGCCGCGCGGTCCAGACGATCTGCGGGACGCTGTCGGTCACGAAACGGTAGCGCTGCATGCTGCGCGCGAGTTCTTCCTCGGTCTTGCGGCCCTCGTCGATCTGGCGCTTGAGCGCGCGGTTGGCGGCGCCGAGTTCGGCGGTGCGGTCGCGCACGCGAGCCTCGAGTTCGTCGCGGGCGGCGCGGAGCTCCTGCTCGATGCGCTGCCGCTCACCAATCTGCTTGCCGAGATCGCGGTTGGATTGCGCGACCTGCGCGGTGCGCTCGTTTACCGTGCGTTCCACGCTGCCTTGGGAATCCTCCAGTTGCGCCTGTCGTTCGGCGATGGCGAGCAGATCCTTTTGGTTTTCGACGGAGGCATAGATGAGGAAGATGTCGGCAAAGAGCACCCAGGCCGCCTGCTCGAGCCAACGCCAGCGCGAGACGTGCGCCGCCGCGCCGTAGAGCGATTGCGGGAGCAGCAGGGAAAGACCGAATTGCTGCGAGATGAGCACCGCCGACGCCGTCACGAGCACCCGCCAATCGCGGTACAAAGCCAGGAAAGCGAGCGAGCCGAAGGCATGGAAATGCATCTCCGGCCGCCCGCCCGACAGGTGCAGCAGAAGCCCCGACGACAACATCTGGCTGACCGCCACGACGTGGCGCGTGACCCGCTGCCCCGGCCGCCGGAAGACAAATACCAGCGGCGGTGCGATGATGACCGCCCCCAGGATGATCGCCGTCAACAATTCGATGCCGAGGGAGGAAATGCGCCCGTTCCACAGGTGCGGCGACCAGGAGGCAAGCGCGATGCCGCCGAGCCATTGCAGCGAGAGGAGCACCGCAAACATGCGATCGTTGCGCCTCCACATCACGGCCGATTCACTCTTGAGGAGCTGCTCGCTGCGGCGCTTGAGGAAAACGGGATCGGGTTGCATCCAGGGTAAACGGCCTTTTCACAGAGCAGATGCCGTTCCATCTACCGTGGGGAAAGGGCCGGACGGGGGGGCGAACCTTTCGCTTGCGCGGCGCGCCCGGCGGCATCTACCGTCACCGGATGCTTCCAGCCGTTGCCGACGCCCCTGCCGGGCAGGCGCAAGGAACTTCCGATCGGGCGCGTTATCTCGAGACGTTTCGCTGGATGCTGCTGGCGCGTACCCTGGAGGAGCGCATCGCCGGCCTTTACCGGGCCGGCAAGATCCAGGGCGGCGTCTTTCTTGGAACCGGGCAGGAGGCGCTTAGCGCGTCGCTTGGGGTGGCGCTGAAGAAAGGCGATGTGTTCGCTCCGTTGATCCGTGACATGGCGGGCCGGCTGGCCTTCGGCGAGCAAATCCTGGATGTGGTCCGGACATATCTAGGTTCACCGCTGGGGCCGATGCGAGCGCGGGACGGTAACATCCATCGCGGGCGTCCCCGCGAGGGGCAATACGCGATGATCAGCCACCTGGGGTCCATGCTTTCGGTGGTCTCGGGCGCGCTCCTCGCGCGGCGTTTGCGAGGCGAGTCCGGCGCGGTCGGCGCGACGTGCGTGGGAGACGGCGCGAGTTCCACGGGCTCCTTTCACGAGGGCTTGAACATGGCCGCCGTCGAGCGCCTTCCGCTGGTTGTCATCGTCGCCAACAATCAGTATGCCTATTCCACCCCCACCCGCTTCCAGTTCGCCTGCGCCGATCTTCTGGACCGCGCCGCCGGCTACGGCGTCGACGGCCACGCGGTCGACGGCACGGACCTCAACGCTTGCCTGGAAACCCTCCAGACCGCCGTTGCGCGCGCGCGCTCCGGGTGCGGCCCGCAAATGGTGGTGGCGCGCCTGCTGCGTCTCACCGGCCACGGCGAACACGACGACGCTTCGTACATGGACCCGCTCCTGCGCGCGTCATCGGTCGGCGGCGACTGCCTGAAGCTGAGCCGCCAGCAGATCCTCTCCCGCGCATGGGCGGATGCGGGTGAACTCGCCGATTGGCAGGCCGAATTTGCCCGGCGGATCGACGAAGCGGTCGCCATGGCGCAGCGCGATCCGGCCGCCAGTCCGGTGGGCGAGAAGTGGCAGGCGCTCAGCACGGAGCGCCTGATCGAGAGTTATCAGTTGCCCTGAAATGGCGCTCTGGAGGGGCACGCTCCGTCGTGCCCGATTTGTCGGATTGACGCACGGGGCGCCCCGACCGGCAATCCGGTATGGGGCACGACGGAGCGTGCCCCTCCAGGGATTTTAAAGGAGGTGGATCGTCAAAAGTCGCAGTTGCACGGCAGTTCGGGCGACTGAGAGTGGTCAACTTCCCAACCATGCCTGCGCCCCTGTTCGGTTACTACATCCACCAGTTGAACCCGTACATCGTCCGGTTCAACGACCGGTTTGGGCTGCACTGGTATGGGTTCGCCTACGTGATGGCGTTTGCGTGCGGGTATTGGGTTTACCGGCGCCTCGCGCAACAAGGGTACGGTCCGCTCAAGGCCGATCAGGTCGGCGATTTCATCACGTACGCGGCCATCTTCGGCGTGATGCTCGGCGGGCGGCTGGGTTGGATTCTTTTCTACGGGCTGGGCGAGGTGCTGGCCGATAACTACCGGCTGGTGCGCGAGCTCGGCCGCGGGGCCATGGGCGCGGTCTACCTGGCCGAGGATCTGGCGCTCGAGCGGCAGGTCGCGGTCAAGGTCCTGCTCCCCGAGCACGCCGTGCATCCGGGCCAGGCCGCGCTGTTCCGTCGCGAAGCCCGCCTTCTGGCCGCGGTC
>CAXUAZ010000178.1:0-3218 GCA_964249195.1 uncultured Chthoniobacterales bacterium
AACTGCCGCCGCCGGCGTGGTGACCGCCGGGTTCCCGCGCGCGATCGCGCCCGCCGGCACATCCCGGATCGCCACGCTGCCCGCGCCGACCACCGCGCCCGCGCCGACTTCCACCCCCGGCGCGATGAACGCCGCCGCCGCGATCCAGCACCCTTCCCGCAAGGTGATCGGCGCCGTGCGCAACGAAAACTCCGCCTGCCGGTGATCGTGGCTCCCCGTGCAAAGATACGCGCGCTGGCTCACGCAGACGTTCGACTCGATGCGCACCGTCGCCAGGCTCAGGATGCCGACCCCTTCGCCGATCCACACGTGATCGCCGATCTCCAGCCGCCACGGAAACGACACGTACACCGCTTCGCGCACAAACACCCCCTTGCCCACCCGCGCGCCAAACGCCCGCAGGAGCGCCACCCGCCAAGCCGACGGCCACGGCAACGCGCTGCGCAGAAATACGGCGCCGACGACCACCCACAACGCCTCCTTCCAACGCGGCGCGCCGCGGTCGAAGTCCGAATTGTCGTAGCGGCTCAGATCGCGCATTCCGGTTTTAGTTAAGGGCAAAGCGTCCCGCGGTGGGAAGCAACTTCTGCGGTTTGCGCGCCGCCGCTGAGCCGCTATTTTCCCTGCCCCCAATGGATCGCACGGCGACCTCGATGCCGCCATCGACGACATCGTGGCCGGTTGCGCCCTGGCCCGCCTCCAACGCACCGATCTCCACCTGATCTCGCAAAAAGTGGCCGAGACCACCGGCGCGTTGACCACGGAGCTGATCTGGGAGGCACTCCAGGCCGGCGGCTGGACGGAGGAACGCCTCGCCCGGCTGGCGGCGGGCGCGCACGGCGGCGAGGGGGTATGTCCTATACTCGGTCAGGTTGGACGCTCGCGATGACGGCGGCGATCCGGCGACAACAGCGGGCAACGGGCGCGTCCGCAGCCTGTGGGGCGGCCGCGACGCGGTCTGGCCTGCGCTTGTAGCGGCGGTCTATGACCGTCGGTGACTGGATTGCGGCACAGTGCGCACCTTGCCAAGATCGATCTACCGACCGTCATAGACCGCCGCTACAACTGAGCGATTACCCCAGCACCGGGTAATCCGTGTACCCCTTGGCGCCCGGCACGTAAAACGTGCTCGGATCCGCCGCGTTTAGTTCCGCCCCTTGCGCGAACCGCCGGGGCAGATCGGGATTCGCGATGAACGGCACGCCAAACGCCACCGCGTCCGCTTCACCGGCATCGATTGTCTGTTGCGCGGTCTCGCGCGTAAACTTCTCGTTGGCCACGAACACCCCGCCAAACGCCCGCTTGATCCCCGGCCCGAGGCGCGGCTCGATCAACGACTCGCGCGCGCAGATAAACGCGATCCCGCGCCGGCCCAACTCGCGCGCGGCGTAGCCGAACGTCGCGCTCGGATCCGAGTCGCCCATCGAATGCGCGTCCGACCGCGGCGCCAGGTGCATGCCGACCCGCCCCGCGCCCCACACGGAGATGGCGGCGTCCGTCACCTCGAGCATCAGCCGGGCGCGGTTCTCGACCGGGCCGCCGTAATCATCCGTGCGATGGTTCGTGCTGTCCTGCAGGAATTGGTCGAGCAGGTAACCATTCGCCCCGTGAATCTCTACGCCGTCGAACCCGGCCGCCTGCGCGTTCTCCGCGCCGCGCCGGTACGCTTCGACGATCCCTGGAATTTCGACCGTTTCCAGCGCGCGGGGCACGACGAACGGCCGCTCGGGGCGCACAATGCTGAGGTGACCGCCCGGCGCGAGCGCGCTCGGCGCCACGGGCAGGGCGCCATTGAGAAAGATGGGATCGGACACGCGGCCCACGTGCCACAATTGCAGGAAGATGTGCCCGCCCGCCGCATGCACGGCTTGCGTGATTTTCTTCCAGCCTTCGACCTGCTCGTCGGACCAAATCCCGGGCGTATCCGCGTATCCGACGCCCATCGGCGTGACCGACGTCGCCTCGCTCAGGATCAACCCCGCGGAAGCGCGTTGGACGTAATATTCGCGCATCAGTTCATTGGGCACGCGCTCGGCGCCCGCCCGGCTGCGGGTCAGCGGCGCCATGAAGATGCGATTGGGCAGGTGCAGGTCACCGACCTGGATGGGATCGAAAAGCGAAGGCATGGCGGGAAGTTAGCATCGACCCGGGCAAGACGCAGCGGGGGCATCAAATTGGAAGGTGAGGTATTCGTTGGTAGGACTACTCTATAAACTCATCGTTATATGGAACTCGAAGAACTCACGCGAAGCCAATGAACCCAGACGAATTACCCATCGTGCCTGACTGGAAATGGGGCGCCGCGGAAGGCAGCCGCGAACTTGATCGCATCCTCGATCGCCGGCTGACTTTCCGCGAGAAGCTGGAATGGCTGGAAGAAGCGGAAACGCTGTCGCTGCGATGGCAGGCGCACCGCGAGGCAGCGGCGGCGTCTGTCATCGAGAAATGAAGTTCCTCGCGCAAAGGCCGCAAAGTCGCAAAGGGGAGCAGAAGGGAAGAATTAAACGGGATTGTTCGGTTCCTCCCTAATTCTGTTAAATTCTGTTAATTCTGTCCAAAATTCTGCTCCCCTTTGCGGCTTTGCGGCCTTTGCGCGAGGAACAAAAAAAACGTCAAATTTTTCTGCGCGTGCGATGCAACCATCCGTACGCCAGCGGCAGCAGGAACACCGAGATGGCCGCGTCCAGCACGAGGCCCAGCGCGCACGTCTGACCAAGGCTCGCCAGGCCCGCGTTGTTCGCCCAACTGATCGTGCCGAAGCCCGCCGCCGCGGAGGCCGCGCACAGGCAGATCACGAGGGTTAATTCACGATGCGCGGCGTCCACGTCGCCGCCGTTTCGTTTCAACGCAAGCAGGAACAGGATGCTGTAGTCCGTCCCCGTGCCGAGGAGCAGCAGCAGCGAGGCGAGGTTGAAGAAATTCCAATTCAAGCCCAGCAGCGACAGCAGCCCCGCGAGGCACGCCAGCACCAGCAGAGTCGTCGCGATGAACAGCGCCAACGATCGCGCGCTGCGAAACGCCAGCGCGAGCAGCGCCATCACCATCACCGCCAACCCGATGATGACATGGATGAACTCCCGCGGGATCGTTTTGCGCAGTTCCTCGCCCAGCAGCGCCCAACTGACGAGATAAACGCCCTGGCCGCTCACCGCGTCGGCGACGGCCAGGTCGCGGCCCGGCGCCGGCGTGACGACGCCGACCGCCAGCCAATCACTATC
>CAXUAZ010000178.1:3228-7470 GCA_964249195.1 uncultured Chthoniobacterales bacterium
TCGTTGGTGGGCCAGATCGGGGTCGGCTGGGCGGACCACGCCGCCCACTGGCGCAGGACCGCGCCGGTCAGCGCGAACGCTTCCTCCTTGAATCCCGCCTCGCGCAGGACCGTCTCCAATCGAGGCGCCTGGGAGGCAAGCGGAGCAACAATGGGCAGGTTCGCCCGCTGGCTCGCGGCATTGGGCCAGATCGGCAGCGCCGTCTGGTAACTCTTCACTTCGCCGCGATCGCGCGCCGCTTTGAGCGCCGCGTCGGCGGCTTGCAAGCGGGCCAGCACTGCGTCTACAGAGCTGGCGCGAATCACCAGGCTGACCGCGTCGTTTTCGTTCGTCAGCTTTGCATAGAGGCGGTCCATCGCGTCGTTGGCGGAGTTCACGCGCGGGCGCATCGTCTTCGCGGAGAAATCGACAGGCGGCATTCCCTTGAAGATCAGCGCGCCTAACGTCACCAGCACCGCCGCGCCGGTGACCGCCGCGCCGACCCGACGGAACGTCGGCGACAAGACGACGCGTTGCGCCGGCCCCGGCGGAAGCTCTCCTTCCAGTCGCCGGCGCCGCATGGCCAGCGGCGCGAACACCGTGACCATCACGATCGCGCCCACGATCACTCCCGTGCCCACGAGGTTGCCCAATTGCGACAGCCCCGGCAGGCTGCTCGCGTTAAGCGCGAAGAACGCGGCCGCGGTCGTGCCGGAGGTCCACATGATATACTGGAGGCACTGGCGTTGCAGTTCGCCGACCGACCCTTCGTGGTGTTGAGAGCGTTGAAAAATGAAGTACCCGTAATCGACGCTAAGCCCGATCATGATCGCCGCGCAGCCGACCCCGATGACGGTCAGGTCGCTGAAGACCAAGCCCGCAAACGCCAGCGTCAGCGCGAAGATGATGGCCAGCATCGATTGCAGTTCGAGCAGCGGCTTCGCCCGCCGGTAGCACAGCCAGAAGATCAACGCGATGACGATGAGCGTCACGATCCCGGAGGACGTCATGTCGTGTTGCGTGCTGGCGGAAATGGTCGCCAGGAACGCCGGCTCGCCGGTAAACCCGAGGTGCGTCCCGCCCGTTTCCCAAGGCGCCGCCGCCCGGCGCACGGCCTCGGTCCACGCCCCCGCCGCCTGGTAGTTCTTGAACGGATGCGCCGCCTGGACGTAGACGACATGAAACGTGCCGTCGGCGGAGGCGAACTCCGATTGCTGAGCCGCGCCGGCGAGCGCGCCCGAAGCGAGCGGCCCCGCGAGATCGAACGGATCGTAACTGCGCAGCGCGATTTCCTGCGGCGACACGGAATCGGTCAGGCTTTCGATGGCGGCCTGCGCGGTTTGCGGCGCCTGTTCGGGGCTCAACTTCGCGACCATCGCGCGCACCACATCCGGCGGCTGGTTCAACAGCAAAAACGCCACCATTTCTGCAAGGCCCGCCGGCTGGCTCTCCCACGGGGGCCGGGCGACGGCGCGCGCGACTTGATCCGGCATCTTGCCGAGTTGGGCAGCGATGCCGTCGGCCGCTTTCTCCGCCGCCTCGGCCGTGGGCGACTCGACGGTGACGATCAACTCGTCGCGTTGCGCGTAGTGTTTAAGAAAAAGCGAAAGCCCCTCGACCTGCCGTAAATGGGTCGGCAGCAACTTGAGGATATCGACATCAAAACTGATCCGCGACAAGCCCGCGACGGCAAACGCCAGCAGGCAGGCAAGGAGGATCGCCCGCGGCCACGGGAAGCGTGAAGGGTTCATGTCTGACGCATTCGGATGCGAAGCCGCTCAGCGGTCGCGGTGATCAGCGCTCCGTTTGAAAGCTCGTCTGCATGAGCTTCGAAGATCCGCAGGCAAACGCCAGCCTGTTGCTTCGCCTGCAAGTTCACCAAGCGCACGATGCCGCCATGAGGCAATGCTTGTCCAACGGCGAGGTTGCCAAAATCTTTATCTAACGTCACGAGCGTTCGGCCTTCACGCAACGCCCTCGCCAAAATCGCTTCATCGCCAGGGTCGCTGGGCCATTCCCCGACCCATTGAACATCGTGGCCTTCATCTTCGAGCGAGGACTGGACACCGCCCCACACGCACGAATCAAGCAGGACCTTCACCCTACGGCCTCAACCTGGAGAGGCTCCACGTGCTCCTCCCCCACCACTCGCCGGGCGTATAACAGGCACGCTTGAACGTCTTCTAACTCAAGCCAGTCATAACCCTCTAACACTACCTCCGGTGAGTCGCCGGCGGCCAGCATTCCCAGCACGTGTTCAACGGCCAGACGACGCCCGCGGATGATCGGCTTGCCACCGAAAGTTCGCGGATCAAACGTGATCCTCGCCAGTAACTCCGCTTCGTTCATCGCATCAGTTTAACCGCAAGTCGCACGACGCGCTACGGTTTGCCATCAACGACCTCCAACCCGGCCATGTCGTATTCAAAGGCCGCCGCCGGGATCTTCTGGTTCAGGCGGACGTTGGTAAACTCGTTGCGCATGGTCGCCCCGTCGCGCAGGTCGATCTCGAACGCGCTGAGCTGCCCGCTGCCGATCTCGAAATCGATCTTGATCGCCGCCACGAATTTCTGCGCCTGCGGATCGCGCGGCAGGATCTCGAAGTGGCAATGATCGCCGGTTGCCGTCACCGCCAGCACCTCGAACTGTTTGACAAAGCTCGCGAAATCCTTCGCCAACGGGAATGCCGGCATCGCCATCGCGCGCGGGTTCGCGCCGGCCGGGATGCGCTCCGCGCGTTTCTTTTGCGGCTGGATCAGCAGCGCCGTGTCGCCCCGGCGCAGGAACACCATTCTGGGCGGGTCGCCCACTTCCCAACGCAAACTCCCCGGCGCGCTGAAAAGCAGCCGCCCCTTTGCCACGGCCGGGTCGCGCAAGGCGCGGTACGTGCGCGTCTGCGTAAAGTCGGCCTGCACGCTGCGGACGCTGTCCTGACCGGCGATCCATTTTTTGATCGGCGCAAGATCCGGGGCGTCCGCGGCAAAGGCCGGCCACGGCGCCAAGAGGCAAAACAACAGAAGTCGGCGGATCATCGGGATAGGAGGGAAGTTGCGGGAAGCAGGGAAGCGGCGCAAACGGAAAGCTTGAGCCCGCGGGCCGGAACCGTTTTTCTTCCGGATGAACGTGATGCGTTACCTCGCTCAACTCTCCTCCAGCCGCATCGCCCTGTGGTGTTATCTGCTGTGGTACCTCTTCTTCGCCGCGCGGTGCTTCGACCCCGCGCTGGCGCTATGGCTGACCTCCCTGGGCATCGCCGGGATCGTGGGCGTGGCGCTGTATATCAGCACCTCGAGCGCGCAGACGCGGCTCGGGCGTTGGCAGGTCATCCGGCTGTTCCTGATGCCGTTTTGCGTGTCGAGCTTTTCGGCGCTGGTGAAAGGAAAGGGCTTTATCCTGATCTTCTCGCCCCGCTGGGGCGAAGACCTGGCCGCGGCGGGAGTGTGCGCGGCGTTTTGCCTGGCGGCGCTGGGCGCACGGTTTGCATTGCTGCCAGCGGGGAGCGCCCCTTATGTTGCGGCCATCCGATGCTCCCGCCCCTTCTCCGTCATATCCGCCGCGCGGCGGTGGAAGGCTTGCACGAGGGCAGCATCCCGGAAGAAGCGGTACGCGCCTGGAGCCGGAATTTCCCGCCCAACGCCGCCCGGCGCATGACCCGCCTTGGTCTCATGCTCGGGGCCGCGCTCAAGGATTTCCCCATCGAGCCGGCGGACGCGGTCGTTTACGCCTCGACGTTCGGGGAGACGCTCGCCACCGAGCGTTATCTCGACAGTTTTCCCGGGGCGAGCCCGTTGTTTTTCCAGACGTCGATCCACCCGAGCGCGATCGAGCAGGTGCTGATCAACCGGGCGTGCCCGGTGCGCGAGTTGACGCCCCTCGCCGGCGAGACCGATCTCGCCGCGCAAGCCGCGCTCACCGCGTTGCTGACGCCCGCCCCGCGGGTGTTGCTCACGGGCGGAGAGGAAATCGGCACGTGGCTCAAGGATCTGAAGGCGGCGTCGAGCGCGGCGTTTGTCTTCGCCCTCGAGCTCGCGGCGGACCCGGAGGGCGCGATCGGGACGCTCGCGTGGGACCGGGGCATGTCGGCGGGCGGCGCGGCGGGCGCGGGGTTGCACGATTTGTTTTGCGCGGTGCGCGATAGGACCCCGTGGACCTGCCCCACCCCAGCCGGGGGCGCCGTGAGCCTGCGCTGGTTTGCGCGAAGCGCAGGTGGATCGCGCTCGACACGCCGGCTGCCCCAAGAAAAGCGGGGCCGCCGGGGGGGGC
>CAXUAZ010000179.1:0-7432 GCA_964249195.1 uncultured Chthoniobacterales bacterium
CTCGGCTTGGGGATTGACCGCGCGGGGCGGGGCGTGCTTGTGTAGCGCGCTCCGATGTCCATCGCCGCCGCACGCATTTTGGTTGGCGCTCTTCTCCTGGTGTTGGGGCGGCGGCTGTTTTGGCTGTTCGTGGGGGCGGTGGGATTTGTGGCGGGGGTGCGGTTTGCCGACCGGTTCCTGCAGGGGCAGCCGGAGCAAACCATCATTATTTTCTCGGCCGTGGTCGGCTTGATCTCGATGGGGCTGGCGATCCTGCTGCGCAAGATCGCGCTGGCCGTGGCTGGCTTCCTGGCGGGCGGCTACTTCTTCCTTGAGTTGGCGACGACGTACCCTGCGGCGCTTCCGTTGCAACAAATCAGCGGATTTCCGTTGCTCGCGTTTCTCGCCGGCGGGGTGATCGGCGCGCTCTTGATCAACTTCGTGTTTAACTGGACGCTGATCGTGCTCTCTTCGCTCCTGGGCGCGTCGCTCATTTGCGAGTCGCTGCACCTCGATGCGCAGTTGAACACGGTCCTCTTCGCCGCGCTCACGATCGCGGGGGTGCTGGCGCAAAGCGGCGTATTTCGGCGGAGGGGGCCAGCCGCTTGAACCATGTTTTCGCCGCGCTCGCGGACTTCCGGCACGGCTTCATCGGCCGCGCGCCGGGGATCGACGTGTCGACTGACCGCGCGGAAGCATTGGCGCGGCTGGACGGGGTTCACCTGCGGGCGCGGTCCGAGCTTGGGTTGGCCGGCCTGCCGATGGTCCGGGCCGAGCAGGTGCATGGCAACGGGGTGTTCATCGTCGAGGCCGGCCGGGAAGCGCCCGACGAGCCGGTGAACGGCGTCGACGCGCTGATCACCGCGCGGGCGGATATTTGCCTCGGGATTTACGTGGCCGATTGCGGGGCGGTCTACGTGGTCGATCCTCGGCGCCGGGTGATCGGTCTGGCGCACTCGGGCCGGAAAGGGACGGAGCTGGGCATCGCGCCGGCTGTGATCAAGGCGATGGCGGAACGCTTCGGGAGCCGGCCGGAAGAACTCGTCGTCCAACTCGGTCCCTGCATTCGCCCGCCGAATTACGAGGTCGATTTTGCGGCCGAGATCGTCGCGCAATGCCGCGCCGCCGGGGTCTTGCACGTCCACGATTCCGGCGCCTGCACCGCGGCGGACCCGGAGCGGTATTACTCGTACCGCCGGGAGAAAGGCCGCACCGGTCGCATGCTGGCACTCCTCGCCGCCTGAATCTCAAATTCCGCCGTTGATTTCGCTAAGAAACCTCCGGGCTCGTGCGTAGGATACGGAAATGAAACTTCTCCCCGTCTGCGTTGCCGCGTTCCTCCTGGCCGTCCGCCTCGGCGCATGGGCTGCGGAAGAAGAAACGGTCGCCCCGTTCGGCGGTGCCCGCTCATACCTCGTCACGATCGCGGACGACTTCGTGGTGGACGTCTACCACAACGGCGTTCCTGTCCCCGACGCTCAGCGCGAACTCATCCTCGAACGGTTTGGCGCTTGCGGCGAAAAGATCAACGTCGAGGTCAAGCCCGGCGATTGGCTGGTTTTCCATGTCGTGCAAAACCGGATGCGCTGGAACGGCACGAAATACTTCGCCGCCGCCGGATGCACCGGGCCGGACCGATTCACGTTTGTCTCGGACCCTGCGTCCGACGCCTGGAGCGCCTGCGATGATCCGGCCCGCGCGGGTGAATTCATCCGCAATCGCGACGCGGGGAAAGAGACGCGCACCAGGAGAATCGACAACCCCTGGAGCGAGGGCGATGCCTTCATCAAAGAGCATGCCGGCGCGTCATTCTCCGGCGCCGCGCTCTGGGGGCGGGCTGCGTCCACCTGGATCAAATACCGGGTGCCGGTTCCCGCCGAGAAAAACGAGCCGCTGAACCCCCGCCGCTGGCCTGTTCAGATCCTCTCCGCCGTCTACGGGACGGGCGGCAAGGACGCCGACGTAACCGCCAGGGTCAAGGGGTACGTCGACGCCCGCCGGATTTTCTCCGCCAACCCGCCGAGCCTCGGAGCGGACCCCAACCCGTATTGGAACAAGGGGCTGCACATCGTCTACATGAAGGACGGCGTCCGGCGGGAGCAGCAGCGCAACGAGAACGAGACGATCCTGCCCGAGAGCTTCTATGGACCGCAAGACGCCGCCGAGTTGCGCGCCTGGCTCGTGGAAACGCGCTGGGTCGGTCGCGGCATGGACCTTCAGTTTCACGCGAACGGGACGTTTACCTTTTTTGGCAACTCTGACGCTTACCCCTGGATGGTCACCGCGCCGGGTTGTGTCCGGCTATCCTGGCCTAACGTCAAGCCGACCGATTATGCCTTTGATTTCATTTGGGATAGTTTCTCAGAACCCGGTCACGACGACAATGTCTTCCGCGCCGCGAAATGACGCGCCGCGATTTCAATCCGGCGGTTCCCGAGCAGATGGATCTGCCGCAGCCGGTGTCGCGCGAGCTGGAGATCGACCTTGAAAACCTCGTTCGCATCAACCGCCACTTCGGCGGCCACCGGCTCATCCGGCGTTTTCTGCGGCGCTGGTTGAAGCCGGGCAAACCATGGCGTGTCCTGGACCTGTGCACGGCGTCGGGGGACATCCCGCGGCTGCTCGTTGATTACGCCCGGGTGCGCGGGATCGAGGTGACGGTGGATGCGGTCGATTTCCAGGCGGCCACGCTGGAGATTGGGCGTCGTCACAGTGCGGCTTATCCGGAGATCGTCTTCCGCGAGGGGGATGCCCGCACAGTCCCGGGTGAGGCCGGTTCGTACGATCTGGTGATTTGTTCGCTGGCCTTGCACCATTTTAGCGAAGAAGACGCCGCTCTGGTGCTGCGGCGGTGTCGCGAACTGGCGCGCGGACCCGTTCTCGTCGCGGACTTGCGCCGTGGCTGGTCGGCGGGGTTGGGCGTGTGGCTGATTACCGAGATTCTCTATCGGGAACCGATGACCCGATTCGACGCTCGCCTGTCGGTGCGGCGAGCGTTTTCGGACACGGAATTAGCCGGCCTAGCCTGTCGGGCGGGATGGCCCGCCTTTCGCCAGGCGCGCTTCCCGATCGCGCGACAAGCCATCTGGCTGGATTAGAGTGTTCTGACAAAGCCGGTTGCAGTAACCGGTGCGGAATGACTTTTTTACGTCTCCTTGAGCAGGCCGAGCACCGCGAGCACACTCTGGCGGATCGCCCGCCGCCGCTCCCGCGTCACCTTGCCGAGAAGTTTTCCCGCATCACGCTGGGCAAAGAAGAGGATGAACTGGCACTTCACCAGAGTGGCATGGTCTAGCCCGTCGTCCTCATTGAGCAACACGTCCGTCGGCTCCGCTTTATCCCCGCTGTAGAGTGTCTGGCAGGCCAGCACGTTGACTGCCTTGGCGCGTTTGTTTTGCAGAACCCCGTCGGGCGAGAGGATCACACAAGGGTGTGGATCGGCCTTGCTGGGATGAGGAAAGGAATAAATCTCCCATTGTTGCATCGCACTGAGCATACCATGACGAGCGCGCGGTTTGCGACTGATCCTCCAACGAAAAGCAAAAATCCTAGTTCAGCGTCGAGTCCGCCCCTAACCCAGGAAGCCGTTGAAAAAGTCGGCCGTCTTGTCACTGAGCAACTGCTTGGCTGAGGGTCGGCGCGGGCGGCTCGCGGCTGCGGCCTTGGCTTTTAACAGCGGCGGACGTCGCACAGCCATTTTCTTGGTTTCAGGCCGCTTCTTTGCTGAGAGGGTAGCTGGCATGGGCAAAGGTTAGGAAGCCAACTTATTCCCCAGTCGGCGAATATGCACGCGCGAAGTTACGGAAATCGCGATCGGCAACGCCGCATGGACAAGGCCGCCCGCATGCTCTTAGATGTCGCCGACAGATGGACGACGGCATCTTTATCACGTTCGAAGGCTCGGAAGGCTGCGGGAAATCCACGCAGTTCGAGCGGCTGCACCGGCGTTTGGAGACGTGCGCCGGCCGGCCTGTCGTGACCGTGCGGGAGCCGGGCGGCACGCCGCTCGGCGAGAGCATTCGCCGCACGCTCAAACACACCGCCCCCGACTGGAGTGTGCTGCCCGAAGCTGAATTGCTCCTCTTCGCCGCCAGCCGCGCCCAACTCGTGCGCGAAGTCATCGCGCCCGCGCTCGCGGAGGGGAAGATCGTGCTCTGCGACCGGTTCGCGGATTCCACGACCGTCTACCAAGGGGTCGCGCGCCGGCTGCCAGAGGCCGATGTCAAGTTGATCAACCGCTTCGCGGCCGGCCCGCGCCAGCCGGATCTGACCGTCCTCCTCGACCTCGCCCCCGAAGTCGCTTACGCGCGGGTGCATCAACGGCCGCGCCCCGCGCATCTTCCGCCCGACCGCCTCGACCACGAATCCCTCGAATTTTACGCGCAGGTGCGGGGTGGATATCTGACGCTGGCGGCGAGTGAGCCGGAGCGGTTTGCCGTGTTCGACGCCGCGCCGTCCGCAGACGAAATCGAGACGGCAATTTGGGAACATTTTACCGGGAAATTCCATGGCATTTGCGCCGCCAGCCGCGTTTGATTACCTGCGCCGCGCGCATGAGAACGGGCGGCTCGGGCACGCGTACCTGATCGTCGGTGGGCGGTCGGCCATGGAGTTGGCGACTCGGCTCGCGGCGCTCTCGGTGCAATCGGAGGATGCGCTCTCGCATCAGGATGTCCACGTGGTCGAGCCGGAGTCGAAGTCGCGGCGGATCGTCATCGAGCAGATCCGCGATCTGGAAGGGTCGCTCCGGTTGCGCGCGTCGCAGAACGGCGGGCGCAAGGTGGCGATCATCCGGGAGGCGGACCGATTGCAGCTCCAGGCGTCGAACGCGTTTTTGAAAACGCTCGAGGAGCCGCCCGCGCAATCGCTCTTGTTGCTGATCACCGCGCAGCCCGAGAGTCTCCCCGACACCATCCTCTCGCGCTGCATCCGGGTGACTTTGCTCGACGCCCGCGCGGACGCGACGGCGCCCGAGACGGAGGCGCTGCTAGAGTTGTTGGCGAGCTATGCCGCGGACCGCGCGCGGGGCGCAAAGCCATCGTTGCCCACGGCGTATGGGCTCACCCGGGAGTTCAGCGGCTTATTGGCGGCGGCGCGGGCAAGGGTGGTCGAGGAACAGGACGCCGCGCTCGACGCGGAGAAAAAACAATACGCGCAGACGACCGACGGCAGTTGGCTGGCCGAGCGCGAGGGATATTACAAGGGGATCACCGAGGCGCGTTACGTGGCCGAACGCACCCGGCTCGTCGAACGCCTGGCGCGCTGGTGGGGCGACGTGTTGCGCGTGCGGACCGCCGGGTCGGCCCCCGAAGGACTGCCCGGCGCGGCGGAGCTGGCCGGGTTGCTGTCGGCGCCGCAGATCCTCGCGAAGCTGGCGGCCGTGGATGCGTTGCGAGAGAACCTCGACCGCAACATCCAGGAGGCGCTCGCCTTGGAAGTCGCGTTCCTCGGCATCTTTGCCGAATAACCTTCAGGCCAACTGCTTGAGCGCCTGCCGGATCAGATCCTCGGTCGGGGCGCCAGGCTGCTCGGCCATCACTTTCTTGACCGCCTTGTGCGCCTCCACCTGCTTGTACCCGAGCGAGATCAACGCCAGGACGGCGTCGTTGACCGCCGTCTCCTCCGGGGTGGGGGCGTGGGCGCTGCTGGCGGCTTCCCACGCGGCGCTCACGCCGAGTTTATCGCGCAATTCCAGCACGATGCGCTCCGCCGTTTTTTTGCCCAACCCGCTGATCCGCGCGAGCGACGCCACATCGTTGCCGACGACCGCGGCCTTGAAGCTCGGCACGCTCAGGCCGCTCAACACCGCCAGCGCCAGCTTGGGCCCGATGCCCGACACGTTGTTGACCAGCAGCCGGAACAAATCGCGCTCCGCCGCCGACATAAACCCATAGAGGATGTGCGCATCCTCCCGCACCTGCAAATGCGTCAGGATCTTGATCGACGCCCCGAGGGCCGGCAGCCGGTCGAAGCTGGAAAGGGGGATGAACACCTGGTACCCGATCCCTCCCACTTCGACCACGACTTGCGTGGGCAACGACTCGCGCAAGACGCCCTGCAGGAACGTAATCACGTTAACCTTCGATCTCTTCGGCTTTGCGCGAGAGCCGATTCGACAGGATAAAGAAACTCGGGACCCACAGGCCGATGAAAATGCCGAACCGTTCGCCATGTTCCCGGTTGGGATCCTTCGCGGCGTACCATGTGGCGATCGACGCCAAGATGGAGGCAAAACCCAGCACCAGGCACGCGTCGGACGCGATGCGCAGGTGATCGGCGGATATCTCTTCGGTGATCTCAGACAGGTCAGTGCTCATGCTTGCAGTCTAGTGGCCCTTGGCGGGCAAGCAAATGGACTCTCCGGCAGCATTGACACGGCCCGGCCCGGCGCGCCAAGATGCGCGGCGTTTGCGGACGGCTGGGACGCCCGCCATTATGCGAAAAATCTATCCTGTCGCCGTGGCTTTGCTCGCGGTCGTCGCCGGCGGGGCGGCGGTCTACCTCAAGCAAAAGCCCCTTCACGCGTTTTCGGCCCGGCCGCGCATCGCCGAGTATCTGCCGGCCGGCACGCTCCTCCTTCTTTCCGCGCCCGATCCCGCGCAATCCGTCGCCGATTGGAAAACGACCGATCTTTACAAGATCTGGAGCGAGCCCGAGGTGAAGGCGTTCCTGGAGAAACCGCTCTCGATGATCCCGCCCAACGCGGACTTCGATGCCACGCTGACCCAGGCCGCCAAGGTCGACCCGAAGGATCTCTTCATTGCGTTGACGAGCCTCGACGAAAAGAACAACCGCCCGCATTTCCTAGCCGGCTTCCAGTTCAAAGGCGACAGCAAGGAGGTCGACGCCTTGCTCGCCCGGCCCAAAGCCGCGCTGCGGCAAAACCCCGGCAAGGCCGACCTGCTCAACTACCAGGGGCGCTCCATCGAAACCTTCGAGACGCCGGACGGCGATGCGCTCGCTTCGGTTTACCTCGACGATTGGTACCTGATCGGCAGCGATGTCGCCCTGCTCAAGGCGACCATCGACGGCCTGGACCGTCGCGCCCCCGCCGGCGCCGCGACGCTGGATCAAGACGGGGCGTTTCAAGCGGTCTGCGCAAAGCTGCCGACCGGCCATGAGACGCTGATTTTTGCTCGCGCCCAGCCGTTCCTGTCCCGCATTTTCGCGCTGTCGGCGGCGTCCGGTCAGCCCGTGCCGGCGGAGTCGCGAGCGCAGATGGAGAGGCTCCAGGCCTTCGGCGCGACCACCCGCATCGAGGACGGCAAGATTCACGACACGATCTACGCGCTCGCCCCGGGCGGCGCGCTCGGCAAGTTGCTGATGACCAGCCTGCCGCTCACCTCCGCCAATACACTGTTCTACGCGGCGACGACCTTCAAGATGCCGGCGAGCTTCGAGCTTCCCCCGCTGCCCGGCCCGCCGGCGGCCGGCGCCGTGGCGGCGAGCACGC
>CAXUAZ010000180.1:0-7427 GCA_964249195.1 uncultured Chthoniobacterales bacterium
ATTCTTGACGATCTCCCTGTGATTGCTTTTCACCCATCCGAGCCCGGCTCGCACCCGATGTCTGCCTCGCCCTTGCGCTCTCGCTTCCGCCGGGGCGCCGCGTGGCTGGTTGCCCTGCTGGTTTTCCTCGGCTTGAACGCTCCGGCGCGGGCCGAGTTGCGCACCACCAACATGTGGTGGACGCCGCGCACCGTCACCGTCGGCGGGCACGAGGTGGACCGGCTGCTGCTGGTGATCTTCTGGCTGACGACCGCGGTGTTTATCCTCACCCAGGTTGTCTACGTCTACTTTCTGATCAAGTACCGCCGCAAGAAGGGCGTCAAAGCGGTGTACAGCCACGGCAACAACAGCCTGGAGTTTATCTGGACCTCGACGCCGGCGCTCATTTTCGTGTTGCTGGCGCTTTTCAGCAATCGCCTCTGGTGGAAGCTGCGCAGCCCGGCGCCGGCGAATGCGCTGAAAATCGACATCGTGGCGTACCAATTCGGGTTCCACATTCGTAACCCTGGAGCGGATGACCAACTCGGCGCCTACAGCCAGCTCGACATGAAGAAGGGCGAGAACGATTACGGCCTGAAAGCGGGCGATTCTGCCGGCGATGACGACTACACGTCGGAGAACCAACTCACGATCCCGGTGGGCCGGCCGGTCAACGTGACCCTGCGTTCGCAGGATGTAATTCACGCTTTCTACGTGCCCGAGTTCCGCATGTACCAGGACATGGTGCCCGGGCGGGAGATCGACTGGGTGTGGTTCACGCCGGACGCCCCGGGGCACTTCGCGCTGGCTTGCAACCAACTTTGTGGGTCGGGCCATTACAACATGCAGGCAAAGATCGACGTGGTCTCGCAGGCGGATTACGACAAGCTCGTAAAGGAGAAGAGCGCCGATGCGCTCAAGAAGACGCAGGACAAGGCCGCGAAGAAGGCGGCCCGCGTCGATTCACCGGCGAGCCCCGTGATTGCCGCTGCCAACGTCAACCCGTAAACGACAGCCGCCCTATGAACACCTTGGTTAAAGCCGGCGACTTCCATCACGAAGCGCATTTGCACGAGAGTTCGCACTCGCACGATCAGCCGCATCACGGCTTTTTCCGCACGTACGTCTGGTCGCACGATCACAAGATGATCGGCATCCAGTATCTCTTCGCGAGCATGTTCTTTGGGCTCGTCAGCGGATTGCTGGCGATGGGGGTGCGCTTTCAACTCGCGTTTCCCGGGCATCCCATTCCGATTCTCGGCAGCCTGCTGCCCGATTACATGGTGACCTCCAACGGCGCCATGCTGCCGCAGATGTACAACATGCTCGTGACGATGCACGCCACGACGATGGTGTTCCTGGTCATCATGCCGCTTCTCATCGGAGCGTTCGGCAATTTCCTGATCCCGCTGAAGATCGGCGCGCCGGACATGGCGTTCCCTTTCTTCAATGCGTTGAGCTTCTGGCTGTTCTTCGGCTCGGGCTGTTTGCTGCTCTATAGTTTCTTCGTTCCGGGAGGCGCGGCGGCCGGCGGTTGGACGAGCTACGCGCCGCTTAGCACGAATGAGATCTACAATCACACCAAGCAAGGCCAGAGCCTCTGGGCCATCGGCATTTTCATTAACGGTCTCGCCTCCATCGCGGGCGCGGCGAATTACATCACGACGATCGTCAACATGCGCTGCCCGGGCATGTCGATGTTCCGTCTGCCGTTGACGGTCTGGGCGCTGTTCATCACGAGCTTCCTGTTGTTGCTGGCGGTGCCGGTCTTGAGCGCGGCGGGCGCGATGTTGTGGCTCGACCTCAACGCCGGCACGACGTTCTTCAGCGGGGACGTGAATTCGGGCGGCGACCCGATCCTGTGGCAGCATCTCTTCTGGTTCTTCGGCCACCCGGAGGTTTACATCATGATCCTGCCCGCGATGGGCCTGGCGTCGGAGATCCTGCCGGTGTTCGCCCGCAAGCCGATCTTCGGTTATCGCGCGATGGTTTACGCGATTGCGGCCATCGGCGTGCTGGGATTCATCGTGTGGGGGCACCACATGTTCGTCAGCGGCATGAACCTCGTGCTGTCGGCGACCTTCTCGCTGTCGACGATGGTGATCGCGGTGCCTTCGGCGATTAAGACCTTCAACTGGCTGGGGACCGTGTGGAAGGGATCCATCCAGTATACGACCGCGATGTGCTTCGCGCTCGGGTTTGTGTCGATGTTCGTGATCGGCGGCTTGAGCGGAATCTTCATGGCGTCGACGCCGGTGGATCTGTTCATTCACCACACGTATTTCATCGTCGCGCACATTCATTATGTGCTCTTCGGCGGTAGCATTTTTGCGATCGCGGCGTCGATCTACTTTTACTTCCCGAAGATGTTCGGGCGGATGATGGATGAAAAGTTGGGCATGTGGCATTTCTGGCTCACGCTGATCTTCTTTAATTTGACGTTTTTCCCGATGCATACGCTGGGCCTCGCGGGCATGATGCGCCGCATCGCGGACCCGACTCAGTACGAGCACCTGCGCAATCTGCAGCCGCTCCAGAAGTTCATCACGTTCAGCGCGTTCGGACTGGGGCTGACGTTCCTGATCTTCTGGTACAACTTTTTCACCAGCCTGTTCTGGGGAAAGAAGGCGCCAAATAACCCCTGGCGCGCGAACACGCTCGAGTGGACCCTCCCGTCGCCGGTGACGCTGCACGGGAACTTCGAGAAGGTTCCGCACGTCTATCACGGGCCGTACGAGTATAGCGTCCCCGGCATGGAGGAGGATTACCTGCCGCAGGACATGCCTCTGAAACGCGCCGCCGGGGTTCCGGATTTCGCGCACTAATCGGAGAGCTTCGCAATGCGGGCACGACATCCGAATGCAGCCAATTCGCTGCATGTTTATGCGTTGTTTATCGCGGCCAGTGTTCTCGTGTTGATTTGCACGGGAGGACTCGTGACGAGCAACGATGCCGGCCTTGCCGTGCCGGACTGGCCGACCTCGTTCGGCTATAACATGTTTGCGTTCCCGCTGTCGCGGTGGCTGGCGCCGGGCGGCGTCCGGCTCGAGCATTCGCATCGTCTCGTCGCGACGGGGGAGGGGATGCTGACCATCGTGCTGGCTCTGGCGATGTGGCGGGCAGAGCCGCGGCAATGGGTCCGTAACCTCGGGTACGCCGCGTTGGGGGGCGTGGTTTTCCAAGGGATGCTGGGCGGGTTGCGCGTCGTCTTGCGGGCCGACTGGATCGGCATTGTGCATGCGTGCTTTGGACAGGCGTTTTTTGCGCTGACCGCGTTCATCGCGCTGGTCACCTCCCGTTGGTGGATGAACGCAACCGCCAACGTGCGAGGCGCCGCATCACTGAGCCGGGTCTTCGCGGCGATTGCGGCGTTGATTTTTATTCAATTGGCGCTGGGGGCCACGATGCGTCACGCGCACGCGGGGCTGGCGATCCGGGATTTTCCGACTGCCTATGGCCGCGTATTGCCGCCGTTGGATGCGGCGTCGCTGGCCCGGATCAATGATGAAAGAACCGAGCATCTCGGGATGCCGGCCACCAGCGCCGCGCAGATCGTCTTGCAGATGCTGCATCGGGCGGGCGCGGTCTTGATCGCCGCGGCGGTGATTGCCGCGGCCGGGAGCGTGTGGCGACGGCGCGAGGAACTTCCAGCAGGGTTGCAAGCGGCGGGCCTGAGCGGCCCGGTCTTGATCGCGCTCCAGATCACCGCCGGCATTTACACGATCTGGACGAACAAGGCGGCTGACGTGGCGACGACCCATGTGGCGCTGGGTGCGTTGTCGCTGGTCTGGGCCGGGCTGACGGCGGCTGCTTTCGCGCACGCGTCCAGGTCCGTGGGCGGCAGACCGCTCGTTGCGCCGGCGCCGCGCCTGGTGGAGGCTGGGGTATGAAGCCCGCCGCCATCGTCGAACCGCTCGCGGCCGTCGACGCAGAGGCGCCGGGGCTGTTCGGCGATCTTTGCGAGCTGGTGAAGGCGCAGTTGACCGCGCTGGTGCTCGTCACCGCGCTGGCCGGTTTTTACCTGGGCTGGAGCGGCCCCCTGGATGGGCTGCTCTTGTTCAACACCCTCTTCGGCACGGCGCTCGTCGCGGGCGGCGCGGCGGCGCTCAATCAACTGGTGGAGCGGGAATTCGATGGCGCGATGCGGCGGACGCGGGATCGTCCGCTTCCCGCCGGCCGGATGCAGCCTGACACGGCGCTCTTGATCGGGTTCGGGCTGGCGGTGGTTGGGTTGATCTGGCTGGCGACCCTGGTCAACCTCATCTCGGCGGCGCTGGCGGCCTTGACCCTGGCCATCTACGTCTTTGCCTACACGCCGCTCAAACGGCGCACCAACCTCAACACGCTGGTCGGCGCCGTCCCGGGGGCCTTGCCGCCGATGATCGGCTGGGCGGCGGCGCGCGGGGAAATCACTCTGGAGGCGTGGGTGCTCTTCGCGATCATGTTTTTCTGGCAGATGCCGCACTTTCTTGCCATCGCCTGGATGTACCGGGACGATTACGCCCGGGCCGGATTCGTGATGCTCCCCAACACCGATCTCACCGGGGAAAGCACGGGCCGGCAGGCGGTGAGTTATTCCTTCGGACTGCTCGTGGTGAGCCTGGTGCCGACGCTGCTCGGGCTGGCAAACCAGTCGTATTTCCTGGGCGCGTTTCTGCTTGGGACGGGGATGATCGCCTGCGCGGTGATCATGCAGCGCAACCCGACGCGGCCCACCGCGCGCCAACTGTTCTTTGCCTCCATCATTTACCTGCCGCTGCTGCTCGGGTTGCTAGCGTGCTGCAAAGCCGTCATCTAAATGAAAACCGGCGCCGAACTTCGCCGCGCGAACCTGCTGGTTTTGCTGGCGATGATTATTTTTGCCTTGCTGCTGGCGACGGCTTGCGTCTTATGGATGCGAGCCAAAGTCCGGGCCCAAACCGCCGCGATGGTTCCGCCCGTTTGTCTGCAACTTTCCGCCTGAAAACCGCTATTTTCCTATGCAAGCCGCCGCTCCGATAGAAGCCCACGCGAAGGTCAATTTGCCGCGCTTTGGGATGATCACGTTCCTCGCTTCGGAAGCGATGCTGTTTGCCGGATTGATCGGCGCCTACATCGTGCTTTGGAAAAGCCGCGGGCCGTTGTTCCGGCCCGAGCACGTGGAGCATTGGCCGGTGGGGTTGACCGGGTTTAACACGTTCCTGCTTTTGAGCAGCAGCGTGACGCTCCTGTGGGCCGAGAAAAACGTGGTGAAAGGGAAGTCGGCCGTCCCCGGGCTCGGGCTGACGGTATTGCTCGGCGCGGTTTTCGTCGGCATCCAGGCGTTCGAGTGGACCAACCTGAAGGTGCATGAGAACCTCTGGTTTAATACGCAGGGTACGTATACTTCGACGTTCTTCACGCTGACCGGGTTTCACGGGCTGCACGTGGCCATCGGGGTGGTGATGCTCGCCATTGCGTTCCTGATGTCGGCGGCGGGCCGCTTCACGCCGCATAACCATACCTTCATGGAGTGCGCCTCGCTGTACTGGCATTTTGTCGACGTGGTGTGGGTTTTCCTCTTCACGATCCTGTACGTGCTGCCGTATTTCGTGAAGTGACCGTCCCCATGATGGGACGAATGTGACCCATGGGACTTATGGTCGAGAAGGCGCCGGTGAACCGCACCCTCCACTGGGCGCTCTGGAGCATCCTGGTGCTCGTGATTGGCGGACTCGTCGCGGGGTTCGTGCGGCAGCAATGGCGCGGGGCGGAGCGGCGCAGCTTCGCCGCGTTGGATCACTTCAAGACGGTCCCGGCGTTCAACCTGACGGAGCGCACGGGCCAGCCGTTCGATTCCTCGGCGTTGAAGGGCAAGATCTGGCTCGCCGACTTCTTCTTCACCGAGTGCCCCGGACCCTGCCTGCTGATGAACCGGCGCATGACCGAGGTGCAGGAAGCCCTGCACAAGATGAATGGCGATGTGCGGCTCGTGTCGTTCACGATTGACCCGGAGGACGATACCCCCGAAGTCCTGCGGCGGTACGCCAGGCGCTTTCAGGCGGAAGAAGGCAAGTGGTTCTTCCTGACCGGGGAACGGCAGCGCATTTACGACGTGGCCAAGGGCGGGTTCATGCTGGTGGTCGCGCCCGAGCCATCCAAGCCGGGCGAGGGGCCGGTGTTCGTGCACAGCACGAAGATCGCGATCGTGGATCGCAAGGGAGAAGTGCGCGGGTATTACGACAGCACCCACCCGGAGATCGTGCAGCAGATCCTAACGGACATCGGCAATCTGCTCCGTGAACAGCCGCGTTGAGAGAGGGATGCTTATGCCGGGTAGATGGACATGCCTTCGCGGGCAATCTTTTCTAACAAGTTTGAATTCTGCGTTCGCTCGGAACGAATGATGTCCAATTCGTAGATGATGGGTGCTTCCTCCAAACGGTCGCGGAGTTGATGCCACTGCTCGTCGGTGGCGTCGGGCGCCGAAATGGCCAGGTCAATGTCCGAGGCGCGGCGGGCCGAGCCCGTGGCGCGAGAGCCGAAGAGGCGGACCTCGCGAACGCAGGGGAAGCCGCAAAATAGGTCGCGGAGCACAGAGAGGTCGCGCTCCCGGAGAAGCGGAGAATTTTTCATATTTTCTTAATCCCAGTCGAGAGACTGGATTTTTTCTGCCATTCGGCCAAGCAACGCAGCGTGCTGGAGAGCGATTCGATGGTAAATGCGATCGGCAAGGGCTTCGTCGTAGGCGTGGCTGGTTAAGTTGCGATCTTCAAGCATCTGCAGCCAACAGTCGGCTTCCTCAGACTCGGAGATAAGACCTTCGGCAAAGGCTTTTTTAAGGGTCGGACGAGGGCCGCCGCATTCGTATCCTTGGCGCTCGAGATAGAGCTTCAAAGTTTTCCAGACGACCTCGAAGGTGAACTCGAACCGCTGGATCGCAGCGTCGCGGATGAAATCGGTTTTCGGCTGGGCAACGGCTTCCTGGAGACGCGCGGCGCTCTCGCGCACGTTGGTCCGCCGCTCGGCAAATCGTTCTTTGCTCATGGGCGCGGTGCGGAGTTAGGTGGCACGCGCGCAGCTTATCATTCGCGCGGCGGCAGGGAAAGATCCGAGTGGAAAAGAGGATTTGAATTGGGGACATTTCCCAAGTCTAGGTTATGATCGATGATGACCGCGTTGCCGCTCACGGCAGGCCGCAAGTTGAAGCTCTTTCGCGCCAGCGATCCCTATAAAGAATGGTGGTCGCTCGAGGAATTAAGGTTCTGCGCGAAATGCGAACACCTCTTCGTCGGCCGCGAGATCAAGGTGCTCGAAGACGGGGAGGGCGGGGTGCATTTCCAATGCCCGACGCACAACTGCGTGAGCGGCTTTGCCGACTGGGAGTACCCGCAATTGCATCTTTAGGCCGCGGCGCGACTTACACCGGGCAGTGATGGTATGCCGCGTGCTTGTTTCTTGGGACGACGTTTGTCGTCACCATGCAATCC
>CAXUAZ010000181.1:0-7292 GCA_964249195.1 uncultured Chthoniobacterales bacterium
CCGCGCCGCCCAGGATGCCGATCGTCCGGCTGAGCAGCGAGAGACTCCCCGCCAGCGAGCGGGCATCGGCCATGATCTTGGCCTCCAGCGTCCGGCTCAAGACGGTGTACGAATAGTACGCGAGCAGGAGCGAAGGGGCCCACCCCACGATCAATACGCAGAGCGCAAGATGATAAGGTCGGAGCCGGCGTCGAACTGCGAATCTGGCGAAAGCGTGATTCAAAAGGTCGAAATATGCGGGGAGCGCGCTACTGTGCGCCGGACAGGAGCTTTGGGCAAGGCGTCGCGTTTCCGTCGCGGCGGCATCCCGGTTTGCTCTTGACGCTCAGAGAGAAAACGCCATCATTTCGCCCAAATCGTGCCCGAGCACTCGTCTCTTTTTTCTATGCCGCTTATGCTGGGATCCCCTGGGGAACTTCTTTGGACGCTGTGCTACCTGACGGTTCTCGTGTGCTTTTCGCTCTACGGCATCCATCGGTGGTGCATCATTTACCTCTTTCTCAAAAACCGCGGCCGCGCCCCGGAGCCGCTGTCGCACTTCGACCAACTGCCGGTCGTGACCGTGCAACTCCCGGTCTATAACGAACGTTACGTCGCCGAGCGCCTCCTGCGCGCCGTCGCCGATCTCGATTATCCCAAGGAACTGCTCGAAGTCCAGGTGCTCGACGATTCCACCGACGACACCCGCGATCTCATCGAGCGCGAGGTGGAATCCCTCCGGGCGACCGGGCTGGACATCAAGCTCCTGCACCGCACGGACCGCACGGGCTTCAAGGCGGGCGCGCTGGAGAACGGGATGCTCACCGCGCGCGGTGAGTTTATCTTCATTCTCGACGCCGATTTCCTGCCCAAGCCCGACATCCTGCACAAGACGGTGCATTTCTTCACCGATCCCGGCATCGGCATGATCCAGACCCGCTGGGGCCATCTCAACCGCACGTATTCCCTGTTGACCCGCGTGCAGGCGATGTTCCTCGACGGCCACCTCCTGCTCGAGCAAACCGCCCGCAGCCGCAGCGGCCGTTTCTTTAACTTCAACGGCACCGCCGGCATCTGGCGCCGCTCGTGCATTGAGGCCGCCGGCGGCTGGCAGCACGACACGCTCACCGAAGATCTCGACCTGAGCTACCGCGCGCAACTGGCGGGCTGGAAGTTCATTTTCCTCTCCAATGTCGTCACGCCCGCGGAGTTGCCCGTCGACATGAACGGTTTCAAGAGCCAGCAGCATCGCTGGACGAAGGGTTCCATCCAGACGTGCAAGAAAATCCTGCCGCGCATCCTGCGCAGCAATCTGCCGTGGAAGATCAAGGTGGAGGCCGCGCTCCATCTCACGTCGAATTTTTCCTACCTGCTCCTCGCGCTCCTGTGCGTGCTCCTCCAACCCACCGCCAATAGCGGGCACGGCTGGGTGCGTCTGTGGTTCTTCGACGCCCCGCTGTTCCTGACCGCCAGCGTCTCGGTGGCCGTGTTTTACATTTGCGCCCAGCGCGAGCTGTATCCGCGCACGTGGATGAAGGAGATTCTCCTTCTGCCGCCGTTGATCGCGCTCGGGATCGGCCTTTCGCTCAACAACGCGCGCGCCGTGCTCGAGGCGATCTTCAATCGCGGCTCGGCGTTTGTCCGCACGCCCAAGTACGGCATCAACCGTCCCAAGCAGGCCTGGCGCAACAGCCGGTACATGCCGATCAAGTCGTTTCTGCCGCTGCTCGAACTCGCTTTTGCGGGCTACTTCAGCTATTTTACGTATTACGCCGCGACGCATGGCCAGTATTCGACCATCCCTTTCCTCCTCCTCTTCCAACTGGGCTTCTGCTACGTGGCCTGTTGCTCGCTTTCGCAATGGCTGCCGTCGTTCGGACGCGGCGCGGAACCGACTTAGACAACCTTCCTTCATTCACCGGGTCGGCGCGATGAAGATCATCGGCATGGGGAGCTTGGTTCGACTGGCGGCGGTCGCGGCAATTAGCATGCTGTTCGCCGCGTGCGCGACAGAGCCGCCGGTGGTGGTCGGCGCAACGCGCAACCAGGTGATCATCAGCGTGCGGGATCAGAAGTTGACGGTGATCGGGCCGGATCATCATCGGACCACGTTCCCGATTTCGACCTCCAAGTTTGGCTTGGGCGATCGGCGCGGGAGTCTGGCGACGCCGCTCGGTGAGATGGAAGTCGCGCAGAAGATCGGCGCCGGGGCCCCGGAGGGCAGCGTATTTCGCAGCCGCGTGCGCACGGGCGAGATCGTGAAGGTGGATGCGCCGGGGCGCGACGCGATTGTCACCCGCATCCTGGCGCTCAAGGGCCTTGAGGCGAGCAACCAGGGGGCGTATTCGCGCGGCATTTATATCCACGGCACGCCGGAGGAGCGGAACCTGGGGCGGCCGGTCAGCTACGGGTGCATCCGGATGCGTTCGAAGGATGTGATCCAGCTTTTTGACATGGTGGGCGTCGGCGCGCACGTGCAGGTGATCGACACCACCATGCCCAAGGCGCTGGCGGCCAATATCATTTCTCCTCCCCCGGCGCCGCCGATTGCCGCTGCCCCCAAGCCGGCAGAACCGGCAAAGAAGGAGTGGGCGGGAAGCCCCGCGCGACTGCTCGAGCATCAGGCGCAGGCGGAAGATCGCGCCGCCCGGAAGCAGCGGCCGGTCGGCGGCACGCGTCCCGTTTCCAACACCGGCGGCGAAGGCAACTGGGACGCCAATGAAAACTCCCGCTCGTTAAACCGCTCCGCCGTCGATTCGCTTTGAGCGCCGCAGAAAGGCGTTGACACCGCGGTTGCTCCAACGCACCTTGTGCGCCCCGAAAACCATTTTCTTTTCTCATGGCCAACACCAAATCCGCCGCTAAACGCGCCCGCCAGACCAAGACGCGCACGCTTCGCAACCGCAGCATCCTCACCGGGTTGAAGACCGAACAACGCCGGCTGCGCACCGCGTTGGCGGGGACGGACAAGGCCGTGACGCAGACCGCCTACCGGGCGCTGATTTCCGAGATCGACAGCGCGGCCAAGCGCGGAGTGATCCACAAGAACGCCGCGAACCGGAGCAAGAGCCGCATCACGCGCCGTCTCGCCGCCGCCGCCAAGTAGCGCCAGTCAGCCGCGCGCGGATCGCCTCCGCCTTCCGCAGCGCCCCTGAAAGCGACGCGTCCAGCACGCAGACGTGCCCCATCTTGCGTGCGGGCTTTGCCAGCCGTTTGCCGTAGAGGTGCAACTTCGCCGCCGGCTCTTCCAGCACGGCGGTCCAATCCGGCGGCTCGCCATCGATCCATAGGTTGCCCAGCAGGTTGATCATCACCGCCGGGCAGAGCAGCGCCGGATCCCCCAACGGCAACCCGCACACGGCCCGCGCGTGCTGTTCGAACTGGCTCGTCAACGCCGCGTCGAACGTCAGGTGCCCCGAGTTATGCGGGCGCGGCGCCAATTCGTTGACCAGCAGCCGGCCGTCCTTCGCGAGAAACATTTCCACCGCCAGCAGCCCTTCAATATTGAGCGCCTCCGTCAACGAGCGCGCCAGATCCGTCGCTGCCCGCAGGATCTCCGGGGGAAAGCGCCCCGGCGCAATCGACACGTCGAGGATGTGATTGACGTGCAGGTTCTCGATCGTGGCAAACGCCGCCATCTCGCCGCGGCCATTTCGCGCGCAGATCACAGAGAGTTCCGCCTCGAAGGGCACCCACGCCGCCCAGGCGTCCGCGAGATCGTCGCCCGCCGCAATCCGGCGCTGGCCTTTCCCGTCGTAACCCGACTCCGCGGTTTTCAAGACGCACGGCGTGCCTAACGCCGCGACCGCCTCCCGCAGTTCCGCCAGCGAATCCACCACGCGAAACGCCGCGTGCGGATACCCCCGCGCGTGCAGGAACGTCTTCTCGCGCTCGCGATTCTGGCAAATCTCCAGCGCCCGCCAGCTCGGCCGCACCGGGCAATGCGCCTCCACGGTTTGCAACGCGGCGACCGGGATGTTCTCAAATTCGAGCCCGGCCACGTCCACCCCGCGCGCAAATCGTTCGAGCGCCCCGCGGTCCGTAAACGGCGCCGCGATCACCGTGTCGCACACGGGCGCCGCGGGGGCGGCATCCCCCGCCGGGTCGAACGTCGTGATTACATACCCGAGCCGCCGGGCCGCCAGCGCCGTCATGCGGGCAAGCTGGCCGCCGCCGAGCAGGCCGAGCCGCGAACCAGGAGCAAGGATGGATTTTGACAACGCCTCGCATTTGAAACACGCCAGCCCCGCCGTCAAGCCCCGCCTGCGCGCTTGACAACGCGCCCCGGCACGGCGAGCAGGGACGTTGCCGCATGCAGTTCCCGCAATCCTTTGTTCCCACGGCCGCGCAGGTCGGCGCGGTCGCGATGCTGACCGAGTGGCTGCTCCTCGCGGCCGCCTACGCGTTCGCCGGCGCGGCGGCATTCTTCGTGGTGACCCGCCCGAGTGTGGCCCCCCGGCGGCGCGCGGCGATGGCCCTGCTCGCGGTCGTCGCGCTCGTCTCCGCGCTGACGTACTGGACCATTTCCGGCTATTTCCACGACATGCTCCACCAGCTCTCCGCCACCGCGGACGCTCCCAGCAAACGCCGCCTCATCCACGACGCCTACCTCGCCATCGCGCCCTATCGTTCCGCCGGTTGGGCGGTGACGATGCCCCTCCTCGCGCTCGTCATCCCCTCGACCCTCAACACCCGCTTGCGCGAAATGACGCGCCCAGTCGCCGGCCTCCTCGCCGCCGCATTTATTGCGGTGCTGGCCGGCTACCTCGGCGAACAGCAGATCAACCCCGACGGCACGGTCGCCATCGCCGCGCGAGCATTTTTCGGAGTGATCGCGCTGGTCGCCTACGCCGCGGTGCCGTTCATCCTGTTCCGGATCATCACGCCGCGCTTCGGCGGCCGCGCCGAACACGACGAGGCGCGCGCCTTCCGCGCGATGTGTTGGATGACGCTCACCGCCTGGACCGTCTACCCACTCGGCTACCTCGTGCCCATCCTCGCGCCCAACGCCAACCTCAACTGGCTCCACATCGCGATGACCCTCGCCGACCTCGTGAATCAACTGGCCGTCGGCGCCCTCTGCTACATCGCCGGCGCCGCCGAGCTCGAGCGCCGTGTCCCCTACGAAACCGTCCAATCCGCCCGCATGGTGGGTTGACGTCGCCTGCCGGTTTGTCATAAAACGTCATCCATGCCCGCAAAATGCTCCGATCCTGACGGCGAATTTCAGTTCAACCTCGATCGCCATTTTGCGATGTGCTCCGCCGTCGCCGGAGCGGCGTTGTGCGCCGTCTCGACCGGCGCGCAGGCCAAGATCGTCTACAGCGGCGAGAAGAACATCGCGGCCCCGACCAGCGGCGTTCCGCTGACCATCGACCTGGACACCGGCGCGTTCTCCACCACCGATGACATCGCCGGTTTCGACCTGAAATTCACCTCCTCCATTCGCGCGAATGGCTCCAGCCTGTCATTCCAGGGCGGCGCGAACGGCGCGGATGTGGCCGTCGGCACCCACACGGTGACCCACAGCAGCAGCAGTTCCAGCAGCTCGACCACGTCTTATAATACCGTCGGAAAGCTCAAGGCCGGCGCCCTCATCGGCGGCGCGGCCACGCTCGTGCCCAACGGCACGCTGGGCCGCGTGAGCAAAACCAGCAGCAGCAGCAGTTCGAGCAGCACGACTCCTTCCGGCCCGCGCACTTCCGGTCCGTGGGGGACCGGCGGCACGGCCTACGTCGGCTTCCGGTTCGTCTCCGCCGCCAACACGACGCTCTACGGCTGGGCGCGCCTTGCGGTCGGCTCGGATCTTTCCACGACCGTCGTGGACTGGGCCTACCAGGACGACGGCACGCCGATCACGGCGGGCGCCATCACGGACACTTCGGTGTCCATCAAGCTGCTGCGCAACGTCGCGGCCCCCGGCGGTCCGGCGTTGATCCGACTCAAGCGCACCGGCGATCTCAACGGCAAGCTCAAGGTGGCTTACAAGATCGCCGGGAGTTCCACGGCTGTCGACGGCAAGGATTTCGCCCACCTCACAGGCAAGGCCGTCATCCCGGCCGGCAAGAAGTCGGTCACCCTCGCCGTGACCGCGCTCCCGAACGAAGCCTCCGGCGGCACGCATTCCCTCGCCCTGAAGTTCCTCAAGGACCAGGGCTACACGCTCTCGACGAAGCCCACGGGGGTTAATCTGACCGTGGAGTCCAACCCGTAGCGACCGGATCGCATGGGCCGGCGCCTCGCCAGCAAGGTGCTCCTCGTGGGTTGGGACGCCGCCGATTGGCAGGTGATCCACCCGCTGCTCGACGCGGGCCAGCTCCCCGCCCTCGAGCGCCTGATCGACGGCGGCGTGATGGGCAACATTGCCACGCTCCAGCCGATGCTCTCCCCGATGCTCTGGACGAGCATCGCCACCGGCAAACGCCCCGCAAAACACGGGATCCTCGGATTCGTCGAGCCGCGCCCGGATGGCCAGGGCGTGCAACCCTCCACCAGCACGACGCGCCGCGGCAAAGCCCTCTGGAACATCCTCGCCCAAAGCGGGCTGCGCAGCCAGACCGTGGGTTGGTTCGCGAGCCATCCCGCCGAGCCGGTGCCGGGCGGGGTGTGCGTCACGAACCGTTTCGCGCACGCCGAGGGAAACAACCGCGACGAATGGCCCCTCGCGCCGGATTCCGTGTACCCGCCCCGGCTCGCGGCATCGCTGTCGGCAGTGCGCGTCCATCCGTCCGAGATCGACGGCGAGAGCCTGCAACCGTTTATCCCCCGCGCCGCCGAGATCGATCAGACGGACCCCGCTGAACAACGCCGCCTGCAAACCCTCGCCCGCCTCCTTGCCGAGTGCGCGACTGCTCATGCGGCGGCGAGTTGGCTGCTGCAACACGAACCGTGGGATTTCGCCGGCGTCTACTTCGACGCCATCGACCATTTTTCGCATGCCTTCATGCGCTTCCACCCGCCGCGCATGGACGACGTGGACGAACAGGAATTCGCCCTCTACCACGACGTGGTCGCCGGCATCTACCGCCTGCAGGACATGCTGCTCGCGCGCCTCCTCGAACTCGCTGGCCCCGGCGTGACGACGATCGTCCTCTCCGACCACGGCTTCTACAGCAACCACCTGCGCCCCCGCCTGATCCCCGACCGCCCCGCGGGCCCCACGCGGTGGCATCGCCCGCACGGGATGGTCGTCCTCAACGGTCCCGGCATCCGCGCCGACGAACGCCTCTACGGCGCCACGCTCCTGGATATCGCCCCCACGATCCTGCACCTCTTCGGCCTCCCTGTTGGCGATGACATGGACGGCCATGTGC
>CAXUAZ010000182.1:0-7257 GCA_964249195.1 uncultured Chthoniobacterales bacterium
CCTCCTGCGCAGCGGCGGGGCGAGCGGGCCGCACCGGATGGGGAGGGTGGACGTGCTCTTACAACGGCCGGCGGCGTTCGCGTTTCTCGCCGATGAATTTGCCCGCGAGACGCCCGGGCTGACGGTGCGGTTGCACACGGAGATCATCGCCGCCGACCGGGAGAGCGCGACGTTGACCTGCCGGGGCAAGACTTGGGAGATCGCCGCCCGGACGGCGGTGGACGCCACGGGCGACGCCGTGCTGGCGTCGTTGCGAGGCGCGGAATGCGAGATGGAAGCGCCGGAGCGGTTGCAGCGAGCGGCGTTTATCTTTGCGCTGGGAGGCGTGGCGGCGGAGGCGTTGGGGGACGACGCGCGGTTGCGCCTGGCGCGAAGGGTGACGGACGCCGTGCGCGAAGGACGCTTGCCGGAGGGGGCGATGGGCGTGCATTTTCGCGCGAGTTCACAGGCTGGAGAGGCGTATGTGACCATTGACCTGACAGGCGGCCCGGCGTTTGACCCGCTGGATGCCGCGTGCCTGACGCGACTGGAGACCGAAGGGCGGGCGATTGCGGATGGTTTGACCCGCCTCCTGCGGGCCGAAAACGCCGATTTTGCCAACGCCTACATCGCCGCGTGGCCGAGCCGCGCGGGGGTGCGCGAAAGCCGGCGGGTGCTCGGGCGGCGGCGCATCGAGACGGCGGACATCGAGGCCGGAAGGGCGTCTCCCGGTGCCGTGGCGCACTCGGCGTGGCCGATAGAATTGCGGGAAACGGCGGGCGGTCCGAAGTGGCGTTTTCCGGTGGATAACCGCTCGTGCGGCATCCCGCTCGATGCGCTCCGCGCCCGCGACGACGATACGCTCTACATGGCGGGCCGCTGCCTCTCGTGCAGTCACGAGGCGCAGGCAGCGTTGCGGGTGATCGGGACGTGTCTGGCCACCGGCGAGGCGGCGGGCAGGGCGGCGGCTTTAAGCGTGAGTTGAGCCCATTTTCTCCAGCCACTCGCGGTACACAAACGGCGAGATCTCCGACGGCTTGATCTCGCTGCGGCCACCCCAAAAAACGTTCGTGTAACTCACCGGGATCCCGCACGCCGCCAGGTGCGCGTCGATGGCGGATTTGTGCTCCAGCAGACGGCCTTTGTCGGTCCCATGCGCGACCGCCATGATGTTTACGTTGCCGAACTCCGGCCCCGCCTCGCGCCAATAACAATGCGTCAGGATCACGTGGCGCCCCACCTCGCCCCCGGCCTCGATCTCGCGGCCCGCCGGCACCGCCCAATGGAACAACCCGTTGAACCGCGTCACGCGCACCCCTGTTTCGCTCGGCTTCACGTGTTCCAGGAACGTCGAGAACCGCCCGATCAGCTTGCGCGTCTCGAGCGCCTTCGCCACCGCGCAAAATTCCCTCAACGATACGCCCGCCTCCTCCGCGCGAGCGGGCCACGGCGCCTCGTTAATTTCCTTAGGAGCAAACTCGCGCTTGAGCGCCAGCAGCACGCGCCATTCGCGTTCGTCCAGCTCGGCGGCTTCGACTTTCATCATCACGGCGGGTTCCGGGGCGCGCTCGCCGGGCTCCAGCGACTTGCGCCGCACGTGGCCCACTCCGAGCGCGAAGATGCCCCTGGCCGGCATCAGCAGGAAACGCTCGGCGCCCACGCGCTGGGCCAGCAGCTTTCCGTGGTCCTCCAGCGAAAATCCGCGCGGCGCCTTGAGCGTCGTCCACAGCTTGTACTCCGACCCGGCCGTGGCGCCGTCGGTCGACCGCACGACCACGTGCCCGCTGAACGGGTCCTCGCGGAACATGAATTCAAACGCGGCATCCAGCCGCTCGGGCGGCACCTTCCAGGCCACCAGCGCGCCGGAAGCGAGGTTCGTGGCCAGGAGGGTCTGCCGCACGCGGCGGATCGTCCCCGCCTCCAGCATTGCCCGCACCCGCTCCAGCACGACCGGCAGCTCCACCCCGCTGCGGTCGGCGATTTCCTGAAACGGATGCTCCACGAAACCGGCGATCTGATCCTCGCTGATGGCGAGGATGCGGGCGTTGATGGGATCGTTATGTTCTACCGGAGTCACGGGCGGACTATGGCGCTGGCGGCAATAACTTACACGCGCATTTTCATGGGAGACCGAGCGTCGACCTCCCTTCGATTGTTAAACCATGGGCAATCAATATAACACGGTGATCGATCCAGAAGAGGCGGCTTCGGCGTTCTTTGAATCCAGCGCCGCGGCGGACAAGGCGGCGGCGAACCTGAAAAAGGCCGGCTTTGCGGACGACACGATCTACGTGGTCCCGAGGGCGCCCGGAATGACGGTGACCGTCGCGCACCCCGAACGGGCGGCCGAGGCGGCCAAAATTTTGCAGGACGCGGGCGGCGTCTTGCGGGAGGCGGATATCAACGCCAGCGGGAGCGTGATGTTTCGCATTGCGCCGGGGAGAGTGGCGCCGGGAGGGAGCGATGCTCCCGCGCCACGGCGCAGCGAAAACGAAGACGGCGCCGGGACCGCGACGGGCGGCGCGATCTTTTAAGGAGTTCGGCGGCCCAGATTTTGGTTGACAAGGGCGGGCTGCCCTCCATTGTCATCCCTCCCGGTCCGCCTGTAGTTTATTTGCCATGCAGATTCCCGTTGTTCTTCCGCTGTCGGCGACGGCCGCTCTTACGGCGACCGGTCGCAGCCCACAGATCCATATGCAAAGCCAACTGCTTGAAGAAGCTTCCAAGATCATCCCCGACCAGCAGAAGCTGATTAACGTGGTTTCCAAGCGGGTGCGCCAGCTCAGCCAGGGGCATCGGCCGTTGGTGGAGACGACCCCGCGCATGATGTCGTCCGACATTGCGTTGACCGAGGTGATCGAGGGCAAATTGACCTTCCGCGACGGCGGCGAGCCGGCGCCGGTCGAATAGCGGCTGGGGGCGGCAGGCCCGGGCTTTGGCGCCATGGGTGAGGACATCGTCACCAACCGCAAGGCATTGCGGGAGTACCACATCCTCGAGCGATTCGAGGCGGGGGTGGAGTTGCAGGGCACGGAGATCAAGAGCATCCGCGCCGGCCACGCCAATCTCAACGACGCTTACGCGCGGGTCGACGGCGGGCAGGCGACGTTGATCAACGCAGACATCCAGCCCTATGAGCGGGCGAGCCACGACTCGCAGCACGTCGCGAAACGGTCGCGCCGCCTGCTGCTGCACAAGGTGGAGATTTACAAGCTGCACGGCCTTTCGTCGATCAAAGGGCACGCCTTGGTCGCGCTGCGGATGTACTGGAAGAACGGACGCGTGAAGATCGAAATCGGGGTGGGCAAGGGCAAGCACGCGGGGGATAAACGGGCCGATCTCAAGGAGCGGGTGACCCGCCGGGAGACAGACCGCGAGGTGGCGCAGTACAACCGGCGGCACGGGTAACCCCCTCCAGAATAATCTCACGCAGAGGCGCAGAGACGCAGAGGTGGAGGCGCAGAGACGCAGAGGTGGAAGCAATCCCAACCTCTGTCTTCCTCCCCTTTGCGGCTTTGCGTGAGATTATTCCGGCCGCATTGACGCGGACGGGGCGCGTGCGACACTGGTTCCCATTATGAGCAACGCCGCCACCCTCGACGCGCCGGAAACCCCTGCCACGGCGGGCCGCAATACCCAGCTCGATCAGCTCAAGAAGTTCTCCAAGGTCGTCGCCGACACGGGCGACTTCGGGACCATCAAGGCTTTCACCCCGCAGGACGCCACGACCAATCCCAGTCTCATCTTCGCCGCGATCGGCGTCGAAGAATATAAGCCCTTGCTCAAGCAGGCGGTGCGGGAATTTCGCGATTCCCAGTACACCGGCGCGGCCCTGCTCGACAAGATTTCTGATCGGCTGCTCGTCCTCTTCGGCACGGAAATCCTCAAAATCGTCCCCGGCCGGGTCAGCACCGAGACCGACGCGCGGCTTTCCTTCGACACCGAGGCCCTCGTCAAGAAAGGCCGCGACCTCATCCAACTCTACAAGGAGCATGGCATCGAGCGGGAGCGGATCCTCATCAAGATTGCGTCGACGTGGGAAGGCATCCGCGCGGCGGAGCTCCTGCAAAAGGAAGGCATTCATTGCAACCTGACGCTCCTGTTCTCGACCGTCCAGGCGGCGGCGTGCGCGGAGGCGAAGGTGCAACTCATCTCGCCGTTCGTCGGGCGGATTTACGATTGGTACAAGAAGAGCACCGGCAAGGAATACACCGGCGCCGAAGACCCCGGGGTGCAGTCGACGAGCGCCATCTACAATTATTACAAGAAGTTCGGCTACCCCACCGAAGTTATGGGCGCCAGTTTCCGCAACACCGGGCAGATCGCCGAGCTGGCGGGCTGCGATCTTTTGACGATCAGCCCCAAGCTCTTGAAGGAGCTGGCGGATAAGGAGGAGCCCGTCCTCACCCGCAAGCTCGACCCGGAGAAGGCAAAAGCGGCGGACCTCGAGCGCCTCCCGAGCGATGAGAAATCGTTCCGTTATCTGCTTAATCAAGACCAGATGGCGACCGAGAAAACGGCGGACGGCATCCGGCTCTTCGTGGCGGACATCGTGAAGTTCGAAAAGGCGATCATCGATGAGATCGGCGCCAGGTAAGCCGGGGCTGGCGCGGCAATTGCTTGGATGAACGGCTAGCATGGACCTTATCCGCAAACTTTTTTGGGTCGCCCTGACGGCTGCGTTCGCCTTCGGGTTTGTCGTTTTGTTCGAGCACGGCACGGTGGATTACGCCGGCAACGCCCAGCGTGAATTCGTGGCTCTGAAGGCCATCATGATGAGCAAGCCGGAGAAGAAAAAAGAGACCGACCCGCTCAAGCCTTAAGCCTCCGGCGGGTGCGCCGCCGCCCCCTGGCCGCGCAAGGCATCGCTGCTCTCCACCGTGATCTCCAGCAGATGGTGTACGCTTGGCAGCGCCTGCACGCGGTAGAAAATCTGGTAGGAAAACCACCCGCGATTCAGCCGGATCAACCACTCGTTGACCCGGATCATCCACCGCGCCAGCCGCGGCCGCTTGATCGCCAGCGGGAACGGCGCCGGCACCCCGCGCGTCTCAATGATCCGATACCCCGCCTGCTCCAGCAGTTTGCCCAGCGAGCCAAACGTGTAGAGCCGCTGGTGGGTCCGATCCAGGATCCCGCGCCGCCCGTAGTTGAACTGCCCGAAGAGCAGCATCAACCGCGTGATGAAAAATCCCACGTTCGGCGTCGAAATGATGACTTCCGGCCGCTGCCGGCGGGCCGCGAAACGCATCTCCTCCATGAAGCGCTCCGGGTCTTTCAAATGCTCGATCACGCCCAGCATCAAAATCTGGTCGAACTGCGACGAATCCACCGGGAACTCGGCGGCGTCCAGGTTCCACGCGATAAAATCCGCCGGTTCGACGCCTTCCGGCCGCTGGCGGTCCATGCAGGTCACGCGGCAGGCCTTGTTGGTGAGTTCCGGCCCGAGATTTGCCCGTGAGCTGCCGATCTTGAGCACACGCGCGCCGGGGCGGGCGGCTTCGAGCGTCAGGTAATGCGCCGAGTGGTAGTCGACCTCCAGATCGTAATTGCGATCCAGGAGTTCATCCACGTCAAACTTGCGATCGTAGAGCAGATCGAGCTGGTGAATCCGGGCGCGCACCATGGTCTTGACCACGTCCCACGCATACTTGAGGCCGTTCACGTGGCAGGTTTCGCTGCCGTAATGCGTGGGGATCGGCAACTCGCGCACCCGCAACCCGGCGCGCACGAGCTGGATGATGATCTCTGTATCAAAGTGGAAGTCGTTGGTGTTGCGCTCGAAAGGGATGCGCCGCAACGCGCGCGTCGAGTACAGCCGGTAGCCGGAATGGAACTCGGAGAATTGCGTGCCGAGCATGGCGTTTTGAAAACGGGTGAGCACCTGGTTGCCCAACAGCTTGTAGCGTGGCATCCCGCCGCGGCGAGCCCCGCCCTGGGTCAGGATGCGCGAGCCGAATACGGCGTCCGCCTCGCCTGCGAGCAGCGGCGCAAGCAGGTCGGGCAGACATTCGGGGGCGTACTGGCCGTCGCCATGCACGAGCGCCACGGCGTCGAAACCATTCTCGATCGCATAACGGTACCCGAGCTTCTGGTTGCCGCCGTAGCCCTGATTCTCCGGGTTGCGCAGGATGGTGACTTTCAGCCCGTCCTGATGCCGCGAGACGTAATCGACGCCGGTCTGGAAGGTATCGTCGGGCGACGAGTCATCGATCACGAGCGCCTCGACGCTGGGGTTGCGCAGGCTCGGCGGGATGCGGTCGAGCACCCATTCCAACGTCTTGCGGGCGTTGTACGCGACCACGAAGATGAGGATGCGCGGGGCAGCCGGAGCGGGTTGGGACTTCATGAAACGCCTCGTTCAGAGCTATTTTCGAGCTAGTGACCAACTTGCCACTATGGCCTAAAAGACGGCTGGCTTCAATCCTGCTAAATTCGGACGCGATGACGGCGAAACGCGCGGAGTGGTTGACCGTGGCGTTGTGCTGGATCGTGGCGATCGGGTTTATCACGCTTGTCGCGCACAACGACGACAACATCGTCAAGGCGGCCAGCCGCTTCGAGCGCCTCTGGCGCATGTCGCCGGGCAACACGACGGGCCGCGGCGCCTGCGCCCAACTGGCCGCCGCCGCGCCGCCATTGATGTTCGATCCCGACGGGTACTGCTGGATTACCCTGACTCAGGAGCACCAGCGCGCGGGAGTCGTGCGGCTCAAGACGTTCGCCTTCGACAACGCGCCCTATGGCCGGGAGGAGCACTGGAGTTCCAGCCTCGCGTGGTGGCTCTGGATCGTCGGCGCCGGAGAGCATGTTGTTACCGGGGAACCCATGGATGCCGCCATTGCGTGGTCGTCCTTGTGGGCGAACCCGCTCCTGTTTGCGCTCGCCCTGCTGGCGTTGGGGGTGGTGTTCCGGCGGGCATTGGGCGCGTGGCCCACAGGGATCCTCATGATTACCCTGGCCTCGCTGTGGGGCGTCCAGTGGGATTTCTCGTATGGCCGGCCGGACCATCACGGGCTCCACCTGATCGCCTTTGCCGGCGACGTGTTGTGCGCGGTCGCGGGCGGCTTGGGATGGGTGCGGGCCGGGGATGAACGGCGCGCGCGGAGATGGTTTACGGCGGCGGGATTATTCGGCGCGATGGGGCTTTGGATCGGGGCAACCCAGCAGTGCATCGGCATCGGCGCGCTGGGCATTGGCGCGACGATGGGCGCGCTGGCGTTTGCGCGGCAAGGCGCGGTGCGCTTCGCGCCGGAGTTGTGGCGGCGCGAAGCGCAC
>CAXUAZ010000183.1:0-7227 GCA_964249195.1 uncultured Chthoniobacterales bacterium
GATCACGTCCCCACCCCGTACACCGGCCCTTCCGCCGAGGAAGTGCTCGCGATGCGCAAGGAATTTCTCAACCCGGGGCTGTTCCACTATTACAAGAAGCCGATCATGCTCGTCGAAGGGCGGGCGCAGTATCTTTACGACGAAAAAGGGCGGCGGTATCTGGATGGCATCGGCGGGATTGTCACCGTGGGTTGCGGGCATTGCCATCCGCACATCGTCGCCGCGGCCAACCGGCAGAACGAACTCATCCAGCACGCGCCCACCATTTATCTGCACCCGAACATCGTCGAATACGCCAGGGCGCTCGCCGACAAGATGCCGGGTGACCTCAAGGCGATCTACTTCGTCAACAGCGGCTCCGAGGCCAACGACCTCGCGCTCCTCATGGCTCGCGCGTACACGGGCAATTACGATGTCGTCGCGCTGCGCAACGCCTACCATGGCGGCAACAGCTCCGGCATGGGGCTCACGGCGCATTCGACCTGGAAATTTAATGTCCCCCACTCTTTCGGCGTCCACCACGCGGTCGCGCCCGACCAATACCGCGGGACGTCCGGCTACGATGATCCCGACGCCGGGCGCAAGTACGCGGATGACGTGAAAAGCGTCATCGATTACACGACGTCCGGCCGGGTGGCGGGATTCATCGCGGAATCCGTGCAAGGCGTGGGCGGCACCGTGGTGTTTCCCGACGGCTATCTGGAGAAAGCCTACGCGCACGTGCGCGCGGCGGGCGGCGTCTGCATCGCGGACGAGGTGCAGGCGGGCTTCGGGCGGACCGGCACGCATTATTGGGGGTTTGAGACGCAGGGCGTCCTCCCGGACATCGTGACGATGGCCAAGAGCATCGGCAACGGCGTGCCGCTGGCGGCGGTGGTCACGACGCACCAGATCGCGGAGACGCTGAAATCGCGCATCCATTTCAACACATTTGGCGGCAACCCGGTGGTCTGCGCGCAGGGCAAGGCGGTGCTCGAGGTGATCGATCGCGAAGGTTTGCAGGCCAACTCGCTGACGATCGGCAACCAGATCATGGATGGCTTCCGCCGGCTCGCCGGCAAACACAGCGTCATCGGCGACGTGCGCGGCAAGGGCCTCATGATTGGGGTGGAATTGGTGAAGGATCGCGGGACGAAGGCGCCCGCGAAGGAAGAGGCCGCGCAGGTTTTTGAGACGGCCAAGGAGATGGGTCTATTGATCGGCAAAGGCGGATTCCACGGCAACGTCCTGCGCGTGAAACCGCCGATGTGTCTCACTGCCGCCGACGCCGACTTTGCCCTGGCCGTGTTGGACGACTGCTTCGCGGCGCTCTGAAGCATGGTATTGGAGGGCGGCTGGTTGCAAAACGGCGCGTTCTTGCTACTGTTACGTGCCGCAAAGAACGCCAGGGTAGCTCAGCGGTAGAGCAGGGGACTCATAAGCCCTTGGTCGGGAGTTCGATTCTCCCCCCTGGTACCACGGCGTCTGGACGAAACAGTCAACCGGAAGGATCCTTTGCTTCGTGCTCACTATTTTGCGGCGCGAGTCTCTCGATTCAGTTGTAGCGGCGGTCTATGCAAGCTGTCGGACTTAGCTAAAAAAACGGTCAAAAACCTCAATGGTTCAACCGTTCAAAAAAATTTAGAACAAACGGTGAGGCTATTTTGCAGCTTTTTCGCGCAAAAACAGCCGATTCTCAGAGGTTTGTAGCTAGAGCATATAAAGTAAAGCGATAGCCGCTCGACCATCCGAAGTCAGGGACGACACAGAGGTCGTCCCTCCAAATATTTGGAGGGATGGGCTCCGCCCCGTATACTTTTTAATGCCCGTCCCCGTGAGTTGCTGACGGCTACAATTCAATTTAATACGCTCTAAGTCTGACAGCCTGCTATGACCGTCGGTAGGTCGCAGGATGGGGCAAACCACTCTCTCCGTGGGGCGGCCCCGGGGTGGTCTTTCAAGGCTTGAAAGGAACTGCCTTCTCAATCACCCGGGCAACCACTTCGGCTTTGATCGCATAACCGGCTTCCGTCAGATGGGTTTTGTCTTTCGCGGCGAAGTAGACGCCGTTGTCTTCGTTGCCGTTGGCGCGGCTATCGTAAAACGTAACCGCCGGCGAAGGCTGAGTTCCGAGGAAGAAAACGGACGCCAGCAGAAAGGCGCCAACAAACGCAGGTTTCATTTTGACGCGAGGGAGGCCGGGAGCAGGGTTAATCTAACGCGCGGGCACTTCTGCGACACCAATAATGTCCTCGGCATCAAGGGCGGCACGAGTCCGCCATCTTCGCACGGAGCGCACCGTGAGCAATCGAATTACAGACGGCTCGGAGAGCCATCCCTACCTGTTATTGGACGCGGTCGGTGAATCCCCTGGAGGGATGGGCTCCGTCCCGTCCCACGACGCGGAGCGGACCCTGCAAGCACCAAACGAGGACGCCACGGAGGGCATCCCTCCGTGGCGTTTCCGTCGCCTATATAAATAAGCTGGAGACTAACTCCGCACCGACGTCAGCAGGCTGCTGAACCAGCGGCGCTGCGACAGGCCTGCCAATCCAACCAGCAAGCCGCCCGCCAGCCACGTGGCCGGCTCCGGCACCGCCACCAAGTCCAACTCGGTGAAACCCGCGTTGAACTGATAAGCGTAGCCACTTGGGGCCGTGCCTGAGAAGCTGCCCGTCTCCGACGCAAAGGTGGCCAGCACGTAACTCGGCGCCGTCGGTGTCCCGGTGAACGTGATGTTCGCGCTGCTCAGCGTCAGCGCGCCCGAGATGGTCAGCCGGTCCGCCGTGGCTCCGCTAATGTCCACCGCATAGGTGCCGCCCGTGATCGTCACCGTGGAAGCCAGGGTGAGCGCACCCACCGTACCCACGTCGGCCGCCGTGATCGTGCTGCCCGTGTTGATCGTCGTCGCGCCCGAGATCGTGCCGCCGCCGCCCAGCACCGATCCGGAATTGTTGACCGTTACCGCACTGGCTGATGCAGTGCTGCCGTTGACCAGCAGCGTGCCGGCACTAACCGTCGTTGGACCATTATAAGTGTTGGCGGCGGAGAGCACCATTGTGCCTGCGCCCGCTTTTGTTAACCCACCTGCAGAATTAGTGAAGTCACCGGATTGGTTGCGCAGAGGAGCAGAAACCGTCAAGTCGACGTTTGCATTGCTGGTCACGTCCGCCACGGTGAAGAGCGTGTTCGTGTTCAGATGCATACCGCCAGTAGTGGCGGTCGCCCCCGTGGCCGAGATCGTCGAAGCCGCCGCTCCTCCTACCGTTATGTTGCCGCGCAACGCAAAAGACTGGTAATTACCGCTATCAGCAGAGGCATCGGTGTCGTTCATGATCCCAGCGTTCAGGTTCACCGCGCCAATGGAGGTGTAACGCGAGGTGGTGAGCGTGCCGCCATTGACGGTGATCGTGGGCAGCGTGCCGGTGTTGCCCTGGTTGCCGAACCAGTTTGTCGTCGTCCCAGACAAGGTCGCACCCGAACTAACTGTGATCGTTTTCCCGGTATTCGAAAGGCCCAGCGCCCCAGACCCGCCACCGTTGACGGCGGCCGTTCCGACGTTGACTGTTCCTGCGGTAACGTTCACAGGGCCGCTGAAGGTGTTCTGGCCGGTCAAGTTGAGGTAGCCGAGCCCGGTCTTGTTAATCCCGGCAAGGGTGCCGCCATATTGGCCGGCGATGTTTCCGGTAATCTCAAGGTCAATCGCGCTCAATCCGTCTGCCACGTTGATCGCGAAATTACCATCGGCGCCGGAGTTTGTGAAGATATCCATGTTACTCGCAAACGTGGATTTCGCCGAACTGGCAGAAGACGTGAGGCTTGGCTGAGCGGCGCCTCCGTTGATGTTGAACCGAAAGAGAGAGGTGCCTGACACCGTGCCGCCGGTCAGGTTAAAGCTCGTGTAAAAACCTTGATTCCCGGCGCTCGCGGTTAAAGTACCGCCGTTTAAATTGACCGTGGTGACTTGAGTTCCGTCATTGGCGTAACCCAAGGCATCACCAGCAGTCAGGCTTAGCGTCGCACCGGTGTTGACCGTGACGGCGCCCCGGACAGCTCCCGCGAGGTTGCCGACGCCTAGCACTAGAGTGCCGCCGTTGACGGTCGTCCCGCCCGTGTACACGCCCGCCACAGTCAGTGTCATGGTGCCTGCACCCGTCTTGATAAGGCCGTTTACGCTACCCCCGGAATCTCTGAGGACGTCATTTACATTCAGGTCGGAGGCAGCACTGGCCGTCACATCCGCAACGTTAAAGGTGGTCGAATCAGTAAATCCCTGGGCGCTAGAGCCCTGGGCAGTTCCGAGGTTGATGCCATTGGCAGCGGTGGCCGTGCCAACGTTAATATTGGTTGCCGTCGTGCCGCCAATTGTCACCGTGCCGCCGAAGCGAAAGGCGGAGTAACCCGTACTTGGGCCGCCGTTGTCAGTGACGGTCGCCCCGTTGAAGGTGGGGCTAATGATCGAGTTGTAATTGCCGGTGGTGTTCGTCAAGGTGCCGCCATTCACCGTGATGGTCGTGGGAACCGTCTGGTCGTTTGAGTTGGCGAGCGAATCATTGCCTGAAAACTTCAGCGTGGCACCGGTGTTTACGTTGATGACGCCTGTGTTTTCTCCGTAGTTATACAGACCACTGTTGTCCCCAGAAAGTTCCAACGTGCCCCCGTTGACGTTAGTTGCACCCGTAAAGGTGCTTGAATTCGTGAGGGTCAACGTGCCGGCCCCCGTCTTGGTGAGACCACCCGCACCACTGATCGCCCCGCCTAGCGCGAGATTGCCGCCACCCGTTGTTGTCGCAAAGGTGCTTGTGGCCGCAATGGTGAAATCATCGTTGATCGTCTGAAGGCTCGTGCTGTTGTTGGTGATGCCCGCGGCGCCTAGCGCAAATGAGTTGCCGGCGATCGTGAACGCGGCTGCCCCCGAATTGAAAGTGAAGCTGCCGATACTGAAACCTGCCACCTCATCTTCATTCAGCGTCGTGGTGCTCGACGTGCCGAAATAAAGATTGTCCCCGGCCGCAATGGTCCCCGTGGGCGCGCCGGGGGTTGTGGTTCCGAGCGTCCAATTGATTCCCGAGAAAGTACCGTCCACCGGAGCGGTCGACCAGGCATCATTTTGCTGCGCCTGAGCGCGAGGCAAAATGCCTGCTCCGACGACCAAAGCGGAAATACCCGCCATCGCCGCCGAAGCACGCAGGCGAATGAAGGAAGCGCGCCAGTTCAGGGTGTTGTGGGAAGCGGACGGCAGGCGGGTAGATTTACGCATGGAGAGGATAGATCGTTGCGGACAATTTCCCGGTCGCAGGCTGAAGACACTTCAGCAGGCTTCCAGGTGAGACTGCGCGCATTTATCCTGACCGAGACGCGAAGAGCAACAAAAATTTACGAATTTATTAAAAAAAAATCGCCCAACGACCTGAGAGGAAGGCAGAAAGATAGTCTGAGTCGGCGAGAAGACGTCCGCCGGGTGATTACGCGGGAGGCATTTGGCGCTTCCCCTGCCCAAACCAACAAGTCGGACGGCTGCGGAGAGCCGTCCCTACCTGGTTTTCGAGGGCGGCTGCGCCGCTGGGGGGGTACCATCGCGCTCGGAGAGCGCGATCCACCTTGGCTAGCTCCGCGCAAACACCTTGCGGCGCTGCGACATGCCGGCCAGCCCGACGATCAGGCCCCCCGCCAGCCACGTGGCTGGCTCCGGAACCGCCACCAAGTCCAATTCGGTGTTGTTGCCGTTGAACTGGAAGGCATAGCCGCTCGGCGCCGTACCCGCGAAGGTTCCCGTCTCTGAGGCGTACGTTGCCAACACGTAGCTGGGCGCCGTCGGCGTCCCCCCGGTAAACGTGATGTTCGCGCCACTCAGCGTCAGCGCGCCCCCGATGTTCAGCCTATCCACCGTGGCGCCGTCGCTGCTGATGTCCACCGCGTAGGTGCCGCCCGTGATCGTCACGGTCGATGCCAGCGTAAGCGCACCCACTGTCCCCACGTCGGCCGCCGTGATCGTGCTTCCGCTATTGATTGTCACGGCGCCCGAAATCGTTCCCCCGCCGCCCAATGTCGCCACCGAGGAAGGCCCCGGCGTGGAGGTCGCTCCCACCGTAACCGCACTCGCAGTCACTGTGCTGCCATTGACCAGCAGGGTTCCAAGGTTCACGGTCGTCGCTCCCGTGTAAGTGTTGGCCCCGTTTAGCGCCATCTTGCCGGCGCCCGTCTTAATCAGCACGCCAGCGGCGTTGCCGAAATCACCCGATTGGTTGATCAAGGGCGCGTTTACGGCAAGGTCCGGCGTGGCGCTTCCGGTGGAAGCAACCGTAAAGGTCGTGTTCGGCCCCAAATGATAGCCGCCGGTCGTGGCAGTCACGTTGGTAGAGGTGATGGTGGAAGCAGAGGAGCCTCCCACCGTCACGTTGCCTCGCAACGCAAATGCCTGATAATTCCCTGCGTCGAGTGTCTCCGATGAAGAAAATGTGGCGCCGTTTAGGTTAACCGCACCGATCGCAGTGTAGCGGCTACCGCTAAGCGTACCCCCGTTGACGGTGATGACAGGCAGGTTGGCGGCGCTCCCGTTGCCAAACCAATTATTCACCGTGCCTGAAAGCGTTGCACCCGCACCCACCGTGATCGCTTTGCTGCCATTCGCGTAGCCCAGTGCGCTGGTGCTCCCATCATTGGCGCCGCCAACCCCGACGTTGACCGTCCCCGCATTCACATTGACAGGCCCAGTGAAGGTATTCTGCCCGGTCAGATTCAGGAACCCGGTGCCCGTTTTGGTGATGCCCGTGGGCACGGTCGCGCCCCGGATGACCCCGGCGATCTGGAGATCCACTCCGCTAGAGGTAGTTCCAGTTGCCACGCTAATGCCCAGGTTTCCCGCGACGCTCGAATTGGGGAAATCATCGATGCCGGCGTTGAACTGGGAGAGAGTCCCACTGGCGGACGACGCGATGGTCGGCGGCGTAGCGGCGTTCACATTAAACCGGAACAAGGAACCGGCTGCTACGGTGCCGCCGGTCAGGTTGTAACTTGTGTTGAAACCCTCATTGTTATTGGCCACACTGGTCACCGTGCCGCCGTTTACGTTTACCATCGTGACCTGAGTGCCGTCGGCGTTGTAACCCAACGCATCATTCGACGCCAGGTTGAGCGTGCCGCCACTGTTGACGGTGACGGTTCCCCGGACGGTTCCAGCCCCGCCGCTCGTGTTGAGCGAGAGCGTGCCGCCGCTAACCGTGGCGCCGCCGGTGTAGGTCTCGAAGG
>CAXUAZ010000184.1:0-7158 GCA_964249195.1 uncultured Chthoniobacterales bacterium
CTCCTCCTCCCAAGCGCCGGGGGCGGCGCTAGGGAGGAGGAGCGTTTCCATCTTCAAGCGCGAAACGGCGGCAGGCTCAGCACGGCGGCGGTCTGCTCGGCGCGAAATGCCTCCCACTGCGCGCGCAATGGTTCGTCGTCGAGGGCGAGGATGGAGATGACGAGCAGCGCGGCGTTGCGGGCGCCGGCTTCCCCAATGGCCACGGTGGCGTACGGGGCGGCCCCGGCGGGCCACGTCAACACGTCAATCGCCGGCGCGCCGCAGTCGCTTCCACAGGGCACGCGGATCACGGGCGCCGCACTCCGGACGGCCAGCGCGGCCGGCAGAGCGGCATCGTCCGAAGCGACGATCACGGCCCGGTAAGCATCTGCAAGCCGGTCGGTTGAAGCGACTTCCGAAAAGGCCACTCCGAAGCGCGCCAGGATTTCCCCGGCCGGACGCAAGGCGTGGAGCATCGCAGGCGTGGCGCCGGTAAGCGCAACAAGGGGAGCGGGCGTCATATTGGTGAGAGATTTGCGCATCTGCCGGGACCGGCCCAGCGAATAACCAAGACACCAGAAAGTATGGAAAACCAGAATCTAGTCATGGCGAAAGGGAGCGTTAAATGGTTCAATGAAAAGAAAGGGTTCGGCTTTATCGTCGATCCGAACGTGCCCGGAGACATCTTCGTGCATTTCTCGGTGATCAAGTCGGACGGATTCAAGACGTTGCAAGAGGGCGACGAAGTCGAGTATGAGCTTTATCACGACGACAAGGGCGCAAAAGCGCGCAGCGTCGTGCGCATCTCGGCGCAACCTTAGGCTCGCGCCGTGATCCCGGGCCGCCGGGAGGGCAACCTGGTGCTTATCGGGCCCATGGGCGCGGGGAAAAGCTCGATTGCGCGCGAGTTGACCCGCCTGACGGGCCGGAAGTTCATCGACACCGACCGCCTGATCGTACAAAGCGCCGGTTGCCCGATTGCCACGATCTTCGAGCGTGAGGGGGAGGCTCGGTTCCGGCAGTTGGAGAACGAAGCGCTGGGATCGCTCGCCGGCACGCGCGGCGCGGTCATTGCCACGGGAGGCGGCATCGTGCAGCGGCCGGAAAACGTCGCGCTCCTCCGCGACCTCGGTTGCGTCGTGTGGCTAACCGCGTCGGACGACGTGCTCTTTGCGCGCGTCTCCCGGAACTCTCGCCGGCCTCTCCTGCAAACGGCGGATCCGCGGGCCACGCTGGGAGAGATCTCCGCGCGGCGCAAACCACTCTATGCGGCCTGCGCGCACTGCACGGTGGACACCTCCGCGTTGAGCCACGCGGAGGCGGCCGAGGCCGTGCTGGCCGCGGCCGAACACCATGGTGAATCATGACGGGGGAGGCCGCATCCGCCATGAAAACGGTGATTGTCGAGCAGGCGCTCGCGCTCGGCTTTTCGCTGTGCCGCATGGCCCGTTGCGGGACTCCGGCGCATGCCGCGGCGTTTGGCGAATGGCTCGCGGAGGGCTCGGCCGGCGAGATGACGCCCTGGCTGGAACGCGGCCGCGCTAAGCGCACCGACCCGCAACTCGTGCTGCCCGGCGCGCGTTCGGTCGTCGTGCTCGCCCTCAACTATTGGCAAGGCGAGCGCCCCTCCACCCCGGGCCGCATCGCCCGCTACGCCTGGGGCGACGACTACCACGACGTGATCCTGGCCAAACTCCGGGCCCTGGACGACACAATGATCGCCCTCGGCGGCCGCCAGCGTTACTACGTCGACACCGGACCGATCCTGGAGCGAGATTTCGCGGCCGAAGCGGGCATCGGCTGGCACGGCAAGAGCACGATGCTGCTGCACCCGAAATTGGGCAAATGGTTTTTCCTCGCCGAGCTGTTGACCACGCTCGATCTCACGCCCGACGCGCCGATCCCGCCTCGTTGCGGAAAATGCACGCGCTGCCTCGACGCCTGCCCGACCGGCGCCATCCGCCGGGATCGCCCGTATCATCTGGACGCCAACCGCTGCATCTCTTACCTCACGATCGAACTCAAAGGCACGATCCCGCTTGAATTTCGCCCGTTAATCGGCGACCGCATCTACGGTTGCGACGCTTGCCTCGACGCTTGCCCGTGGAACCGCTTCGCCGCCGTGTCGTGCGAGGCGGCCTTCCAGGCGCGGCCCGGCTTGTCCCTGCGCGATTATCTGTCGCTGACGCAAGAGCAATTCAGCGCGCTTTTCAAAGGTTCGCCGATCAAGCGGATCAAGCGGCGCGGCCTGCTGCGCAACGTCTGCGTCGCCTTGGGGAACGTCGGGACCGCCGCCGATCTCCCGGCCCTCGCCCGCGCCGCCGCCGACCCGGAGCCGCTGATCGCCGAGCACGCGCAGTGGGCGATCATCCAGATTGAGCGACGTGCGAGCGCTTGCTCCTAGGGTGGTGTAAAATTAATTCGGCCACGCGATCTTATTTGTCCTTTACGAAATGGTGCAGTCAACCAAGATCCTCCGCCCGAAGTTGATAGCGTGGCCGATCTCGATGTTACATTGCAATAGCGCGCTTCCTGGACACCTTGTCTCTATGCCTGATCGAATCTCGATTCACCCTGAGATTTGCCATGGGCAAGCCTGCATCAGCGGCACCCGCATCCCGGTTCATCAAATCGTTCGGATGTTCGCTTCCGGAGACAGCGTCGACACTCTTCTTTGCGCGTATTCTTCTATCACGCGCGAGGACGTTCTTGCATGCCTCGATCACGCCGCTTCGCTCGCCGAGGAAGATGGTGACGAGCCGTAGAATCACAGCGCAGTCTATGCGCCTGCTCACCATGAAATCACCGGCCTCCAATATCGCGGTCATCGGCGCGGGCATTGGGGGATTGGCGACGGCGGCGCTGCTCGCCAGGGCGGGCGTCAAGGTCACCCTCTTCGAGAAAAATGAGCGCGTCGGCGGCAAGCTCGGCTGGCTGGAGGAGGGCGGCTACACTTGGGACACCGGCCCGAGCCTGCTCACGATGCCGCACGTCTTCGAGCGGCTCTGGACCCAACTAGGCCGCCGCCTCGAGGACGATCTGACTCTCATCCCGCTCCTGATCACGTGCCGCTACCGGTGGACCGACGGCACGGTGATCGATGAAGACGCGGCGTTTTGGCAGCGCCCCGACGTCGCCCGTTTTCTAAAGTACGCCCGCGGCCTCTACGAAATCTCCGCCGGCGCCTTCCTCGAGAACCCGCTGGCCGAGTGGCATCGCCAGCTGACCTGGGCCAACCTGCCGAAGCTGCGGCATCTCCCGAAGATCGCGAGCTTCAAGACGCTCGATCAGACCGTGCGCCGGTTCTTCGGGCACGATCCGCGCCTGATCCAGCTCTTCGACCGCTTCGCGACGTACAATGGTTCGTCTCCGTACAAGACGCCCGCGGCGTTCAACATCATCGCGTATGTCGAGGCGCATTTCGGCGGCTGGTACGTGCGGGGCGGGTTGTTCGAGATCGCGCGGGCCTTGGAGCGGATTTGTCGCGAGGAGGGAGTGGAAATTCGTCTCGGGGACGAGGTGAAGACGCTGCCCGCGGGCTTCGACGCCACGGTGTGCAATCAGGACGTCCTTTCGGCCACGCCGCGTTTCCTTGGCGACGATCCGTCGGGGCGGGAGATGTCGATGTCTGGCTTTGTGATGTATCTCGGCATTGCCCGCGAGTACCCGCATTTGTCGCACCACAACATCTGTTTTTCCGACGGTTACCCCGCCGAATTCCGCCAGATCTTTGCCGGTCAGCCCGCGGGCGAGCCGACGATCTACGTCGCCATTCACTCCAAGGCGGATCCAACCCGCGCGCCGGCGGGATGCGAGAATTGGTTCGTGCTGGTCAATGCCCCGGCATTAAACGGCCAGATCGATTGGTCCGCCCTCGCGCAAAGCTACGGCGACCGGATCATCGAACGCCTGGAAACCCGCTTCGGCTGCGCGGGACTTCGCAAGGCGATCCGCGTGCGGCGTCATTTTACCCCGGCGGACTTCGAGACGTGTTATTTGGCGCAATGCGGGAGCCTGTACGGGTTCGCCAGCCATGGAGTGCGGGCGGCGTTTCAACGCCCCGCGATGGCGCCGAAAGATCGACCCGGCTTTTACTTCGTCGGCGGCTCGACGCACCCCGGCGGCGGGTTGCCGCTGGTGGTGCTGGGGGCGCAGATGGCAGCCAGAAAGGTATTGGAGCGCGGCTGAGCGCTCGGCAAAAAAAGCCGCCCGGTCGCTGCGCAACGACCGGGCGGCTGCCTATGATGTCACCGGGTTACCAAGACCGGTGTTCGCACGCGCAAATCTGAATCAATCAAAGTGGATCGACAGGCCCACCCGCCGGCGGCCATCGGGATAATAATAACGTCCCGGATACTCGTTGAAATAACGCGTCACGAAGACGCGGCGGCCGCCGTACTCGCGATAGTAACGCCCGCGCTCGTCGATGAACACCGTGCGGCGCACCGGACGGTTGCGCTCGACGACGTAGACTTCGCGGGAACGGCCACGGCGATGGTCATCGTGACGGCGGTCGCGGGCCTGGGCGGTGAGGGCGCCGCCGGTCAAAACGGCGACGGCAACAGCGGAGAGGATGATTTTCTTCATAAATGTTCAGACGGCCCGGCGGGCACGCCCATTCAATCACCTATCGAATCTGAACGGCTTTCCGGTCTCCTTACCCGCTCTTGCGAATCCCGGCCGCCTCGGGCACAGTGTGCGCCCGCCATGCTCACCCTATCGCAGCTCAGTAAGTCTTACGCCGGGCGCGTGTTGTTCCGCGACGTGTCGTTGCAGGTCAATCGCGGGGAGCGCATCGGGCTGGTCGGTCCCAACGGGGCGGGAAAATCCACGCTGTTCTCTTTGATCCTGCGCGAGAACACGCCGGATGAAGGCCAGGTGATCTTCGAACGCGGCGCTTCCATGGGCTTCCTCCCGCAGGAAAGCGCCCCGGCCGGCGACGAGACCGTCCTCGCGCTCGCCACCTCCCACCTCCAGCCGACCGACGAGGACGACCACTCCTCCGGCGCGCTCGATCCCAAGGCCAAACGCATCCTGCGCGGCCTCGCCTTCAAGGAGACCGATTTTGACCGGCCGGCCCGGACGTTCAGCGGCGGCTGGATCATGCGCGCGCACCTGGCGCGCTTGCTCGTGCAGGAGCCCGATCTGCTGTTGCTCGACGAACCCACCAACCACCTCGATCTCGAATCGCTCGGCTGGTTCCAGGGTTACCTCAAGAGTTACCCCGGCGCGATCCTCATGATCTCGCACGATCGCGAGTTCCTGAACCAGCTCACCCGCGGCATCGTGGAGATCGCCAACGGGCGGCTCCATCATTATCGGGGCAATTACGACAACTACCTGGAGCAACGCGCCGCCCGGCGCGAGCAGCAGCTCGCCGCCTACAAGTCGCAGCAGCGCGAGATCGATACGCTCCAGCGGTTTGCGGATCGTTTCCGCGCCAAGGCCAGCAAGGCGACCCAGGCGCAGAGCAAACTCAAGCAGATCGCCCGCATGGAACGCGTCGAGGCGCCGGAAGCCGAGGCGGCCACGGTGAAATTCCGCTTTCCCCAGCCGGCGCGCAGCGGGCAGAAGGTGCTGGAGTTAAAGGACGTGACCCAGGCCTACGGCGAGCGGGTCATTTACCAGGGGCTCGATTTCATCGCGGAGCGCGGCGACCGCACGGTGCTCGTCGGGCCCAACGGGGCGGGGAAATCGACGTTGCTCAAGGTGCTCGCCGGCGTGTTGCCGATCCGGGCCGGGGAACGCACGCCGGGGCTCAACGTGCGGGTTGGTTACTACGCGCAGCATCGGGTGGAGATGCTCGACTCCAGCCGCACCGTGTTGCAGGAAGCGCTCGACTCGCCGCGCCCCGTGCCCGAGCAGGCGGCGCGGACGATCCTCGGCAGCTTCCTGTTTCGCGGCGACGACGCGTTCAAGTCGGTGTCGGTCTTGAGCGGCGGGGAGAAGAGCCGGCTGGCGCTCATCAAGCTGTTGCTCGACCCGCCAAATCTGCTCCTGATGGACGAGCCGACGACCCACCTCGACATGGCGAGCATCGACGCGTTGATCGGCGCGCTGGAGCAGTACGAGGGGACGCTGATTTTCATCAGCCACGACGTGCACTTCATCCGGGCGCTGTCGCAACGCGTGTTGCACATCGACTCCGGCAAGTTGACGCCGTACGCCGGCGGGTACGATTATTATCTGGAGAAGAGCCGCGCCACCGATGCCCGCGCAGCGCTGGTGGCGGGCAATGCGCCGGGTCCGGCGGTTGTTGCCGCGAGCGCGGCCGCGCCGGCTATTTCCACCGCCGCCCCGCGCAAAACGAAGGAACAAAAACGCGCGGAAGCCGAGGCGCGTGCGGCTGTTTCCAAGGAGAAGCGCGACCGGGTAGAGCGCGTGCAGAAGTTGGAGCGGGAGATCGCGGCCTTGGAGGGCCGGCAACGGACGCTGGCCGAGGAGTTGGAAAGCGCCGACACCTATCAGGGCGGGGGGCGTCCGCAGGAGCTGAACCGGGAGTTAATGTCGGTCGTCGACAAGCTGGAACGGCTGACCCGTGAGTGGGAAGCCGCCGCCGCGAAGGTGAGCGTCGAAGAGCCCGTGTAGGTGGATCGTGCTCTCCGAGCGCGATGAGTTCCAATAGCAGCGGCACGCTGCTCACTTCTCTTCGAGAGCGGCTGCGCCGCTGTGGATTTGCCATCGCGCTCGGAGAGCACGATCTGAGGTATCTACACAAGTTTGACGGGTGGGGTACAGTAGAGGGTATGTGCCGACATGGCCGTCCGTGGATCCAAGGTTGTCCAGGCGTTATGGAACGTCTGGTGCGCGAACACCTGAGTCCCTTGCACGCCGCCGCCAGTGGGCTGCGCGCGTTGCCTGCGCCAGGGGCGCAGGCCTTTAGTTCCACCCAGGCCGCCTGGCGTTTTCTCTCCAATGATCGGGTGGACTTGCCTACTCTGGCCGCGCCGCTCTTGCGCGCCGCGCAGACGGCCGCCGCGGAGTGCGGCGAGCGCTTTGCCTTGGTCATCCACGATTGGAGCGCGCTCAACTACGACACCCACTCGCGCAAGGCCGCGCGCGTGCAAGTGGCCAAGGCCAAGCAACCAGGCTATGAGCTGGCCACGGCTCTGCTGGTGAGCGACCGCAAGGCCGCGCCCTTGGGTCCGCTGTGCCAGGAACTGCGCGCGGCCCATGGCT
>CAXUAZ010000185.1:0-7157 GCA_964249195.1 uncultured Chthoniobacterales bacterium
GGCTACCTGGTCTGTCTTGCGCTCGGTTACCTGCCGCCGGCCGGGGTCACGTCGGAGGCCGCTTTCAGCATCCCCATTCCCGGCAAGTACGGCTTTGCGTTCCGGTGGGCGCTCGTGCTTCCGTTTCTTTTCGCGTACGTCATCACCACGCTCGAAACGCTCGGCGACATCACGGCGACTTCGCAGCTCTCCGGCCAACCCGTCCAAGGACCCCTCTACTGGAAACGCGTGCGCGGCGGCGTGATGGCCGACTCCTTCAACAGCGCGCTTGCCGCCTTGTGCAACAGCTTTCCCAACACCACCTTCGCGCAGAATAACGGCGTCATCCAACTCACCGGCGTCGCGTCGCGGCGGATCGGCCTCTGGGTCGGCGGGCTCCTCTGCGCGCTCGGGCTGTTGCCGCCCGTCAGCCACTGGCTGGCGCGCATGCCGGGGCCGGTGCTCGGCGCGGTGACGTTCCTGTTGTTCGGTTTCGTCGCAACGGCCGGCGTGCGTATCCTCGCGCGGCTCGAACTCCGGTCGCGCGAGATCCTCATCATCGCGCTCTCGGTCGGCGCCGGCATCGGGATCAACGCCGTGCCGGCCGTGCTCGCCCCGCTGCCCGAGACGGTGCGCGCGGTCTTCTCGAGCGGCATCACCACCGGCGGACTGCTCGCGTTAATATTGAACGCCATCCTGCCTCAGCGTGACTAACTCTGGGCGTTTTTGCGTCGTGGCCAATTCTGCAACGAGTGGTCATAAACCCACAGCGCCGGGCGGAAAGAGTGCGGAAATTTGAACGGCATTTCGTCGGGATTTGCAAGGTTTGAGGGCGTGGCTCCGACAATTCGCGGTTGGCACATTCTTTGCTAAACGCTGCCCTTCTAAATGACCTACCTTCCTACTCGACGGCGTCGTGCACTCCCACTCCTCACCGGCAGTTGCCTGTTGCTGCTAAGCGCAAGCGCAATGCAGGCTCAACAGGTCGCCTCGGGCGACACCGGCACCGGCCCCGCGCCGGCCACGTCGACCGCGCCGACCGAGGTCCAGGCCGGGCCTGAGCGGGTCGTCGTCACGGACGTGCCGCTGGAAGAATCCGTGCTGCCCACCATCCGCCCGTACACCGCGGCGTTCGGCCTCGACGACAACATCCTCGATGTCCCGCGCAACGTGACCATCATCTCGCGCGAGCAGCTCGACTCGATCGACATCTCCAGCGTGCGCGATTTCTCGAAGCTGACTTCCAGTTCCTTCACCACGACGAACTTCGGCGCGCCTTCCAATCCGTCCCTGCGCGGCACCACGGCCGACGTGTTGCTCAACGGCCAGCGCCGCGGCCTCACCAGCAATGGCAACGGCCTCCCGCTCGACTTCAATCAGGTCGAAAGCGTGTCCATCCTCAAGGGGCCGCCGCCCGCGCTCTACGGCGTCAGTCAGTACGTCGGCGGCTTTATCGATCTCGTCACCAAGCGCCCCTATTTCGATAAGTTTCAAGGCTCGGTTTCCGGCACCGTCGGCACGTACGATCAGAATCGCTACACGCTGGATTTCGGCGGTCCGATCATCAAGGACAAACTCGCTTATCGCATTAGCTATTCCGGCGAGGAAAGCGGCTCCTTCTATGAGAACGGCAGTCAGTCCACGCAGTCAATCTACACCGCCGTCACCTGGATGCCGACGGAGAAATACAAGCTGGAATTCAACGGCTCGTTCTTCCAGGCCGACTATACCGAAAACTTTGGCGTTAATCGGCCCACACAAGACCTCATCGACAATGGCCGTTACATTTCGGGCGGGATCGTTGACCAGAACGGGGACGGGGTACGCAATAACAAGGATGTCTTCGCCGGCGGGAACAACTTCCTGCCGACCGGCACGTTCGACATCAGCCGCTCGCGCCGCCTGTTGCGTCCGGGAGACGGTTCCTTCGGCCGGCAAGCCGAAGGCCAGGTCATTCAGACGCTCGTTCTCGATGACAATTATACCGTCGTAAACAATCTTTACGCCAATTACATCAAGCGCGACACCAAGTCTTCCTATTACTATTCGGAGGTCATCGATAATGATTACCTCATTGATGATCGCACAGAGTTCCAGGGCTCCTTCAAGGGCACCCTCGGAGGCGGAAAGCCCAGCCCCAAAGATGGCAAGGACGCCAAAGACGGCAAGGATGCCAAGGCGGTGGCTGACACCATGGGCGGAATCCCCGTGAGCGACAAGTTTAACGTCGGCATCGATTTTCGCTACCAGCACACGCTGGCGTACGACGACTACTTCAACGAGCCGTCCAATTCCTGGGACTTGAGCGCGCCGCGCCAGGACATCAACTATGTTAACTTCGTGGCCGACCTGCCCATTCCCGGGCATCCCGGGCGCGTGGCTGGTCCCGGTGCGATCAACGGTGACACCGGCGATACGCATGTCGTGCAGGGCGGCGTCTTCGCCCAGAACGAGTTCAAGCTGGGGAAGTTCGGCGTCCTGACCGGCGCTCGCGGAGACTTCCTGTATGTGCACGACACTGATCCCGTGACCTTCGGCGGTCCCAATACCGACGAGACGGTTACGGTCATTCCCGACGCCGGGATCAGCCTGACCTACGAGGTTTTGCCCAAGGTCACGGCGTACGGCACGTTTAACTACAGCCAGTATACCCATGTAGGGGTAGGCGGTGGATTGACGCCGGGTTCCAGCGTTACTTCAATCCAATACAGTGCGAACGACTTTCACAATGAAAGTTTTCTTGAAGAAGCGGGTCTGAAAGCCAGTCTTCTAAAGGACACCCTGTTTGTGAACGTGGCGGCCTTCCACCAGACGCGCGGTTTCTCGGGCGCCGGCGGCGCGATCACGCCGATCGATGCGAAAGGTTTCGAAATCGAGGGGAACTGGCAGCCAACGAAGAACTTCTATCTCACGGGGGGTTACACCCTCACCGAGGCGTTCCTTTATCATGAGAGCCCGGGCTTCGTGTCGCAGCTCGCGCCGATCGACAAACTGCCGGTCAACGCGGATGGAACCATCACGCTGGACGCAGGCGGCAATCTCCCGATTGCGACCTATCGCCAGCCCGGTTTGCCGGAGCATCTCTTCAACCTGCTGGCGACTTACAAGTTCGACTTCGGGTTGGGCGCCTCGCTGGGCGCGGTGATCACCGGCCCCATCCATGCCGACTACACCGGGGACCTCAAAATTCCCTGGCAATACACGCTGGATGCGACGGTGTTCTACACCTATAAGAACGTCGAAGTGCGTCTCTCCGTCCTGAACTTCACCGATCAGGATAACTGGGCGCCGCCGAATCCGGTGTACGGCGACGGCTCGATCCTGCGTGATCTCCCGCTGCGGATTGAAGGCGGAATCAAGATTCGGTTCTAGGCGTTAGAGCAAAAGCAATTAGACCGCGGGGCGAGAAGGGCATAGGGCCTCGCCCCGCGGTTTTGCGTTTACGGTTAAAATAATGAAAGCCGCTTTTCCATTCCTCTGCCTGGTGACGCTCTTTGCGCTCAATTCGGCCAAAGCCGAAGAGCCGATCAAGGTGAAGGTCGTGGTCATCACCACCTTCGAGGTTGGCAAGGACAGCGGCGATGTGGCCGGTGAGTTTCAGGATTGGTATGAGCGCGAGCATTTGACGAAACGTTATCCGCTTCCCGCCGGGGTCCATGATGTGTATGGCAACGAGGAGGGCGTGCTCGGCTTCGTGACGGGGATGGCGACCGCGCATGCCGCCGCCTCCGTCATGGCGTTGGGACTGGATCCTCGCTTCGACTTCTCCAAGACGTATTGGCTGCTGGCCGGCATTGCGGGCGGCGACCCGGCCGATGCGAGCGTCGGGAGCGCGGCGTGGGCCGAGTGGATCGTCGACGGCGACCTCGCGCACGAGATCGATGCGCGCGAAATTCCGAAGGATTGGAAAAGCCCGTTCATCCCGCTGGAAGCCACGGCGCCCTACCCGGCCAAGAGAGAATCTCCGGGGTATGACGTCGTGTTTCATCTCAATGGCGGCTTGCGCGATTGGGCTTACGAACTGACAAAGGATACGGAGTTGCCCGACAACGATCGCATCAAGTCCAACCGGGTGCGTTATACGGATAATCCCGTCGCGCAGAAGGCTCCGTTTGTTTTAAAGGGCGACAACCTGGCGTCGAGCACGTTCTGGCACGGCAAGTTGATGAACGGCTGGGCCAATGATTGGGTAAAATATTGGACGGACGGCAAAGGCAATTACGTGACCACCGCCATGGAAGACAGCGGCGCGATGCAATCGTTGAGCATGCTGTCGAAGGCCGGAAAGGTGGACTTCCAACGCGTGATGAGTCTGCGAACGGTCAGCAACTACGATAGCCAGCCCCCCGGCATGACCGCCGCGGAGAGCCTGGCCCAGGAAAACACGGGGAGTTACTCCGGGTTCGGGCCGGCCGTGGAAGCGGCGTACCGAGTCGGGAGCCGGGTGGTGCATGACATCACCGGGCACTGGGATAAATATGAAGCGGCGACGCCATCGCGATAGATCCGGCGGAATTCAACGCAAAGACGCAAAGGCGCAGAGACCACGCAGAGAAGAGAAGGAAATTAAGTAATAAAAAAGGTGTCTGGAAAACACAAGATTCCCTTCTTCCTCAGCGAGATCTTTGCGTCTTTGCGCCTTTGCGTTGAGTCCCGCTCCTCTTGCCAACCAGCCCTCGCCAATAGCTTATGACCGCCGCTCTAGAACGCTTCTTCAAACTGCGCGAACACGGCACCGACGCTCGCCGTGAGATCATCGCGGGCGTCACCACGTTTGCCGCGATGGCGTACATCCTCGCGGTGAACCCGAGCATCCTCTCGGTCGCCGGGATGGACAAGGGCGCCGTGCTCACCGCCACCGCGCTCGCCGCCGCCGTCACTACCGCGGCGATGGGGCTGTTGACCAACTACCCGCTCGCCCTCGCCCCGGGCATGGGAATCAACGCGTTTTTCGCGTTCACCATGTGCATCAAGGAAGGCGTCCCGTGGCCGGCCGCGCTCGGGATCATGTTTTGGGAGGGCGTGTTGTTTTTGCTGCTCTCGGCTGGCGGGGTGCGGCGCCGGATCGTGGATGCCATTCCCCCGGGCTTGAAGATCGCGATCGGTTGCGGCATCGGCCTGTTCATTGCGTTCATCGGGTTGAAGAACGGCGGGCTCATCGTCGCGGACCCGGCGACGTTCGTCGGGCTGGGTGACTTCCGGCAGCCCGCCGTGTGGCTGGTGTTTCTCGGCATCATTTTGACGGCCGTGCTCATCGGGCGCCGGGTGCGCGGGGCCATCATCCTTTCCATCATCATCCTCGCGGCGATTGGCCTGGCCATCCCCGGATCGCCGGCGCCCGGTCATGTCACGAGCGTGCCGAAGGCCCTCTTTAGCGCGCCGACCTCGCTCGCGCCGACCTTTCTCAAGCTCGATCTCACCTACTTCTTCACGCACTTCGCCAAGGCGCTGCCGTTGATGCTGACGCTGCTGGTCGTGGAAGTTTTCGACAACCTCGGCACGCTCCTCACCGTTACCCGTCGCGCCGGGTTGCTGGACAAAAACGGCAACCTCCCGCGCCTCGGCCGCGCGTTCGCGGCGGATGCCGGGGCGGCGATGTTCGGCTCGCTGCTGGGCACGTCCACGACGACGACCTACATCGAGAGCGCAGCGGGCGTGGAAGCGGGCGGGCGCGCGGGACTGACCGCGCTGACGGTGTCCGCCCTGTTCCTGCTCGCGCTGTTCTTTAGCCCGTTGATCCTGGCCATCCCCGCTGCGGCGACGGCGCCGGCGCTGGTGATCGTGGGCGTGTTCATGATGCAAAGCGTGACCGAGATCGATTGGAAAGATTTCGGCGTCGCGGTCCCGGCGGCGCTGACGATCCTGACGATGCCGTTGACGTTCAGCATCAGCGAAGGCATCGCGGTGGGTTTTTCCGTGTACGTGCTGTTGATGCTCGGCCTGGGCCGCGCGCGGGAGGTTTCGTGGCTGGCGTACGTGCTCGCCGCGATGTTCGCGTTGCACTTCGTGACGCGGTGAAAGCTGCGCGATTTGACGGCGATCCGGTTTCCCGCGAGTTTGTGAAGGATGAGTACGATCCGCGCCATCTACGAACGGGGCGTTTTTCGGCCGCTTGAGTCGGTGGATCTTCCCGAGCAAACGGTCGTGACGGTGGAATCCGCGCTTTCTTCGGAGCAGCGTGTAGCTGCTCGAGAACGAGTGTTGGAGATCTTGAGCCGGCGCTTTGATTCGGGTGAAACCGACGTCGCGGCGCGGCACAACGAGCACCAGCCTTGAATGCGGTGTTTCTCGATACCGTAGGCTTGCTGGCGCTGCTTGACCTGCGTGATCAATGGCACAACGTCGCCGCCAAAGCGTGGGTGGCAATCGCAAATTATGGAACAGACATTGTCACCACGCCACTCATTCTGGTCGAGTGCGCGAACGCCGCGTCTCGCCGCCCGTACCGTCGTGCCGTTGCGGATCTTCGTGAGTCGATGACCGCGGCTGGAATGGTCATCGATCCGTCGCCCGATGAATGGGAACAAGCGTGGGCGGAGTACGCGGCCGACGCTCCGGGTGGAGGAGGCGTGGTCGATCGGCTGTCCTTTATCGTGATGCGCCGTCTCGATATATCAACGGCGTTCACCAATGACCGACACTTCCTTATGGCCGGCTTCAACGCGATGTTTTGAGCCGACCGAGCAGAGTAGATCACTCGTCGAGGATCGGATCGACCACCTGGGTCTTGCCGAGGCCGCCGGTCGTCTCGGGATGGGCGGGCATTCGGGGGGCGGTGTCGTCGAGTTCCCGGGGGCTGATCCAGCCCTTGCCGTAGAAGTCGCGGTCTTCCTGGCTCATCAGAGCGCAGCCGCCCAACGTCAGCGCACAGAGAACCGTCAGCAGTAGCAGGAGCGTTGTTTTCATCCTGATCGCCAACATAAACGCGCTTTCATACCCACTTCACGAATAATCTGGATATTGAAAAAGGACCGCCTCCAAACGGGTCATCCTGAGCAGCGAGCTTGCGAGCGTCGCCGAAGGACCTTACTGACTTCTTCCGGCGCACGGGCAGCTTTGATCGGAGTCCACCGGCGCCGAACCAAAGTCAGTAGGGTGTTTCGACTGCGCTCGTCCCTCGCTTCGCTCAACATGACGGCTTTAAATGGCCAGCCAGATAATTACTGAAGATGGTATCA
>CAXUAZ010000186.1:0-7104 GCA_964249195.1 uncultured Chthoniobacterales bacterium
TCTGCGCTCTGGCACGTGCAGTTGCACGGCGTTTTTAGTCGATTATTACGTAACAGACGCCGGCTCTCAGAGTAAACGCCTCCGGGCGTTGCGTGCCTATACGCCACCGGGCGCAGAAGCATGATGCGCATCAGGGCGCCCAATTGTAGCGGCGGTCTACGACCGTAAGTAACTCCATTGCCCGGGGGGGGGGGAACGCCTTTTAGCTAAAACGTGTCTAATGAAGGTTGGCTGCTATCTTCATAGGATGTCAAGGAACGGGTTCTGAACCGCGGTTCAGCCATCTTCGGCATCATACCACCTGATTAGCCGCATGTCAATCCTTCTTTTTCATTTCCATGTAGCTCCCGTCACCTCGTTCATGAGGCGAATTGCTTTGAGTGTAATCCGAGACGTTTGACCGACGTTTTTAAGCATTTACACTGACCTTGTGATTACTCTCGATCATAGCCCGGTGCATTCCGATCCTGAGCTGATGGGCGGCACGCTGGTCTTTCGAGGCACGCGCGTCCCCGCCCAAACGGTGCTCGATTATCTCAACGATGGCTTCTCGCTGGAGGAATTCCTGGAGATGTTTCCCTCGGTCACTCACGCCGACGCCTTGGAGTTCTTGCGCCTCGCGCGCGATACCGGGTGATGAAAATTCTCTTGGACGAGAATCTGCCGAAGCCACTCAAACGCATCTTTCGAGGTCACTTCGCAGCCACCGTTCAGGAGCAAGGGTTTTCCGGCACACGCAACGGCGCGTTGCTCGCTCGTATTGAAGGTTCGTTCAATGTTTTCCTCACCGTTGAAAAGAATCTGCGATACCAACAGAATCTATCGGGCAGGATGCTTGCGATCGTCGAGTTGCCCACCAACCGCCTGCCGCTTCTGCGACCGATCTTTCCACGCATCGCGGCCACGGTCGAAGCCATCAGCGCAGGGAATTATGTCCAGCTTACCTTCTGAGTTACCCGCCGCCGCCTCCCAAGAACCTGGAATCAGTTTCCGGGAGGTAGTTTTCGCCGATGGAGGGGAACGGGGAAAAAATCGGCGTCGCTGAGCTCGGTCCGTTAGGCACATTTTAAACTTCTTATCTAATTCCTCAGGTTATGAATATTCGACTTTCTGCCGTCGCCGTGATTGCTCTCGCGAATGCCCAAATGCTTTGTGCGCAAACCTCCGTCGAGTCACCGTCTTACTTCGGAACCAACGGGGCTGCTGCGGGCACGCAATCTTCGCTCGTCTCGGGAGGAGCTGAACCGCAAGGCTTGCCGGCGTTGCGACGAGCGTATGCAGCTCGCGTGGAGGCGGCGACCAAGGCGAATCGGGCATGGTATCTCGAAGAGTTGAATCGCCTCGAGAAATCGCTTCCCTTTGGTGATCAGGCAGGCGCACTGAATATCCAGCGCGAACGCGATCTGATGCTCATCGGCGGCACGTGGTCGTGGCATCCTGCTGGCAACACGAGCAACGATGAAATTACCTTCTATGCCGGTGGCAACGGCAAACATAGCCACAGTCCTTTCGTGTGGCAGTCCTCCTCGCCGCGGACATTTACGCTCACGATTCGCGACGGCCGCCGCTGGGTGCTTACTTTCAACGAAGCTTACACCGCCTATCGGTGCATGGACCTTGATGGTCACAGTCCCATTCAGGGAGAACGGAAATGAAGTCACGCGACAAAGTGATTTCGAGACTGCTTTTCTGATGACCATCGCCTCTAACGGCCTCTGGCATCCGTTAGGTAATTCTCCCCCTGAGTTCTTTCTGACGGTTCTCTAGATATCAGGATGCTCTCGGTTCAGAGAAGCGTCTGACGTTGGGCGGCAATCGTTTTCTTTGGGTTCTGCTTCCCGCGCTCTTCTGTTTCAATCGATTTACTGGGTGGCTGGCTTGTCGCTTAATCACGCGCTCTGGCGAACAACTGCCGGCGTTCAGGTCCACTGGGCTTGTTTCGTCTTGCTTCGCCAACGCCGGTCGCGGAGCTTGGATTCGTTAGGCGGGCGGCGCGTGCTGCGTCACTAATTTGGCCGGCAAAACCGCTCACTGAAGGTCAAAAATGAGAAAGATCAGGATCTGCGAACACATTTCACTGGATGGCGTGATCCAACCCGGGGGCGAATACGGCGATGACTACGCGCATGGCGGATGGACGGCCCCGTATCGAACGCCGGAAGGGGCGGCGCTCGTCGCCGAGGCATACGGCAAAGACTTCGATCTGCTGCTTGGCCGCCGCACCTACGATCTCTGGGCCGGTTTCTGGCCGACGGTCAAGGGCGGTCCGTTCGCCGACCATCTGAACGCCGCGACGAAATACGTGGTGACCCACCGGCCGGACAGCCTCAAATGGGGTCCGCTCGGGAATCTCGGCGCGGACGTGATGGAGGGGATACGCCGGGTCAAGTCACAGGACGGCTCTGACCTGATCGTTTGTGGAAGCGCGTCGCTGACGTCCGCGCTGCTCAAGGAGGGATTGGTCGACGAGATGATGCTGGCGATCTATCCGCTCTTGCTGGGCCGGGGCAAACGCTGCTTTTCGGACAACGCCGACCGGCGCGAATTCGCTTTCGTCAGCTCCAAGGTCACGCCCACAGGCGTGCTCATCAACACTTACCGGTACGCAGAATCGCTGCGAACGGGACGAACTTAATGCCCTCTAAAATGGAGCACGACAGAGCATGCCCCTCCAGGGAATTCCGAAACATAGTCGCGCCAACGAAATAACCGCCCGCCTCTTCCATTGGCGCCTGCCGTGCTTATTGTGCCCCTCGATCCCATGGACGAACCCATCCCGGAAAACACCTACCAGAGCATCGTCGAACATGCCATCGAGGGCATCTTCCAGACGGCGCCCGATGGCCATTACCTGCTCGCCAACCCCGCCCTGGCCAGCATCTACGGCTACGAGTCCGTCGATGAACTCAAAAACGGCGTCAAGGAAATCGCCCGCCAACTCTACGTCGATCCCGCCCGCCGCACCGAGTTCATCCGCCTCATGGATGAACAGCAATCCGTCTGGGGCTTCGAATCGCCCATCTACCGCAAGGACGGCGCCGTCATCTGGATCTCGGAAAACGTCCGCGTGATCCGCGACGATCAAGGCGCCGTCCGCTATTACGAGGGCACGGTCGAAGACATCACCGAACGCAAACGCACCGAGGAAGAATTGCGCCGCGCCAAGACGGCCGCCGAAGAGGCGAGCCGCTCAAAAAGCCAGTTTTTGGCCAACATGAGCCACGAATTGCGCACGCCGCTCAACGCCATCATCGGCTACAGCGAACTCTTGCGCGAGGAAGCCGAGGAAGAAGGGCACACCCATTTCGTCGGCGACCTCAACAAGATTGCCAAGGCCGGCAAACATCTCCTCGAGCTGATCAACAGCGTCCTCGACATCACCAAGATCGAGGCCGGCAAGATGGAGCTCTACGTGGAGACCTTCGACGCCGCGGCGATGCTGCGCGACGTCGGCGCGACCGTGGCGCCGGTCGTCGAGCGCAACGGCAATCGATTCGTGGTCGAGGCGGCCGCGGACCTCGGCGAGATCCGCACGGACATGACCAAGGTCCGCCAGAGCCTGTTCAACCTGTTGAGCAACGCCGGCAAGTTCACCGAGAACGGCACGGTCCGCCTCACGGGCGAGCGCACCCGCGCCGAGGATGGCCCGGAGCATCTCCTCTTCCACGTGAGCGACACCGGCATCGGCATGACGGAGGCGCAGTGCGCGAAGATCTTCGAGGCGTTCACCCAGGCCGATTCCTCCACCACGCGCCAATACGGCGGCACCGGGCTGGGATTGACGATCACCCGGGAGTTTTGCCATCTGGTCGGCGGTGAAGTGTCGGTCAAGAGCCAGCCCGGGAGCGGGTCAACGTTTACGTTGCGTTTGCCGGTGGATTGCACGCCATTGGCGCCCGCGCCGGAGGAAGCGGCGCCGGCGGCCTTCGAGAACGCGCCGGTGATCCCGGGCCAACCGCTCGTGCTCGTGATCGACGACGACGTGGCCATCCACGAAATGATGTGCCGTTCGTTGCAGAAGGAGGGATTCCGGCCGATGTGCGCCGCGAGCGGCCCGGAGGGCATCGCGCTGGCCAAGGAGCACAGCCCGGCGGTGATCGTGCTTGACGTCATGATGCCCCAGATGGACGGCTGGTCGGTCCTGACCCGGCTCAAAGAGGACCCGCAGACGGGTGACATCCCGGTCGTGATGCTGACGATGGTCGACAACAAGGAGATGGGCTACGCGCTGGGGGTCGACGATTACATGCTCAAGCCGATCGAGCGTTCGTCGTTCGTGGCGGTGCTGCGCCGCTTTTGCGCGCAGAAACCGGCGGCCGAAGTGCTCGTGGTGGAAGACGACGAGGCGACCCGCGACCTGGTGCGAGCGACGCTGGTGAAGGAGGGCTTCACCGTGGTCGAGGCGTGCAACGGCGTGGAAGGCCTGGCGCGTCTCGCCGAGTGCAGTCCCGCGCTTATTTTGACCGACCTGATGATGCCCGAGATGGATGGCTTCGATTTCAGCCGCGCGGTCAAGGCGCGCCCTGAGTGGCGGGAGATTCCGATCGTGGTGATGACGGCGACCGACCTGACCGCCGACGATCGCCGCCATCTGGAGGGCAACGTGGCGCGCATCCTGCAAAAAGGCGCGTGCGCGCCGGATGAGTTGATCTCGGAGATCAGCGCGCGGTTGAAGCGAGCGAAGCCAGCCGCCGCCTAACGGCGCGTCGTTTGGTCATCCTGAGGTCCGTTAACTCGCGCGGCGCGAGTTGAAGAGGGAGTGATGAACCAGGGCGCGGCCGGCGGATGGCTCGCGGGTTCGGACGGGGAGGCGGCGCCACGGTCATGTCGTTTTCCAAGGTAGGGACGGCTCTCCGCAGCCGTCCCATCTTTCGGCTTGGCGGCGGTGGACGTTGGAAGGCCATCGGCGCGTCCCCTGCCCAGACCACCAATGGGACCGTTCGGCGCCTTGGGCGGGATGCGCGCTTTGGAATTCGGCGATCCAGAGGTTCATTAGCAGCAGTCAGTAGGGTGTTTCGGCTTCGCCGTACCTCGCTGCGCTGCTAATGAACCTATGAGTTTCGAAGCGAGCGAATGAGCTGCCCGAACAGCAATCTATCATGGGACGGCACGGAGGCCATCCCTCCAAAGCGGTTGGCGGGACGCTTCCTGGGTTCATCACTCTCTCTTCCACTCGCGCCGCGCGAGTTAAGGGACCTCAACATGACAATTTTTGAAATGGAGATCAGCACACCGCCATCGGCGACGGCGCGGCGTTGTCTCCTTCATCGAACGCCAGCGCCTGCTCCACCAGCAGATCCGCGAAGCGCGGCTCGGTCCCGATCGCGCTCGCATAATACAGCGCCCGCCCGCCGATCCGGTGCGGGTTGCGCCGAAACAGCGCTCCCTGCCTGGCCAACGCGCTCGCGGCCGCGGTCGGCTCGGTCTCGATCCCGAGCAACACCGGGATGTCCTGATAACTATGCAGCCCGTCGGATATAAAAAACGGCACCACCACGACGTTTGGCGTGGTCGTCAACGCCAGCCAGTCGGCGATGAGCGGCGGCTCTTCCATATAGGTGTTGATGACATCCGCGTAGAGCCCCATCGCGCGGATCGCCTCCGTCTGCCGCTTGGCCGCCACGGCGGAGTTATCGTTGAGGCTCGTGCCGTGGCCGACCACCAACAGGCTGGTCTCCGCCTCCGCCACGCCCGGGGCCGCCTCCCGCGCGCGTTGCAACAGGAGCGCGGTCGCCGCGGGATGATTGCCGACCGGCTCACAGTATTTCCACAGTTGCCCGTTACCACGCCGGGTAATGCGATCCACTTCGCCATCGGGATCGCGATCCAGGCAAAGCTCTCGCGGGATCACCGTCTGGGTGAAATATCCTTCGCTGATGAAGTTGGGCACGACGTACACCTCGCGAATTCCCGGGTTGAAAAGCAGCCCCGCGGCCGCGTCGCGGAAACCTGGTTCCTCCTTCCAAAAGCAACACGCCACCTCGCCGAAGATCCCGCGCCGCCGGATCGCATTGGCGTGCTCGTAACTCGGCGCGCTGGAATCCGGATTCACGGTCGAGCCGTGCCCGACGATCAAAAGCGCGGCCTCACGGCGGGGACTCATCAGGGGCGGCGGCTCCATGGGCGCTAACATCGTGTGCAAGTACGCGCCCGCGCAAGGCCGGGATGCGCTGCGCCCTTGCGAGGCGGAGCGCGTTCGCTATGTTCTGACCTCGCACATTTGTTCCGTGGACACAGCCGTCCCGGGAGATCTTGATTCATGAGCCTCGACCTCAACGATTTATTGGAAAATTGGCCGCACGAGACGGGTCAGATCAAGGTGCGCAAGATCATGGGCCGCGACGGCGAGGAGAAGGTGCAATTGCGGCTCGACCTCGGGTTGATCCAGATGGAAATGCGCGGCCGCCCCGACGGCATCCGGCCGAAGGGCTACGAATCGCTGCTCGTTTTCCACCAGCAACAGGCCAAAGAGGCCGAAAGCGGCGGCGGCTCGTACGAGCTGGCCCCCGACGATTGCGGGGAACTGCAGCAAGAGGGCATCCAGTATTATCACCGATACCTGAGCCTGTTTCAGCTCGAGGAGTTTGCCGCCGTGGTGCGGGATACGCAGCGCAACCTGGATCTCTTCGAGTTCGTCAGCGAACACACGGACCGCGAGGACATCGCGTGGTCGTTCGAGCAATTCGTCCCGTATGTGACGATGATGAACACCCGCGCCAAGGCGGCACTGCACCTCGAGAAAAACCGTCTCGAGGACGCGTTGCACGAGATCGACCGCGGCCGCGAGAAGATCCAGGAATTTTACGCCGAGCACGAGCAAAACGAGAATGCCGAGAAAAGCGCCGAGCTGTCCTTTCTCGACGAATGGAGCGAGGAATTGCGCGCCAAACGCCCGATCAGCAAGATCGACAAGATGCGCCGCGAGATGGAAAGCGCGATCGCGCACGAAGCCTACGAACGCGCCGCGCAACTCCGCGACGCCATCCGCGCGCTCGACGCCAAGAAAAGCCGGCTGTATATGAGAGGCCGTGCGCGAATCACTAAAGTTAGCTATGCGCCGGCAGCGTCAACGTCACCTCGAAACCGGGCTCCAGCCTCCGGCAG
>CAXUAZ010000187.1:0-6998 GCA_964249195.1 uncultured Chthoniobacterales bacterium
GGTAGTCGCCGAAGCGGGCGTCCGCAGAGGGGGCGACGGGCGTGGGGAAGCCGTGGGGCAGGGCGCCCAGCGCGCGGCGCAGGTGGGCTTCGAGTTGGGCGGCGATGGTCTCCATGGCGAGGGCGAGACTGTTGACCGCAGAAGGCGCGGGGGCAAGAGGTCGCTTACCACTCGACCCGATCGCCGTCCGCCAGAATTTGGACCGGGACGGCCAGCATCGCGGCGGCGACCGCGGCGATGCGCGGGGTTTCGGCATGGAAGCGCGCGGTGAGGTGCGTCAAGCACAAGCGGCCGATGGCCTTGCCGCCAAGGTACTCGAAGAGCTCCTCCGGCTCGAAGTGCGCCAATTCGCACACCAAGACATCGCACGGGGTCGAGAGAAGAGCCTCCAGATCGGAGGCGGCGCCCAGATCTGCCGAGCACACCAATCGCCGGCCTTCCGCCTCGAAGGCGAAGCTGTAAGACAGAAAACGCTCCGTGTTCCCCGGCTCGATCAACCCTCGCAGGCCGTGCAGGTGCGTCGTCGGAGAAATCATGGCCTGCACACCGCCAAGGTCCACCGGCGAGGGCGCCGTCTCCCACGCGCGCCATTCGATGGCGAAACCGATTAATTTCTCCGGCAGGTACACCGCCTCGAGCCACGCGCGCAGCGGCTCGATCAATTCGCCCGGCAGGTAGATCGGCAGCGACCGCTTCCGGGCCTCCAGCCAGGCGCCTTGAATGAACATCGGCAAGCCGCCAATGTGGTCCGAGTGGCCGTGGCTGATCAGCACGGCGTCGATCGACTCGAGGGACACGCCGAGTTCCTTCAACCGGCGGCTGCACGGCTCCCCGGCGTCGATCAGGAAGCGTTTTCCGCCCGCTTCCAGCAGGGCGCTGGAGTGCCCTCGGCCTTCCACCGGAACGCCCGGCCCGGTGCCAAGGAAAGTCAACGCGTTCATGCATTAATCCATCGTCTGGCGAGGCAAAGTACGGCGGCCAGACGGGCGGAGACAACCCTAATTTGATCCCTTGCGGCGCTGAAAACCCTTGCCAGCCCCAGGCGCTGCCCTTAGACAAGGCCGCTCCATGGGCAACCCATCCCGTTTTTGGTCGTTTATCGCGCTCACCATCGGGAGCGCCGTGTGCGCAGCGGGCCAGTTCGACACCGGCGTGCCGTTCACGGTGTCGGCAAAACTGGCGGATCGGTTCGATTACCCGGTGGGCCGCCCGGATGCCATCGGGTATCACAAGGCTCGCGGCTTCACCCCCAACGGACACCTTGGAGAAGATTGGGACGGCGACGGCGGCGGCAATACCGACCTCGGCGACCCCATTTACGCGATCGGCAATGGCGTGGTCGTGCAGGCGCGCGACGTCCGGGTGGGCTGGGGAAACGTCATCATCATCCGGCACAGCTTTCGCGAGCCGCGGGAGGGAGACGTCGTAAAGACGGTCGACAGTCTCTACGGGCATCTGGACTCCATCCTGGTGCAGGAAGGCCAGCAGGTCGTGCGCGGCCAGCAGATCGGCACGATGGGCACCGCCCACGGGCAGTACGATGCCCACCTGCATTTCGAAGTCCGCAAGAACCTGACCGTCGGCATGTCCCGCTCGGCGTTTCCCCGCGATTTCCAGACGTACTGGGACCCCACGCAATTCATCAACAGCCACCGCGTGCTGCACGGCGGCGGCAGCGTGCCGATGGCGGTCAATACCTTCGTGCCGTACGGGGGCGGGCAATTCCTGCCGCCGTCGGACGGGGCGTATGAACTCGGGATCAACCGCTCGCCGCAACAACTCGCCGCCCTGCAATCGTCGAAACTGAATAAATCAGCTTACACGATCAAACGCCGGACGCCGTTCGACAAGATCAACGACGCCTTCAAGGCCGATCGGTACGACGACATGCGAAGTCCCGGCCGGTAATCGTAGACGCGCGGCGGCCCTCGCGCTAGAAAGAGCCGGTCCCGTCGACTTCCTGCCATGATCGCCGTCACCATTCGCGCGTTGTCCAAGCGTTTCGGCGACCAGTTGGTGCTCGATCACATCGATCTGCGGGTCGAGCCGGGCGAGCTGTTTTTTCTCCTCGGGCCCAGCGGTTGCGGCAAGACCACGCTCCTGCGGCATGTCGCGGGGTTTTATTTTCCCGATGAAGGGCAGATCCTCTTCGACGATCAGGACGTGAGCCGCGTCCCCCCCTACAAGCGCGGGGTCGGCATGATGTTCCAATCCTACGCGCTCTGGCCGCATCTCACCGTCGCGGGCAACGTCGCCTTCGGGCTCGAGGAACGCCGCGTCGCGAAAGCGGAAATCAAGCGGCGCGTGGGCGAGGCGCTGGACTCGGTCGGCATGGCACCCTTGGCGGAGCGCAAGATCAACCAGCTCAGCGGCGGCCAACAACAACGCGTCGCGCTCGCCCGCGCGCTCGTGGTGCGCCCGCGTTGCCTGTTGCTCGACGAGCCGCTGTCGAACCTCGACGCCAAAATGCGGCTCCAGATGCGCGGAGAAATCCGCCGGGTTTGCAAGGAGTTCGGCCTCACCGCGATCTACGTGACGCACGACCAAAAGGAGGCGCTCTCAATCGCGGATCGGCTCGCCATTCTCGATCGCGGCCGGGTGGCGCAGGCGGGCGCCCCGCGGGAGGTTTACCGGCGGCCGCGGTCCCAGGCGGTGGCCAACTTCATCGGCGAGACCAACTTCGTCGGCGGCAAGCTGCTGGGCGCGGGCGAGGAGGACGGACATTGGCGGGTGGAAACCGCGCTGGGCGAATTCACCGGGATCATCACCGACCCGGATTGGCATCCGGCGCCAGAGCAGCCGGTCGTGCTTTCGATCCGGCCCGAGAGTTGGAAGCTGCGCGAGGTGGCCAAGACCAAGGCGGGCAAGCTGAACGTCCTGCGGGGGCGCATTGGCCGGAGCGTTTATCTGGGGGAAATGGCCGAGTACGATTTCCAGCCGGCGACGGGCGGAGCGCCGTTGCGGATCCTGGAGTTGAACCCGCACTTCCTCGAAACCCCGGACGACACGGAGATCACCGCCCGGGCGTCGGCGGAGGACGTCGCGATCCTCCGCGTTTCCTGAAAACCGCCGATGCTGCGCAACGCTCTCATCCTGCTGACGCTCGGGCTGATCGTCGGCCTGCCGTTTGCCTTGCGGCCAAAGGAAAACCTCCTCACGGAGGCGGACGAGACGCTGGTGATCATCAGCCCGCACAATGAGGCGATCCGCTACGAGTTTTCCCGCGGCTTCCGCGATTGGCACAAGGCGCGGACGGGGCGTTCGGTGCGGATCGACTGGCGCGTGCCGGGGGGGACGTCCGAGATCGCGCGCTACCTGAAGAGCGGGTACGAGGCGCCCTTCGAGCAGTTTTGGAAACGGACGGCCCACATGAGCTGGAACGATGTGGTCCGCCGATCGTTCGACGACGGCAAGATCGCGCTCGGGGCCGACCCCACCAAGGATTCGCCCGTGCAGGCGGCGCGGCGCGGTTTTCTTGATTCGGACGTGGGCATCGGGATCGATCTGTTCTTTGGCGGCGGGAGTTTCGACTTCGTTCAGCAAGCGGCGGCGGGTCGGCTGGTCGACTCCGGGTTCATCGCGGCTCATCCGGAACTCTTCGGCCCGGAGCCAGAGAAAATCCCGCAAACGCTCGGTGGGGAGGATTATTGGGACAAACGCGGGGCGTGGATCGGCACGGTGATGTCGGCCTTCGGGATCAGTTACAACGAGGAGGCGGTCAACCGCGCGGCGCCGGGAGCGAAGCTGGCCGGGTGGGACGATCTCGCGAATCCGGCGTTTTTCGGGCAGGTCGCGCTGGCGGACCCAAACATGTCTGGGTCGGTGGCGAAAGTGTTCGAGATGATCATCCAGCAACACATCGCCGGCGCGGGCAACGATCTGCGCCGCGGTTGGGACGAAGCGATGAAGTCGATCCTGCGGATGGGCGCCAACACCCGGTATTTTGCGGATGCCGCCACCAAGATCCCGATCGACATCGGCCACGGCGACGCGGCGCTGGGAATGTCGATTGATTTCTACGGGCGTTTTCAGGCGGAGAACACGCGAGACCCGGTCACGGGCAAGGACCGGATGTTTTATTTCAACGTGCCGGGCGGCACGAGCATCGGAGTGGATTCCATCGGGATGTTGCGCGGCGCGCCACATCGCAAGCTCGCGCTGGATTTTATGGAGTACGTCATCAGCGTGGAGGGGCAGAAGTTATGGAACTTCAAGCTGGGGACGCCCGGCGGGCCGACCAAGTACGCGTTGCGGCGGCTGCCGATCCGGCATGAACTTTATGCGCCGGAGTTCGCGTCGTTTCGCTCCGACCCGACCGTGTATCCCTACACGGACGCGCAGAATTTCATTTATCACCCGGCGTGGACGGGACCGTTGTTCAATCCGATCCGTTTCATTGTGCGCGTGATGTGCGTGGATTCGCACGATGAAGCCCGGGACGCGATGGCGGCCTTGATCGCGGCAAAATTCCCGCCGCGGGCGATGGCGGCGTTTGAGGACGTGAGCGCCGTGAGCTACGAGCAAGCCGGCGGGCGGATCAAGAACACGCTCCATTCACCGGACCCGCTGGCCTCCGTGCGTATGGCGAAGGAACTCAGCGAGCATTTCCGCGCCCAGTATCGGAAAGCGAGGGAACTGGCGCGGGCGGGGAAGTGAGTCACTGACTACTTTGCCATGGATCTAACAAGCCTAAGCCTTCAATTGCGCCGAATGTTCTAACCATAGCAAATGTCACGCTCACTTGCCATCTCTGTTTATGCGCTGACGACCGCCTTCTTCGTGGCGTTCTTCCTTTACCCCATCGCGCAGACGTTGCAGGGGGCGTTCCTCGATGCAAAGGGCGCCGTTACCTTCGCTTACGTCGCGGAGGTGTTTCGCAACCCCATTTACTTGGAAGGGCTGCGCAACGCTTTCATGCTCGGCGTCTGCAGCACGCTCGCGGCGCTCGGCCTCGCTTTGCCACTTGCCTGGCTCGCCGACCGATTCGAATTCGCCGGCAAGAAATACTTTGCCGGGCTGCTGCTGGCGCCGTTGATCCTGCCGCCTTTCGTGGGCGCGATCGGCATCAAGAAGATCCTCGGCCAGGAAGGGGCGCTCAACGCGTTGCTGCACGATCTCGGCCTGCTTAACCCGCACCACTTCGTGGACTGGCTCGGGCAGCATCGCTTCTGGGGCGTGGTCGCCCTCAATGCGCTGCACCTTTATCCCATCTTCTATCTCAACCTCGCCGCGGCGCTGGCCAACATCGATCCCGCCATGGAGGAGGCGGCCGAGAACCTGGGATGCACCGGGCTGCGCAAGTTTTGCAAAATCACGCTGCCGCTCATCGCGCCGGGGATGTTCGCGGGCGGGGCCATCGTGTTCATCTGGGCGTTTACGGAACTCGGCGTGCCGCTCATTTTTGATTACACGCGCGTCACGTCCGTGCAGATTTTTTACGGGATCAAGGACATCGGGAGCAGCCCGTTTCCCTATGCGCTGGTGGCGGTGATGCTGGCGGCGACGGTGGGGATCTATGGCGCGGCGCGGCTGCTGTTTGCGCGCGGCAACGGGAATCTGGCCATGATGGCCAAGGCAACCAGCCGGGGTGGTCCGCGCGCCGTGACGGGGTGGGCCAGCGCGGGTTGCGCGACCGCGTTTGGCGTGGTGATCTTCCTGGCGTTGCTGCCGCACCTCGGGGTCGTGCTGGTGGCGTTCTCGCGGGATTGGTACGGGAGCATCCTGCCCAGCGAATACACGCTCGATAATTTCCGCGCCGCGCTCGGTCACAGCCTGACGGTGCCGTCCATCGGCAACAGCTTGCGCTACGCGGCGGTCTCGACGGTCGTGGACGCGATTCTCGGCGTCGGCATCGCGTATGTGGCGGTGCGCACGACCCTGCCTGGGCGCAACCTGCTCGACGCGATTGCCATGCTGCCACTGGCGGTGCCGGGATTGGTGCTGGCGTTTGGGTATCTCGCGATGACGCAGGAGGGGCGTCTTTTTTCGTTTCTTGATCCGACGAAGAATCCGGCGCCGCTGTTGATCATCGCGTACTCGGTGCGGCGGCTGCCGTACATGGTTCGCTCGGCGGCGGCGGGTTTTCAACAGACGAGCGTCACGCTGGAGGAAGCCGCGCAGAACCTGGGCAGCCCGCCGTGGCGGTCGCTGCTGCGCGTCACGCTGCCGCTGATCGCGGCCAATCTCCTCGCGGGCGGGCTGTTGACGTTTTCCTTCGCGATGCTGGAGGTGAGCGACTCGCTGTTGCTGGCGCAGAAGCAGGAGAATTATCCGATTACGAAGGCGATCTTTGAGTTGTTGAATTTGCTGGGCTCGGGACGGTCGGTGGCAAGCGCGCTAGGCGTGTGGGCGATGGCGTTCTTGGGGGTGACGATCCTCGGGGCGAGCCTGTTGCTGGGCAAGAAGATGGGCGCGCTGTTCCGGGCATGAGGGGTTCCCAGAAAAGGACAAAAGGGACAGAAAGGACGGAAGGGACCGAAGGCAGAGTTTTGTGTCCTTTTGGTCCCTTTGGTCCCTTATGTCCTTTGTCTTTCTGGTTCGCGTGACAATCGCCCAATCGCTCCGTAGGTTACGCCCGTGTCCACTCTGACCTTTGCCTGCCGCTTCCTGGTGGGTCTTCTCCTGCTGATCCCCGCCGCCGCTCGCGCCGAACTCTCCGACCGCGACTTCAAACAATGGGCGCTGCTCGCCATCCAGGATAACGGCCGCCGCAAACCCGTCGATACGTTTGCCCGCGAATCCCTCTTGCGCATCAGCGGGCGCGCCTCTTACACGAGCCTTGACGGTCACGCCTGGGCGTCCAATGAGTTCCTGCTCTCGGCGCTGCTCGGCGAAGGGCGCGATTGGAAAAAGGAGCCGGTGGTCCTGATCAATTACCGCCCGCTAGTCAAAGAGCTTGGGCTCGACCCGGAACGCAAACGGTACTCGTTCGAAGAATTGACCAAGCTCCCGGCGTTCGCGACGGCAAGGTGCGCCTGCGCGCGGATGAGCTGACGGAC
>CAXUAZ010000188.1:0-6808 GCA_964249195.1 uncultured Chthoniobacterales bacterium
ATTTGGCGGTCAGCCGGCCCAGCCGGATCCCGCGGCGGTCAAGAGCGGCGCCCTCGAGGCGGCCGCCCGCGTGGTCGCGGTGGCCGATGAGCAAAGCAATTCGCTGGTCGTCAGCGCGTCGGAGGATGTGATCCGCGAGGTCGGCGAACTCGTCTCGAAGGTCGACCGCAGCACCACCGACATCACCGACACCCGCATCTTCCATTTGATCAATGCCGACGCCGTGGAAACCGCCGACATCATCAACAACCTCTACGGCGACGGATCGACCACCTCATCCACCGCGCAAGCCGGCGGCCAGAACCGCAACGGCGGTCGGAACAATAACGGCGGAAACAACAACAATAATCGCGGCGGCGGCAACATCCCCGGCGTGCCCCCGCAGTTCGCCGCCCTGCTCGCCGGCAGCAGTAATAACCGCAGCGAACGCGCCCTGTTGCAGGCGCGCGTCGTGGCCGTCGGCGATCCCCGCACCAACTCGCTGCTCGTCAGCGCCTCGCGCGACACGATCGCTTCCATCGCGGAGATGGTCGGCCGGCTCGATGCGACCGACGCCAAAAAGCAGCACGTCTACGTCTATCAACTCCAGCACGCCGACCCCGACAGCGTCGCCAACGTCCTGCGCACCATGACCGGCGACACGACCGCCACCGCCAACGCCGCCACGGCGACCAGCCGCTTGACCGATCGCGCAGCCAACGGCGCCTCGACCGAAGCCACGCAGGCGGCCACCTCCAGTTCGGTCGGCAGCGGCGCCCGATGAGCCACGGAAAACCATCTTCTATGAATCTGAACTTCTCCCAGGCCCTCATGTTGATAGCGGCCATCCTGTTGTTGCCCGGCGATGTAGGCGCGCAATCTTCCATCCGCCCCAGCGGATCCACGACGTCCCGCACGAGCACCGGCAGCACGGCTCGGACCGGGTCGACTGCTGCCCGGCCCGGCGGCGCTACCGGCGTCACGGGCGGCGCGCGCCAATACAAGAGCAACACGCTTCTGGGTGACGCCACGATCTCCATCGATCCCGAGACCCGCTCGCTCGTCATCGTCACCGACGAAGACACGGAAAAGGAACTCTTGAGCGTCATCAAAAATCTCGACCGCCCCAAGCCGCAGGTCCTCATCAAGGTGGTGTTCGTCGAGGTGACTTATAACAACAGCGACGACATCGGCGTCGAGGGCAGCTACACGTTCAACGTCGGCAAAGCAGCCTCCGGCGCGACCACCGGCAGCACGGTCGGCACGACCACCACCAACGGCACGATCGCCAACGGCACCACCAGCACCGTCACCACCAACACGACCGACACCTCCGCCGCCGCGGTGGCGGCCAGCGGCGTTTCCAGTCTCTTCGGCTTGTCGACGGCCACCCAAGGGACCTTCGTTCGCGTGCTGACCGACGATTGGGCCGCGACCCTCCATGCGCTGCAGACCAAGGGCAAAGTGGAGGTCCTCTCGCGCCCGTCGATCATGGCGCGCAACAACCAGGAGGCCGTCATCGTCGTCGGCTCCGAGGTGCCGTTCGTCACCAACAGCCAGACGACGGAGCTGGGCGGGACCATCAACACCGTCCAGTACGATAACGTCGGCATCATCCTGCGCGTCACGCCGTTCATCACCGCCGAGGGCACGGTCGAGATGATCGTCGCGCCGGAAATCTCGGCGTTGACCGACCAGACGGTCGCCATTTCCAATAACGCCAGCGCCCCGGTGATCTCCAAACGCTCCGCCGAGACGGTGGTCGTCACGCCCAACGCGCAGACGATCGTCATCGGCGGCATGATGCAGACCCAGCGCATCTCGACCATTCAGAAGATCCCCCTCCTGGGCGACATCCCCTACGCCGGCGCGCTCTTCCGCCGCACGCAAAAGAACGACGTGAAATCCGAGCTGATGGTCTTCCTCACCCCGTATATTGTCGGGACGGACAACAGCCTCGACCGGCTGACCAGGACGGAAATCAACAAAGCCTCGATGATGACCAAGGCCTTCCCCGCCTCGGAGACCGATCTGCCAGAGCCCGACCCGCTGCCGAATGCGGAGCAACAAGACAACAAGGAAATCCGCCCCGCCACTCCCGTCGAAAAAACGACCACGACGACCACTACGGTCAAGACGCGCAGGAAGCCGTAGGCTCCAGATTAGGGGAATGCCCTGATCTTGCGCGTTGTCGGCAGACTTGTCCACGGAAGGGGCGTTAGGATATAACTGCTTCCCGTGCCATGATGCCTCCCGACGCCCCCAACGCTCCCCTTGACGATCCAGCGCGGCTGGCGGCTCTCGCCCAGGTGGGGCTGACGCCCAAGGAACGCAGCCCGGGCGACAAGGCGCTGGACCGTCTTGCCTCGCTCGCCGGCAAAGTCCTGCGCGCGCCCGTGGGGTTGGTGTCGCTCGTGGAAAAGGATCGCCAGGTTTTCCAAGGCATGGTTGGTCTTCCCGAGCCGTGGAGCAATGAACGCGAGTCGCCAATTGAATACTCGTTCTGCCAGCACGTGGTCACCGCCGGCGTCCCGCTCGTGGTCGACGACGCAAAGCTCGATCCACGCGTTTGCGGGAACCCATCTGTCGTGGAACTGGGCGTCGCCGCCTACCTCGGCGTGCCGCTGACCACGCCGGAGGGCTTGGTGCTCGGTTCGCTCTGCGTGTTCGACGTCCAGCCCCGCCAATGGACTTCCGACGACCTCGAGACCTTGACCGGCCTGGCGACCTTTGCCAACACCGAGCTGCAACTGCGCCGCGCCAGCCGGGAGATCATGGAGTCCGCCGGTCACGATCGGGAACGCGCGATCAAGGGCGCGGACGCCACGTACCTCCTGGTCCACGACCTGCGCACGCCGCTCAATTCGCTCCTGTTGGGCTTGCAGACCCTTCCCTTATTGGGCGCCCTCAACGCCGAGCAGCGCGAGATCCTCGACCTGGCCGCGCGCGGCGGTCAGGCGCTCATGTCCCTGGTCAACGACATGCTCGATTTGTCCTCGGCCGAGGCGACCCCGCACGGCCTGACCCTGCACCGGGCGGCTCTCGTGCCGGCGGAGATCCTGGAGTCCGCCGTGCGCCAGGTGTCGAGCCTGGCCCGCCAGCGGGGCATCGAATTAACCTCTGAAGCGGCGCCCGCGGGCAAGCTGCCCGCGACGTTTGAAGGCGACGCCGACAAGTTGATCCGCGCGTTGGTCAATCTGCTGGGCAACGCGATCAAGTTTACGCCGACGAACGGGCGCATCGTCGCCTCGGTCTCCGGCGGCGAGGGCGCGATCATGTTTAGCGTGCGCGACACGGGCCGGGGCATCGCCCCGGCGGATCACCAGCGCATTTTCGACCGCTTCGTGCGGGTCGGCCGCGACTCCGACGGCGACGGCGGCCGCTCGAGCGGCCTGGGCTTGGCGTTCTGCAAGATGGTGGCCGGGGCGCACGGCGGCGAGATCACGGTCGAGAGCGAGTTGGGCCAGGGCAGCACGTTTTGCCTTCGCGTGCCGGCGTCGCGCTAGCGGGCGCCTTCGTGCTTCCCGGCGCGCTGATCTCGATTTAAGGTAGCCGGTCCATATGAGTCCCGCCGTCTCGGTTGTCGTGCCGCTGTATAACGAAGAGGAAAATCTGCCGATCCTCGAGGCGGAGTTGATCGCCGCGCTCGCCGGCCTGGATTACGAGATCGTCTTCGTCGACGACGGCTCCAAAGACGCGACGCGCGCCCGCATTTCCCGGGAAAACCCGCGGATCCGGGTGCTTGCCTTCGAGCGCAACGCCGGCCAGAGCGCCGCGATGTACGCGGGCCTCCAGGCCGCCCGCGGCAAGACCGTGGCCCTCCTGGATGGCGACCTGCAAAACGATCCCGCCGACATCCCGAAGCTCCTCGCCGAGATCGACCGCGGCGCGGACCTAGTGTGCGGCTACCGGGCGCATCGCAAGGATACGTTGGTCAAACGACTGACGAGCCGCGTGGCAAATTTCATCCGCAGCCGGTTCACCGGCGACGGGGTGCGCGACACGGGTTGCACGTTGAAGGCGATGCGGCGCGAGTGCGTGGGGGCGCTGGCGCCGTTTACGGGCATGCACCGGTTCATCCCCGCGCTGGTGAAGGGGGCCGGTTTCAAGTTGGTGGAAACGCCGGTAAACCATCGCGCGCGTCGTTTTGGCGTGAGCAAATACGGCCTGGGCAACCGGGCCTTGCGCGCGACGATCGACATGTTCGGCGTGCGCTGGCTGCTGTCGCGGCAGTTGAAGTACCGCGTGGTGGAGGAGAAATAATCAGGCGGCGATCTCATTCCCACCCAACACCCTGGAGGGGCACGCTCCGTCGTGCCCCATTCGTCGGATTGTCGCACGGGGCGTCCCCGCAGGCGATCCAGTCAGGAACGCGCCGCTTTTCTCCTTTGATCTTTCGTTCTCCTCCCCCGACCTTGCGCCATGAGCCTGCCCGATAAAGACATCCTCGCCAAAGCCGCCGACATCGCCCGCGGGCTGGCCATTGACGCCGTCCACGCCTCCAACTCCGGGCACCTCGGGCTGCCCCTGGGCTGCGCCGAAATCGGCGCGGTGCTCTTCGGCGGCGAATTGAACTACTGCCCCAATCACCCGGAGTGGCTCAACCGCGACCGATTCATCCTCTCCGCCGGCCACGGCTCGATGTTCCTCTACGCGTGGCTGCATCTGGCCGGTTACCCGGACATGACCCTCGACGAGATCAAGCACTTCCGGCAACTCGGCTCCAAGACCCCCGGCCACCCGGAGCTGACCCACGCGCCGAGCGGCGTCGAGACCACCACCGGCCCGCTAGGCCAGGGCGTCGCCAACGCCGTCGGGATGGCCGTCTCCGCCAAGATGGCCGAGGCGCGGTTTAACACCGAGGAACACGCCATTTTCGATCACAAGATCGTCTGTCTGGCGGGCGACGGGTGCATGCAGGAAGGCGTCGCGATGGAGTCCGTCGAGTTTGCCGGGCATCAGCATCTCGACAACCTGATCCTCATCTACGACTCCAACGCCGTCACCCTCGACGCGATGGCCAAGGAGACGCAGAGCGAGAGCGCCGCGGGCCGCTTCGAGGCGATCGGCTTCGACGTGATCACCGTCGACGGCAACGACATGGAGGCCTTCGTCGACGCCTACCGTCGCGCGAAAGCCGCCGGGAGCGGCAAGCCGCAGCTCATCATCGCCAAGACCCTCATCGGCAAGGGAATCCCCGAAGTGGCCGGAACGCAAAAAGCCCACGGCGAGGGCGGCGCGAAGTTCGCCGAAGCAGCGCGCAAGGGACTCGGGCTGCCGCCTGAGCCTTACTACGTCTCGCCCGAGGTGACCCAGTTCTTCGCGGGCCGCAAGAAGGAACTCGACGCCAAGCATGCCGATTGGGTCAAAAAATTCAACGCGTGGAAAGCCGCCAACCCGGACCTGGCAAAGGAGCTCGGCGCCTCGCACGCCTATTCGCAGACGATGGGAAAGGACACGAAAGCCAAGACGCCCGAGCCCGCCGAGTTGCTCGCCGCCATCCCGGAATTCCCCGCCGACAGCAAGATCGCCACGCGCAAGGCGGGCCAGGACGTGCTCCAGCCGCTCGCGAAGCTGCTCCCGTTGCTCATCGGCGGCAGCGCGGATCTGTATGGGTCGACGCTCAATTATATCGGCGACATCAAGGCCACCGACGACTTCAAACCCGGGCATCGCTCGGGACGCAACATCCGGTTTGGCATCCGCGAGCACGGCATGTGCGGGATGATGAACGGGATCGCCGCGCACGGCGTTTTCCGGCCGAGCGGCGCGACGTTCCTGGTGTTCGCCGATTACTGCCGCCCATCGATCCGCCTGGCTGCCCTCTCGCATCTGCCGGTCATTTACATCTTTACCCACGACAGTGTCGGCGTGGGTGAAGACGGGCCCACCCATCAGCCGATCGAGACGGTGCCCTCGCTGCGATTGATCCCGAACCTCGACGTGATCCGCCCCGGCGATCCGGAGGAAACAGCGGGCGCGTACGCCGCCGCGCTCGAACGCACGGATGGCCCCACGCTGTTGGCGTTGAGCCGGCAGGCGGTGCCGCTCCTGACCGCCATCCCGGTAAAAGACCGGCGCGAGGGCGTGCTGCGCGGCGGATACATTGCCCGGAAGGAAACGGCGGCGCTGGAGTACATCCTGCTGGGGGCCGGGAGCGAGTTGCAACACGCATTGAAGGCCGCGGAAACGCTCGGTGCCGGTGCGCGCGTCGTGAGCATGCCGTGCTTCGAGCGATTCGACCGCCAGCCGGCGGAGTATCAGGCGGAAGTGTTGCCGAAGTCGTGCCGCAAGCGCGTGGCGATCGAGGCCAGCGTGCCGTCGACGTGGGCGCCCTATGTCGGGTTGGACGGCGCGATCATCGGCATCAACCGGTTCGGCATTTCCGCGCCCGGCAACACCGTGATGAAGGAACTCGGGATCACGCCCGAGCACGTGGTGGAAGCGGCAAAAGCGTTGAGCGAATAAACGCGACGAGGCGGGTTAGTTTGTTAGCGGCGCAGTAAAGGGAGCGTTCACGACGCCGTCGGATTTTGATCCTTGGAAACGGCGATCCGCGTTGATCGTCTGCTTCACTTCGGATGGAACAGGGCTGAACCCGCTGTAGCCGCTGCTCTACCAAAAGGAAGCGCTGCCCATGGATGAATACGGTGGCAGCCAATGGAGGCTGGCGAAGTCAAGCGTGGGTGCCGAGAAAGCGTCACCGCCAGCCTCCGTTTGCTGCAGCGCCTGGTTAGGTTGTATCCGGTGAGATCATCAGGGTCAATGCCCTTGGGAAACGCTGATCAATGGATGGAGTGCAGTGGGTGGAGGTCGGTGGCGAGCTTTT
>CAXUAZ010000189.1:0-6528 GCA_964249195.1 uncultured Chthoniobacterales bacterium
ACGATTAAGTTATTGTTTCGTGATGAGCACGACCTTCATCTTGCGCGCGCTCTCCGCGCTGCCGCCCGCCAGTTGATCGTATAGCGTCGGCGCCGCAACGGCCGTGATGGATGGAGCGGCGGATGGCTTGGGCGCATTAGGCGCAAGCGCGGAACGGAGGGCGCCTTCCACAAGCTGCGCGCAATGAATCTTCATCGGCGGAAGAGCGCCCAGCGGCGCGGCGAGTTCTTCACCGGAGAGGGTCAGCGCTTCGGCAATCGTCTTGCCAGCGATCATCTGCGTGGCGACGCTGGCCACGGCAATGGCGGTCTGGCAGCCGAAGGTCTGGAAGGTGGCGCGGTCGATCACCTTGCGGCCGTCTTCTTCCTTGAATTTGACCCACATCCGCAGCATGTCGCCGCAGTCCGGGCTGCCCATCGTGCCCACCGCGTCGGCGCCTTCCATCTCGCCGAGGTTCTGCGGGTTTTGCTGTGCGGCGCGGATTTTGGTTTCGAGGTCCATGGGGAATTTTAGACAGAATTAACAGAATTAACAGAATTAGAAGAAGGGGCAGCGGCTGGCGGAGTCTGATTTCTGCGCCAATTCTGTTAATTCTGTCTAAAAAAATTCGATGATTATTCCAGGCGATACCTCGGCAATTCTGTGTCGACATTCTCACTCCAGGCGTCGATGCCGCCGCGCAGGGCGCGCACATTGGTAAAACCGTGGCCGGCAAAATAAGCCGCGGCATCCAGACTGCGCGTGCCCTGGTGATCGATCAACACGATCAAACCGGCGTCGCGCGGCCACTCCATCAAGATTGTCTGCATCAATGCCTGCGAGAAAAGCTCCGACCCGGCGATGTGCACAGCGTCGTATTCCTCGCGAGTGCGGATGTCCAGCAGGTGAAGCTTGTCGCCCGACAGCGCCGCCCGCAATGCCTCAGGCGTGATCTCCATCGCGCGATCTTCCTCACGGCTCGTCTCGAGAAACGCGCACACTTCCGCCACGTCCATGTGTGGGTTGCGCTGGCAAATCTGCGCGAGGGACTCCGTCGGCGCGAAGCCGCATGAGCTGCAGCCGCCCACGTGATACTTGCGGAAAAGCGCCCGTTGCGCGCCGGGATACGCAAGCAGCAACTCGCTCATGGGCGACTCGGGATCGATGTCGGCCGTCATTTTAGAAGCTGGCGTCGTTGCCGTTGACGCTGAATTTCGTGGCTGCGCCGTCCTCGGCGAGCGCGCTCCTGAGCGCGTGCCAGCCCAGGGTCGCGCACTTCACCCGCTGCGGGAATTTCTGGACGCCCGCCAGCAGGCGCAGCTCGCCCAATGCCTTCGCCGGCTCGGCCGCTTTGCCGGTGATCATATCTTGAAAATCCCGCAGCAGCGACCCGGCTTCGTCGCGGGTCTTGCCTTTGATTTTGACCGTCATCATGGACGCGGACGCCTTGCAAATCGCGCACGCTTCGCCGGTAAACCCCACGCCGGTGAGCCGGTCGCCATCGATCTTGAGGCTGAGCGTGATCTCGTCGCCGCACGTCGGGTTGTCGCCGCTCGCAGTGGCCGTGGCATCTGGGACCAGCCCGAAATTCCGCGGGCGGCGCGAGTGATCGAGAATCACCGATTCGTAAAGCTCCTCGAAGTTGGCGTCCATCACGGGTCAGCGATCGAAGAAAGCACGGATCTTCACGACCGCGTCGATGAGTTGATCGACCTCTTCGCGCGTGTTGTAAAAATAGAAGCTCGCCCGCGCGGTGGACCGCACCCCGAGCTTGCGGTGCAGCGGTTGATTGCAATGGTGACCGCCACGCAAGGCGATCCCATACCGGTCCGCCATCGTGACCACGTCGTGCGCGTGGACTTCATCCAGCAGAAAGCTCACGACGCCCGCGCGATCCACCCCCGGCCCGAAAAGACGGATGCCGCCCAACTCGCTTAACCGCGTATACGTGTACGCCGCGAGCGCCTGGTCGTGATCGAAAATGGCCTGCCGGCCGATGCCATCGAGGTAATCCATCGCCGCGTGCAACCCCACCGCGCCCGCGACATGGGGCGTGCCCGCTTCGAAGCCATGCGGCGCGGGTTTGTAGGTGCTTTGGAACCAATCCACGCTCGCGATCATTTCCCCGCCGCCCTGATACGGCGGCATCTCGGCAAACGTTTCCTCGCGCCCGTAAAGCACGCCAATCCCAGTCGGCCCGCAGATTTTATGACCGCTGAAAACGAGGAAATCGCAGCCCATTTCCTGCACGTCAATGGGGAGGTGCCCGGCGGATTGCGCGGCGTCCACGAGCGTCGTGATCCCGAGGGCGCGCGCCCGGGCGCAGAGTTCGACGACGGGGTTGATCGTCCCCATCGTGTTGGAGATGTGGGCGAAGGCAAACATCTTCACCGCGGGGGTGAGCAACTCGTCGAGCTTCGAGAAATCGAGCAGGCCGCTGTCGCCGAGCACAGGGATGTACGCCAGCCGCGCGCCGGTGCGCTGGGCGAGCATCTGCCACGGGACGAGATTGGCGTGATGCTCGAGCTCCGTGAGCAGGATGACGTCGCCCGCCTTGATGTGCCGCGCGCCCCACGCGGCGGCGACCATGTTGATGGAATCGGTCGTGCCCTTGGTGAAGACGATCTCCGCGGCGCTCCGGGCGTTGAGAAACTCCGCCGTGCGCACTCGCGCCGCCTCGTAGGCGGCCGTCGCGCGATTGCTCAGCTCGTGGATGCCGCGGTGGACGTTGCTGTGATCGTGCTCGTAGTAATGACTGATCGCATCGATCACCGAGCGCGGCTTCTGGCTGCTCGCGGCGCTGTCGAGATACACGAGCGGCCGCCCGTTTACCTCTTGATCGAGGATCGGAAAGTCGAGCCGGCGCGCCGCCCAATCGACGCTCTCGGGGGGCTGAATTCTCGCGGTGTCGTGCATGGTGGCGAAGACCTTGAACATACTCCGAAAGCCCGGCGGCACAAATTCCCGCCGCCGTTACATGTGTGTCATCCCGCCGATTTTGACCTTGCCGCCGGTGCTTTCGGCAAAGGCGATGACCTCGCGCAGCGTTGGGTTGATCTTCCCTTCCTCGCCAGGGTCGCGAAGAACATGGAGGTAGAGGCGCACCTTCTTTGCCCGCATGAGCTTCTTGATTTCCTCCCACACCGTCTGGCGGGCGGGCGTAGTTTCCCCGAAATCGGAAAAAACGTAGATCGAGTCAAAATTCTTCGGCGAACCCAGGAACGCCAGAATCTCGCTGCCGATCGATTCAGTGGTCTTCGGTTTTTGACTAAAGGCGGCCCAGGTAAACGTGGTCACCTCGCAGCCCTCAAACGTCTTCTCGACGTAAGTTTGCAAGGCCTCCCGGTATTGCGCCACGCTGCCGGAGACGTCCAGCGCCACCGCCAGCCGGCGGGCCTGGATATTCAATCCGCCGACCGACGCCATGAACACGGCGCCCCCCGCGTTCGCAAAACCCGCGGGCGCCGCGGGCCCGCCGAAGGCCTTCCCGACGCCGGCGCCTCCCATCCCTGTGAGCCGCAGCGAGGGGGCAACCGCGGCGGGGGGCATTATCGGCATCGCCGGCAGGACGAACTTGCTCGGGCCAATGGTCGTTGCGTGCCGGACGGCCACCGGCGCGCTCATGGCGCTGCGTTGTTTCAACTGCACCTTGTGCTGCAAAATGCCCGCGACGGGATTTGCCTGCGCGCCAAGGCTACGAAACATGCGCCGCCCATGCGGGTGGATGGTTTGCACGATCCAGATCGTCGCGCCGCCGGCGAACAGAAAATGCACGGCAAGGCTGAGGATCAGGAATCGATTGCTAAGCCACCGCCAGCGCTTGGCGGGGCGCTTCACCGCCGGGCTGGACTCGTCTTCCATGGGCACGCCGGCCGCCGTTTACCGCGAGATATCTGCCTGGCTGAGCATCTTGAACCCGTCGCCGCCCAGGACCGACGACGCGCATTCATGATCCTCCACGTGTAACGCAAGCGCCGCGCGGTCGTTGGGCCGGGTGAGGAGGGGATAGCTGAAGTAGACGTTGACCTCCGCCGCCAGCAACGAAGCCAGCACGCGCACGAGGTCCGTGGCCACTTCCTCCATCTCGACGACCACCATGTCGCAAATGCCAAACGCGATGTCGTGCTCGTTGAACAATTGCTCCACCCGCTCCGGGTCGCTGACGACCACGCGCACGATGGAAGAATCCGTGGAATCCTGCACGCTCAGCGCGACGACCTGCACCGTGTGGTGGTTGAGCATCCGCACCACTTCGAGGAGCGCGCCGACCTTGTTCTTAAGGAACACGGAGAATTGCTTCACTCGCGGCCCCTCGAAGCGCTGCGTCGTTTTGTGGGCCGGAGAACTGTTCATCGCCATAAGCAAAAATATTTGGGCCGCCTTCCGCCTCCCTCGCGGTGCGCGGACTCCCGGCTACTTGTAAGAATACAGCAGACAGAAATCCGCCGGGGCGCCGTCGAGCACCTCGACGCTCACAAAATACGGCCCGCTCGCCACCGGCGATACTCCGGCCGCCGCGCGGATCTTGTCCGGATCCTGGAAATCCTGTTCGTCGGCGACCTTCTTGCCGGCCTCGTCGTACACGATGACCGACACTTTTTTGGCTTTATCCGACGCGCCGAGGGAGAAATAATACTGGTTGCCCGCGTAGAGGTTCACGACCACGACCTTCGCTTCGTGCGGCTGAAACGTGCCCGCCCAGTGGCCGTCGCGGATCTTGTATCCGTCGTTGGAAAAAGCGCCCGCCATTTCCAGCGCGGTCTCGCGCGCCGCGACTTGGCCCTCGCTCTCCGGCGCCATGGCCGCTCGCCCGGTAAAAGTAGCCGTGATCAAGACGCCGAGTCCAGCGGCGCGGGAAAAACGTTTCATGAAACAAAAAAAAGCCATGCCGGTTACTTGGTGGTGATCAGCTTGATCAAGTCCGACGCCTGATCGTGCAGCTTGGTGACATCCTCCTTGGAGGCCGTGCCGCCGAGCGGAAAGGAGACGAGCTTCTCGATATTCGCGAGGCCGTCGTCGATCGACTTGAGCAGCGGCTTGTCTTTGCTTTGGGGCGACATCGCGGCGAGCTTCGCGCGCAGGAAACCGACGAGCTGCGGCTGGCGGAGGATCGCGGCGTTCTGCGAAGAGAAGTTCCGCAAGACGACGTCGCTGACCACCTGCGTCCCCCGGATCCAGCCGCCGAGGCTGACCAACGTCACGAGTTCCTCGTCGTGCAAGGCGTCCATGGCCTGCTTGGCCTCGTTCTGGGTTGCTTCGAGTTCCTCCTTTAAGGAATTCCAATCGTTGTTGTCGGCAAACTGCGTGATGCTGCTGCCGCGCGCGATGATGTCCTTGCTGATGCCCAGCACGTTGGCGAGCCGGATGATGTCGCGGCCGAGATTCTTGACCTGCTGGCTGTCCATCGCTTCGACGGCGATGTAGCCGTCGGCGATCAATCCGCCGAGGTTAAGGGCGACCTGGGCGCGGTCGCTGTAGGCGGCGCCGAGGGGGCCGCGGGCTTCGAAGTTCCAGTTGGGCTTGGCTTGTTTGCCCAACGCGGCAAACAGCTCGCCCGGGGAAGGGACGGTCATCTGGTCCAGCGTGGCCGCCGCGGACATCTGCTGCGGTGTCAGATCGGGGGCGGGATCGGCCGCGAACGCGCCCGGCGCGGCGAACACGATCGCCAGCGCGGAGGCGGCCGCCAGCGACTTGCGGAGATCAGACTTCATGGCTCGGGATTATAACGAACTTCCGAACCGTGGCCAGACAAGATTTGCGCGAGGCGGGAGGAGGGAAAAGGCCGGATCGCCTTGACGCGCAATCGGTTGGCGCCCCACAGTGCGCCGCCATGAAAGCGCGCGTGACGGTGATGCCCAAGCAAACGGTGCTCGACCCCCAGGGCCGGGCGGTGCGCGACGCGATGAACCATCTGGGGCTCGCGGCGGATTCGGTCCGCGTGGGCAAGATGATCGAGATTGATCTGCCCGCCGGCGACCGTGCCGCGGTTGAAGCCAAGCTTCACGAAGTCTGTGGGGATTTGCTGTCGAATCCGGTGATCGAAGACTACTGTCTGGAGATCGGCGACTAGGCGCTCCCGGCGTCCGTATTTTGCAATTTTTAGGGGCGCGGTAACGTATCGTAACGCCTTGTAAGCTTTCTGCGTCACGCGGTCCAATACCACCGCGCCCTCCCGAAAAAACCACCCGCATGATGCGCATCATGGCATCGGGTGGCCCCTTATTGTAGCGGCGGTCTACGCTCCATCGTATGTCAAAGAACAGTACCTGAACCGTTGGCTCCAGGTACTGTTTTAAACTCTATCACAGGACGAGTCGCATGTCAATGCTTATCTATCACGGCCGTGTCTTTGGGTCGTGACGCGCGAAGGCTCGCAGCCAGAAAAGATACACAACTGAAAATTAGCCTTGCCCAATCAGGGCTCGGCTGCCAGCATTGGGTCATGCGTGCGTTCTCCTGGCTGCGTCCCGTCCTCCTGGGCGGTTTGTCCTTCACCGCGACGCTCGCCCCGGCCCAAACCCCCGTGGAGGCCGCCCGCGAACAGATCGC
>CAXUAZ010000190.1:0-6394 GCA_964249195.1 uncultured Chthoniobacterales bacterium
GCCGCCCTGCGCGCCAAGAAGGCGCCCGTGGACGCCGCCCGCCTGCGCGAGCTTGCCGCCGCCGTCCGCGCCGGGGCGCCCGATGCGGTGGATCACATCGCGCAGTCGACCGAGCTGACCGTCCTGATGGCGCTCTACGGCGAACGCGCCGCCGTCGCCGAGCACAAGCCGGCGCTGCCCGTGTACGTCGATCGCAGGGAGGCGCGGTTTTCCGCCTGGTACGAGTTCTTCCCGCGGTGCGCTGAGGGCAAACCCGACAGCGGGTCAACGTTTCGCGATGGCATGGCGCGCGTGGAGGATGCGGCGGCGATGGGGTTCGACGTCATCTATTTCCCGCCGATCCATCCCATCGGCTTTTCCAAGCGCAAGGGCCGCAATAACTCGACGACGAGCGAGCCCGGCGAACCGGGCAGCCCGTACGCCATCGGCAGCCCAGCCGGGGGGCACAAGGCGGTCGAGCCTGCGCTGGGCACGCTCAAGGATTTCGATTGGCTCGTGAAAAAGATCCGCGCGCGCGGGCTCGAGGTGGCGCTGGATTTTGCGATCAACTGTTCGCCGGATCATCCGTACGTGAAGGAGCACCCGGAATGGTTCTTCGCGCGGCCTGACGGCACGATCAAGTACGCGGAGAATCCGCCCAAGCGTTACGAGGACATCTACCCGCTGAACTTCCATAACGAGAACTGGCGCGAGCTTTGGCAGGAGATGAAGAGCATCATCCTGTTCTGGGCGGCGAAGGGGGTGCGCATTTTCCGCGTCGATAACCCGCACACGAAGCCCGTGTCATTTTGGGGTTGGCTCATCGGCCGGGTGCAGGCGGAGTATCCCGACACGATCTTCCTCTCCGAAGCGTTCACCAAGCCCAAGATGATGAAGGCGCTCGCGAAGGCGGGCTTCACGCAGAGTTATTCGTACTTCACCTGGCGCAACACGAAGGCGGAGATCATCGAGTACTTCACCGAACTCACGCAGACGGAGATGAAGGAGTATTTCCGCGCGAATTTGTTTCCGAACACACCGGACATTCTCCCGTTTTTCCTCCAGTTCAACGGGCGTCCCGGCTTCCTGATCCGCGCGGCGCTCGCGGCGACCCTCTCCAGTGTCTACGGCATTTACAGCGGCTTCGAGTTGTGCGAGGGCGCGGGCCTGCCGGACCGCGAAGAATATCTCGACAGCGAGAAGTATCAGTTCAAGGGACGCGACTGGAATGCGCCGGGCAACATCAAGGATTTCATCGCCCGGCTCAACCGCATCCGGCGGGATAACCGCGCGCTGCAGTTGTACGACAACCTGCGTTTCCTGCCCTCGGACAACGAGCAGATTCTGTGTTACCTGAAGTCGACGCCGGGCGGGGACAACATTCTGATCATCGTGATTTCCATCGATCCGCAGCGCGCGCAACACGGCTTCGTGGAAGCGCCGTTCGAGGAGTTCGGATTCCTGGAGCGCGGCGACGCCTACACCGTGCACGATCTCCTGAGCGGCGAACGCTACGAATGGCATGGGCGCCGCAACTTCGTCGCCCTCGATCCGCACCATCGACCCTGCCAGATTTTGCGTCTGGAGCGGTAAAATCGGCGCCAGTTGTAGCGGCGGTCTATGACCGTCGGTCGATCGGTTTGCGAAGAGAACATCTATCCTTCCAGCGATTAACCGACGGTCATAGACCGCCGCTACAATAATGTGCTTCAGCGCTCCGGCAATTTCCGCTCGCGATATAATTCCATCCGCTCGCGCCGCAGCCCGATCACGGACTCGGGCGCCCCTTGCAGTTGAGCCGTCTCCACTGCGGCCTTTGCGGCGCCGGTTGCCTGCTCCCATTGGCCGTTGGCCGCGAGCGCCACGGCCAGCGTATCGATGCTGACCAGATCGGCGCCGTTAGTCAAAGCCACCGAGCGGCGCGCAAGAGCCAAAGCGCGAGTCACGTCCGGCGTAATCCCCGCGGGGCCGTCGAGAGCGAGCATCCACGCGAGATCGTTGAGCGCCTGCACGCAATCGGGTTGCAACTTCAGCGCTTCCTCCTCTTCGGCGATTGCCTCCGCATGCCGGTCGGATCGCCGCAACGCATCGGCTAACCCAAGATGAGCCCCCACCCATTCCGGATGCGTCCGAAGGCAGAAGCGGAAGGCCGCCATCGATTCCTTCAGGCGGCCGACGAGGCTAAAAGCGCGCCCCAGGTCGCATAGCGTGCCGGGATCGTTGGGCCGCCGCTGAGTGGAGGCGATCAGGGGCGGAATGGCGGCGGCCCAATGGCCCTGCATCAACTCCGCGTATCCCAGCTTGGAAAGGATGTCCGGGTCGCCCGGCCGGGCCTGCAAGCCGGCGTGGTAGGCGTTCTCGGCCTCGGCAAAGCGACCCGAACCCATGCAGGTATCGCCCAGGAGAGTGCACAGATAGGTCGCGGGACGGGTGACCTGCAAGGTGTGCGTAAACAGGCGGACGCCATCCTTCCAATAGGCCGTCTGGCGCACGGCCAGCGCAAGGCACGCCGCCGCCGCCGCCGCGGTCGCTCCGCCGAGCCAGGGGCGGGTCAGGGGCCAGCGGCTCCAGATCGCCTCCCCGCCCCAGACGATGGCGATGAACAGGCCGATGTGCGGCAGGTACGTGTATCGATCCGCCATCGCCGCGCCGCCGACTTTGAGGATGCCGATCACCGGAGCGAGCGAAATGACAAACCAGCCCCACCCCACCGCCGCGTACGGCGCCGGCCTGCGCCCGCGCCAGGCGGCGATGGTGAGGGCCGCCAGCAACGCCAGGCTGCCGATCGGCTGCCACAAGGGGCGTTGCGGCCAGGTCGGGTATTTGCCGGCGAAGGTAAACGGCCAGTACGGATAATACACTCCCAGACCGACGGGCCAAAACGTCGAGGTCACATAGGCGCCCCCGGCGGTCGCGGCGCTCCCCGCGCGTTCCACCGCGGACAGCGCGGCATACGGCACCACCGCGTGGCCGACGTTTTGCGCATGGAGGGTGACCGCCGCCGACGCGACCGCGAGGGCCAGAAAAGGCGCCTTTTCCCAAAGCAGCCCGCGCCGATCCAGCGGCCAGAAATCGAGCAAAAGGAGCAGCGCCGGGATCGTCACCAGCATCGGCTTGGCGGTCAATCCCATGGCGAAAAGAACAACGGCAAGAACGTACCAACGCCGCCCGCCCACGGCTGCGTATTGCGTGTAAGCCAGCAGCGTCAGCACGCAAAAGAACAGGCTCAAGACATCTTTGCGCTCGCTGACCCAGGCGACCGACTCGATATGGAGCGGATGCACAGCAAAGAAGAACGCGACGATCAAGCTCGGCCAAAAGCGGCCGGTCGCGCGTCGCAACCACACGAAGAGAAGCGCGCAACTCGCGCTGTGAAAGAGCAGGTTGGTGAGGTGATAACCGCCCGCATTGGCGCCGTAGACCTGAGCATCGGCCATCAACGAGAGCCAGGTCAACGGGTGCCAGTTGGCCTCGGTGAACGTGGTCCAGGCCCAGCCAAAGTTCGCCCAGGAGAGGCCGCTGAGCACGGTCGGGTTCTGGTAGACGTACCCGGGATCATCAAAATTGATGAACGCGAAGCCAAGCGTCTGCCCATAAACCGCGAAACACGCGCCAAGCAGCGCGAGGATCGCAAGCAAGTCCGCCCCCGCCGCCCCGAGGAGAGGAGAGCGGCGAGCGACGGCGGAGGCGGTTGGCGGAGCGGAAGCAGGCACGGAGACGAAAGATCTAAAGCCAATGCCGTACCGCGCGCAGCCCAAAAGCTGAGCGGAGAAGCAGGAGCGCTCTTGCCGTTGCGGTCAGGGCAAGACAAGATGCCCGCGCTTCGCCTTCCTCTTCCCGTTTAGCAATGGAGCGATTCCATGTTCTCACCGTGACCTCCGAAATGCGGAGCGATGCCGAGCAGATTGGGAGCAAGCCTAAGTTCTGGTTCAAGCGCGAGGAGGAAGATTGGCTCTTTAAAGAAGCGCGTGAAACTGCCGGAGAGGATTGGTCGGAAAAGGTCGCTTCTGAGATCGCAAAATTAATGGGACTTCCCACCCACCAGGCGGAATTGGCTATTTGGAACGGAAAGCGCGGCTGCGCGGTAAAGTCGTTTCTGCCGTCCAAGCAGTTCGTGCTGGTTCACGGCAACGAGTTGATGGGCGGAGTCGTCGCCGGTTACGACAAGGAGAAGCAGTGGGGACAATCAGACCACACTTTCGACAACATCCGCAAAGCTCGCGGCGGCATCTTTCGGGACGCGGCCTCGAGACACGGCCTCAGCCCCATGGCGGTGGCGCAGATGTTGGCGGAACGGCATCCGCAGTTTTTTCGACCGTGGCAGAAGCGCGTTGCGGAGTTGCCGCCAGAGCAACTTCATGATCTTCTTGAACGGATCCCCAGCGACCGGATCAGTCCCGCGGCGCGGAGCTTCGCTCTCGCGTTTCTGGCGTTGAACCGAAAATTGCTGATCGACCTTTTATGAAAAGCCTCTTCCTCGCCTGGCAAGCCCCCGAAGGCTCAAAACGCAGCCGCGCTTGGTTCCCCGTCGGTCGCCTGGACGCCGAGCCCCAAGCGCCGCACTACCGATTCCGCTACACCCAGGGCGCACTCAACGCCCACCAGGAACTCGGGTTTGGTCCTCTCCTGGCGTTCCCTGACTTCCAGCAGGATTACCAATCCCAAGATCTCTTTCCGCTTTTTCAGAACCGCGTGATTTCTCCGAAGCGCCAAGACTTTCGAGAATACATCGAATGGCTTGATCTCGATCTGGGACACGCCGACCCGGTTTCGATCCTGTCCGTTTCTGGTGGAGAGCGGGTCACCGATGACCTGGAGGTATTCCCCAAAGCGGTCATCGAACCCGATGGTCATTTCCGCATTCGCTTCTTTTTGCATGGCCTGCGCCATCTCGGAGAATCTGCCATCGAGCGGGCGTCGCGTCTCGAACTCGGAGAAGCCTTGCGCGTTTTTGTCGAGTTGAACAACCCTGCCACGCGCCTCGCCGTCCCGCTTCTCACCGAAGACTACCAGATGATCGGCTGGGCGCCTCGTTATCTTGTCCAAGACCTGATCGGGTGCGTTCCGCACGCGCCGGAGTTAACTGCCCAGATCGGGCGAATCAATTCCGATGCGCCTCTCAACCAGCGCATTCTTGTCGACTATGTTGGCCGCGCTCCGGCGGGCTATCAGCCGATGTCTTCGCCAGACTTCAAACCACTGTTCGAGTAAGCAGCGCTTACGGGGAATTAACCGGACGTTCAAGTCACCGCCACCAGACCAGCCGCCAGCGCGTAATGCGTCACCGCGACGGCGTCGTGCACGTCGAGTTTTTGCATCATGCTGCTGCGATGTTTGTCGATCGTTTTGACGCTCAGCCCGAGCGCCGCCGCGGCTTCCTTGGTGCTTCGGCCAGATGCCACCAGTCGTGCCACCTCCCGCTCGCGCGCGGTCAGGCTGCGCCCGCGCTCTTGCAGGGCGAGCTGCGCAACGTCGGGTTCGAAATACGTCCGCCCTTCCCGCACCGCCGCCATCGCATCGAAGAGCGCCTGCAAAGCCTGCGCCTTGCGCACAAAACCCGACACCCGCTCCATCAGCGCTTGCGCAATGAGCGGCCTTTGCACGCAACCGGAGAAGATCAGAATCTTCAGGCGCGGGTCGGCCTCGGCGACGCGCCCAAGCGTTTCCAATCCGCTGATCTCCCCGGGCAGCAGTAAATCCTGCACCAGCAAATCAGGCGCTGCCTCGCGGCAAACCTGGATCGCCTCGGCTCCCGTCGCCGCCTCGCCCACCACCGCAAACTGCCCATCGAAGCAGCGCCGCAATTCCGATTTGAGCAGATCACGTAAAATGAGATGATCATCGACCAGGACGACGCGGCAGGCTTCTTTCATCGGGCACGAAGAGTTAATAACCCACAAGCGCCGTAATTAAGCCGGAAGTCAAATCTCTTTTTCTACGGCAAGGCGGGATCGTGGCTGATGACGTCTCCCCGGTCGAATAATTCCCGCGCATCTTCCGCCCGTCGGCCGCCCGTGATTTGCAATACCGCCAACGGCGCCGCGCCCTCGGGAACTCGCCTCCCGACGCAAAAGGCCGCGCCGGCGCCGTCTCCCACGTCGAGCGTGAACCAGTCGCCGACCGCGATGTCCGCCGCCGCCGAGAGCCGCACTCTCAACTCACCGGCCATCCCCGGCGCGGCGGCTCGCCGGGCCGGGCGAGCCGCGGCCGCGCGGCGCCGCCGTCCAACCCCTTTCGACGCGCGTTGGTCGCGGCGCCGCGACACTTCTTGCGGTGCTAGGGTAAAGCGTCCGCGGTTCCTAGACCAGCACGCGCTCGATGCCGCCGGCGTTCGCGCGCCGCACGTAGTCCGGCATCCAGTCGGCGCCCAGCACGTGCCGCGCGATCTCGACGACGACGTAATCGGCCTCGACCC
>CAXUAZ010000191.1:0-6382 GCA_964249195.1 uncultured Chthoniobacterales bacterium
ATCTCTCGTGGCGCGGCGCCCGGCTGACGGCGCGCGCCGCGGGGCTTGCCGCCGTGCTTTTTGCGGTGGCGCTGGCCGCGCGCACCTATCGGCGCAGCTTCGATTGGATGGACGAACTGACGTTCTTTCACCAGACGGTGGTCGACGGCGGGGACGTGCCCCGCGCGCGGCTCGGGTTGGCCAATTCGCTGAGTCATCTGCAAAACGACGCCGCCGCCATTCCCCTCCTGCGCCGCATCACGAAGGAGTACCCCAAGGCGGTCACCGCACGCATCAATCTCGCCAACGCGCTGGCCCGCCAGGGCGAATACACGGAGGCCCGCGCCATCCTGGAAAAAGCGTCCGGCGAACTCATCAACAGCAACGATCCGCACCAAATCACCGCGACCATCGCCAGCCTCGACAAGCTGGAGGACTCCCCCGCCTGGGCCAACCGCCGCCGCCTCCTGCTCGGTGACGCCGCGCGGCGTTACCCCGACGCGTGGGAGCTCATCCAGTTCCGCCTTTCCGATGCCCAACGCGCCGGCGCGTTGCCGGAGGCGCTCACGCTCGTCAAAAATTTTACCGATGCCCACTGGTGGCACGCTCCGGCGCACTATGCGCTGGGCTGCGTCTACCGTGCGATGGGCCGTGACGACGAGGCAAAAGCCGTCTGGCTCGACACCGCCCGGCTCGATGTCTGGGACGCCGAGGCGCTCGCCGCCGCGTCCGAGGTAAGCGCGAAGCAAGGGCGGTTTGCCGAAGCATGTGAAACCGAGGCGCGCGCGGTGAGACGGCAACCGGCCAGCCCCCGGCAGCGCGCGCTATACGCCCAGGTCCTGTCCGAAGCGGGCCAAAAGGGGGCATCCCAAGAGCAGACGGCCATCGCCAATCGCCTCCTTTCGCCATCCGCTCACCCTTAAAGTGCGCCAATTTGCGGAGGACGGGTATCTTATCTGCTGTAAGGGGAGGCGCACCCCAGCGCTGCCATGCCTGCAACCCAATTCTCATCTCCGTGCCGGCGGCGTCGCGCCGGCGGTTTTACCCTGGTGGAAATCATGATCGTCATCGCGATCATCGCGTTATTGGCCGCGATGGCGTTGCCGGCGTTGTTGCGCGCGCGCAAGCGCTCCCAGGCCGTATCGATTTTGAGCGAACTGCGGATCATCGACGCGGCGATCGATCAATACGCGTTGGAGTTCAGCAAAAAAGAAACGGCGCCGGTGCCGATCGGCGCCTGGAAACTCTACATGAAGCCCGGCACCCGGCTGTACACCACGGGCACGGACATTTTCGGCCAGCCTTTCGGCAACCAGGCCGTGGGGACGCTCCCGGCGGTGCCGAGCGTCAGTTGGGACACGCTGACGGATATTGCCGACAGCTCGTTCTGGGCGCCGTACACCAGGGGAAATTGAGGCCTGGTTCGCCTCCAAACCCAGTCATCCTGAGCAGCGAGCTTGCGAGCGTCGCCGAAGGACCCCACTGACTTTCCAGCACGGGCAGCTCCGATCGGAGTCCACCGCCCCCAAGCCAAAATCAGTAGGGTGTTTCGACTTCGTTCGTTCCTCACTCCGCTCAACATGACTGGTTTGGAACGAGCGCAATGATCAACGCCCGTCTTCGGTCAGCGGCTGGGAGAGTTGCGCTTCGGGCGGGCGTTCGCTGATCTTTGCCTCGACGGTCAGCGCGTGGCCGCTTCGCAGCAACTCCAGCGACACCGTGGAATCCACGGGCACCGACACCACGCTGCGCCGCAGGTCTTGCACGTCGCTGATGGCTCGGCCGTTAAACTTGCGAATGAAATCCCCCCGCCGCAGTTGCGCGCGGGCCGCCGGTGAATCGGGCATCACGGCCGTCACCAGCGCCCCCTGATTATCCGGCAGGCCGAACTCCTGCGCGGCCTCCGGCGCCAATGCTTGCAGATTGACTCCCAGGTAACCATGCACCGCCCGACCCGTTTTCAGGATCTCGTCCAACGTGCGCCGCACCGTGGCCGAAGAAATTGCAAACCCCACGCCCTGACCCAGGCCGGTCTCCGAAAAAATCGCTTCGTTGATCCCGATCAACTCCCCGCGAATGTTCACCAGCGGCCCGCCGGAATTGCCGGGATTGATCGCCGCATCCGTCTGGAACAGGTCGCGTAACGTCTCGTTCGATCTCCCCTTGGCGCTGATGATCCCCTGGCTCACGCTCTCCTCCAACCCATACGGATTGCCCACCGCCATCACCGACTCGCCGACCTCCACGCCTTCCGAGTCGCCGAAGGGCAACGGTTGCACGTCGCTCGCGTCGATCTTCAACACCGCCAGATCCGTTGTCGGGTCGGCCCCGATGAGCTGCGCCTTCTTGACGCGGCCGTCGCTCAGCTCGACCGCGATCTCATCCATGCCCTCGATCACATGGTTGTTCGTGATGATGTGCCCTTCCCGGCTGACGATCACGCCCGATCCCAGCGCCTTCTGCGTCCGCCCCGCCGCCCGAGTTCCCTGATGGAAGAAGCGAAACATCGGATCATTCATCAACTTCGTGGTCGTGATGCTGACCACCGAAGGAATGACCTGGCGCGCGAGCAACACGCGTTGAGCGCTCATCGCGGCGAGCACGTCCACATCCTTGAGGTCGATGCGCGGACCGGCGGCCACGGTGTATTTTTCCGGCCGGTGCGTCGTCTCGTCCGGCGTCCCGAAGAACCGGCCGAGCCGCCCGGGAAGGGGCGCGCCGCCGTGGCCGGCCTTCCAGATTTGCAACGCCCCCACGGCGGCCGACAGCACCAGGACGAAGAGAAGGAAGCTAAAGAAACGTTTCATCCGATAGCGGGCGGGAGCAGTTTGGCGGGTTCGACGATGAGAGTACGGTACGGACGGTTCTCCGGTTTCCGCAGGGTGGGATCGTCGGCGAAAATAGCCTTTGCCGCCGCGCGGGCAAGCCGCATCCACTCGGCGTCGCCCACGAGGTCGCCGATCCGCAGCGGCGGCAGCCCGCTTTGCGCGGTGCCGAGGATGTCGCCCGGGCCGCGCAAGCGCAGATCGGCCTCGGCGATCACGAAGCCATCGCCGCTTTGCTCGAGCACGCGGAGTTTGTCGTACGCGTCGGAGTTGACCTTGTCGTCGACCATGAGCACGCAATAGCTCGTGTGCGCGCCGCGCCCGATGCGGCCGCGGAGCTGATGGAGTTGCGCGAGGCCGAAGCGGTCGGCGTTTTCAATGAGCATGACGTTGGCGTTTTTCACGTCGATGCCCACCTCGATCACGGTGGTGGTGACCAGCGCCTGGATTTCGCCGTCGCGAAAACCGCGCATCACGCGCTCTTTCTCCTCGGCGCCCATGCGGCCGTGCAGCAGCGCGCAACGGTGGGGATGCAGCTTCTTTTCCCAATGTTCGAAACGGCCGCCCGCCGCCTTGGCGTTGAGCTTCTCGCTTTCTTCGACGAGCGGATAAACGAGGTACGCTTGCCGGCCGGCGGCGAGATGATCGCGGATAAACGCCGCCGCTTCCTCGAGCTTGGCCGCCGGGCGGATGCCGGTGATCACCTTGCCGCGATTGGCCGGGGATTCGTCGAGCGTGGAAACGTCGAGATCGCCGTAGACGGTGGTCGCCAGGGTGCGCGGGATGGGGGTCGCGGTCATCACCAGCACATCCGGCGGGAGGGCGCCGGCGGCGGTGAGTTTGGCGCGTTGAAGGACGCCGAATTTATGTTGCTCGTCGATCACCGCCAGACCCAACCGCGGGGTGGCGCTGGCGCCGTACAGGAGCGCATGCGTGCCGACGACGATATCCGCGGAAAGCCCGAAGAGCGGCTCCTCCTGGCGGGCGCCGGTGCGCAAAGCGACGTGCAGCCCGAGGGGCGCCAACCAGTTCGAGAAAACCAGGTAATGCTGCTCCGCCAGGATCTGCGTGGGCGCCATCAGCGCCGCCTGGAATCCCGCTTCCACCGCGAGCAACATCGCGGATAGCGCGACCAGCGTCTTGCCGGAGCCCACGTCGCCCTGGAGGAGGCGGTTCATGGGCCGCGGGGCCGCGAGGTCCGCGCGGATCTCCTTGATCGCGCGCGCCTGCGCGCCCGTCAGCGGGAACGGCAGCGAACGGTGAAACCGCGCCAACAATTCTCCCGACCCGCAATGGGGCGCCCCAGCCTGCGCGACGGCCTTTGCTCGGCGCGCGCCGAGCACCATCTGGAGCGCGAAGAATTCGCTCATCGCGAGATGCCGGCGAGCCGCCTCCTTTTGGGCGTCGTCGTCCGGGAAATGGATGCCGCGCAGAGCTTCCTCGCGCGTCAACGGGTCCAGCGCCTTGGGCAACCGCGCGGCGAGCGGCGCGAGATCCGCCATCGCCAACACGCGGTGCATCAGCCCGCGCAGGGTGCGCTGGCTGAGGCCCTCCGTGCTCGGGTACACCGGCGTGATGCGCCGCAGGTGGATCAATTTTTCTTCATCGTCCTCGATGATCTCAAACTCTGGATGATCGAACACGATCCCTGCTCCCTTGGCCTTGGGCCGCCCGTAGACGACGATCCGCTGACCGGCCGCGAGCATCTTCTGCACGTAGAACGTGTTGAACCAGCGCAGAGTCAGCCGCGAACTCAGCGCGTGCGCTTCCGGTTCCTGGATGGTCGCCTCGAAGATTCGCAACGCGCGGAAACGCTTGGCCGACACCGAAACGATGATCCCGCAGACGCACACGGGTCGATCTCCCGGCGCGGTGGGGAAATGCTCGAATTGCCGCCGGTCCTCGTAACGCCGGGGGTAGTGCGTGAGCAGATCGCCGACGGTGGCAACCTGGAGGCGTTCGAACGCCTTCGCGCGGGCCGTGCCAAGGCCCGGGATGTCCGCGACGAGCGTGTCGGGCGGCAGCTTCGGCGGGGGTTCCATCAGGCGAGGCGGACATTACCCCGAATGCGACCCCAGCGCATTTAACATTGCACTGGACGCTTCGGTGGATCGTGCTCTCCGAGCGCGATGGCAAATCAATAGCGGCGCAGCCGCTCTCGAAGAGACGAAGTGGCAGCGTGCCGCTGCAATCGTCACGCATCGCGCTCGGAGAGCACGATCCACCTCGCAACCCCGACTCCATCGAGCTGATCCGGATAAGTAACTTTCCCACGCGCGCCACGCGTCTTCCCAATCGCCGGAGTTCATCAGAAGCTGGGCGTGCAGCCAGTAAAAATACCGCGGGCAACCCGGCTTCCCGGCGATCCGCGCCACCGCCGCCCGCGCCGCCTCCGGCATCGACGCGCGCGCGAAATACATTTGGAGCGCCAGCGCGGGGTCGTCCGGCGACGAGGCGGCCGCGCTGAGCAACTCGTCGTTCGAGCGCGGCGTCGCGGGCGCCGGCGGCAGCTTCGGAGCATCGGCAAATCGGGCGACGATCTCCGACGCCTCCCGATATTCCCCGACCCGCGCGCGGGCATCCGCCCACCAGCGCCATCCGAGCTTTTGCCATACCGGCCGGGCATTCATCGCGTCGGCCAGCTTGCGGACGTCGCCGCGCTGGGCCCAAATGCGGAAAAAACGCCCGCGCTGCGCGTCGTTGACAAACCGCTCCAACCTCGGGTCGGCTCGCAACGCTTCGTCGATGCGACGGACGCTTTCCGGCGGCTCGATCTGTTCGTAAAACGGGAGCTCGATCGCCGGGTTGGTGCGCGCGAGGGCCGCCACCTCGTCGTGAAAGGCGAGGTCGCCGCCGCGCGCCGCGGCGAATAACTGCCCCACGTACCCCTCGGTGTTTTCCGGCTCGCGGCGGCAGGCCTCGGCGAGGGCGTTGACCGCCAGCCCCGGCTGGCTCGCGATGGCCCACAGCTTTGCCTCTGTCATTGGCGCCTCGCCGAGAAACGGCTCGAGGTAACGCGCGCGGCGGAAATCCGCCTGCACCGCTTCGATGTCCCGCCCGAGGCCGAGATCAGCCGTGGCGCGGGAAAAGTACAGGGTCCAATCCAGCGGCGCCCATGCCAGGGCCTGGTCGGCCCGCTTCGTGGCGGCGCCGAAGTCGCGGCGTTTCAACGCCTCGCTCGTCTCGCGTTTGAGCCGTTCAACGCCTTCGAGCCCCGGCCACACCGGCCCCCATGGGGTCGCCGCGACAACCCAGCAAAGCCCTAGCGCCGCCAGCCCCGCCCCACCCAGGCGGAACACGCCCGCCGGCAGCGCCACCGTCCGCCGCCCGGGGCGCAACCCGATCCCCATGAGGAAGATCGCCGAAAAGACCGTCCCGAAGCGATGCGCCGACACATCGAGCAGCCCGTGCAACGCAAACGCCGCCACCGCCAGCGCGGCCGCGCTTCGCAACGCCCGCTCCGGCTCCGCCGCGACTGGCCACAGCCGCCGCGCGACGAGGACGAGCCCGGCTGCCGCCAACGCCAGCGCCCCCCACCCCATCTCTCCCGCCAGCCACAGGTAGTCGCTCTCCGGATG
>CAXUAZ010000192.1:0-6321 GCA_964249195.1 uncultured Chthoniobacterales bacterium
CTTCCCGGGCGGGGCCGGGTTTCCGCCGGTGGGGTTCCTCTATAATGATTACGACGTGAACCGCTTTATCGGCGTCGAGCTGCAAGCGATGATCGCGCGCGATCTCGGGATTCGCATCTCGCTCCGGCCGCAGGAAAACAAAGTGTATCTCAAGACGTTGAGCACGCTGGATTATGACTTCGCGCGCTCGAGCTGGATCGGCGATTATAATGATCCCAATACGTTCCTAGACATGTGGCTGACCGGCGGCGGCAACAACCGCACCGGCTGGGGCAGCCCCGCCTATGATGCCTTGATCGCCCAGGCCGCGAGAGAGCCGGATCGCGCGCGACGTTTCGATCTATTTCGCCAGGCTGAGCGGATGATCATCAGCGAGCAGACGGTGATCTGCCCGATGTATTACTACGTGGGCATTCAGCTCTACGACGATAAGAAGTGGGGCGGCATTGAGCCCAACGTGATCGACGAGCACCCGCTCAAAGCGATTTTTCGGAAGCAGTAAATTGTAGGGCGACCGCTTCGGTTGCCGGACGGTTGATCTGCAGCAGGCGGAGCGCCCGCCCTACAATGTTGACCTGCCGCGCCGCTTGTTTAATGATGCCCTACGATGGCTCACCCGCCGCGAATCCCCATCTGGCTGCGTTGGGAACAAGAGGTGATCTATTTTGTAACGTTCAACGTCGCTGGCCGAAAGCGGGTTCTTGCAAACGCACCTGCGTTCGCCGCATGGCAGATGGCGATCAGCAAATTAACTTCCTGGACGATGATCGCAGGAGTGATGATGCCAGACCACATGCACATGCTGGCGTCGCCTCACGACCGCGATACAAGCGTTGGAAACTTCTCCGGGGCAATGAAGCGATGGATACGTCAACAGGCGAAACATGACTGGCATTGGCAACCCGGCAGCTTTGACCGGCTTTTGCGCAAGGAGGAATCAGCATCCCAAAAATGGGCGTACATGCGAGAAAACCCTGTTCGCGCTGGATTGGCAGAGCGATGGCAGGATTGGCCATATCGCATTGGAATCGACGAGGAGCCCGCGCAAAATTTGTAGGGCGACCGCCCCGGTTGCTAAACGGTTGGCCAACGGCAGGCGGGGCGCCCGCCCTACAATTGCCGCCGCGCAATGGCGCCTACGCCAGACACGCCCGCAGACCGCGCTCGATGGCCGGCGCATCCAGCTTCTTGCCGATGAACACGAGCTGGCTCCCGCGCGTTTCCCCCTCGGCCCATGGGCGATCCCAGAAGATGTTGAACCGGTTGTTCACCCCGTGGAAAATCGCCCGCTTCCCCTGCCCCGCCAACGACACAAACCCCTTCGAGCGATACACTTTCTCCTGATCGCTCAACCGCTGCACGAATTTTTCAAACCGATCCACGTCGAACGGCTGCTCGAACGCGAACGAATGGCTGCTGATGTCGTGATGATGCCGGCCTTCCTTCATCTCGTTGAGGAAATCGGCGTCGACTTCCAGCTTCCGATCCACGTCGAACGCGTGGATATCCAGCAACTCCGCGAGCGGCGCCGTGCTCTGCTTTGTGCGCAGGATACGCGTGTGCGGGTTCAGCTGCCGGATCTTCTCGCTCACCCGCCCGAGTTGCTTTTCATCCACGAGGTCCGTCTTGTTGAGCAATACGAAATCCGCCATCGCGATCTGGTCGGTCGCGACCTCGGTCTCCTCCATCTGCCGCAGGATCTGCTCGGCGTCGACCACCGTGATGATCGCGTCGAGCTGCACCAGCCGCGCCAGCGCCGGGATGTTCACGAACGTCTGCGCGACCGGCCCCGGATCGGCGATACCGGTGGTCTCGATCAGGATGTAATCGAACCCGCCGCGTTTGAGTAACTTCTGGATGCTCATGACGAGATCCTTGCGCACCGTGCAGCACACGCAGCCGTTGCTCATCTCGACGACCTCGTCGCGCCCATTCTCCACGAGCTGGCCGTCGATCCCGATCTTGCCGATCTCGTTGACGATCACCGCAAATTGATACTTGCTCTGCTCCTTGAGAATATAGTTGAGGAGCGTGGTTTTCCCCGCCCCCAGGAAACCGGTGAGAATGCTGACGGGAATGATCTTCTGACGCGCAGGTTCCGACATGACGGGGAAGATAACCGCGCCCGTCCATTTGCCAAGTCGGCGCCGCCTCGCTTAAGCTCCCTCTCATGAACCACGGCATGCTCACCCAGATGCTCGGACGCTTGAGTGAACGCACCAAGCTGATCGCCGTCGGCGTGATCGCATTTCTCCTCGGCGCCCTGCTCACGGGTCACAGCTCGGAAACGTCCAACGGCCGCTACGTGCCCTGGAGCACGAGCGGGCTGCTCGACACCCGCACCGGGCAGCTTTGGGCGCTGAATCCGAGCACCAAACACTTCGAGCGCGTCGCGTCCATCCCTTATTTTTGACGTTCCGCCTCCAACTGCTCTACCTCGCGGTAAAGGTCGTGCGAGATGCGCTCGACCGCTTCGTCCGGGCTCTCGAAGGTCATGATCTCCTTGATCCCGCTGGCGTACACGCCGAAGGCAAAGGGGCTGACCTTCTTCAACTCCAGCATTCGCCACTCTAGCTTCCCGCAACGTTCCAGGAATTCGTACGCGCGCGGCGCGTCGAGAAACGTGTGCGTCGCCTGTTGCATGGCCTCACCCAAGAGCGGGTGATCCGGCTCGTGCTCGCGCAAGACGGTGTATAAAATCTCCGAACTCCACTGGAGTTGCCGCGGCCGGCGCGAACCGCGGATGCTGTTGCGCGGCACCATCAGCCCGGTCTGCGCGACGTTGCGAAACTGCCAGCGCACGAGCGGCGATTCCAGGAGCGCGTCCTGCAAGTCCCCCTCCGCCTCCGCCCGGTCGAACATCGCGCGGCAATCGTCGATGGTGACTTCGTCCCGCTTCTTGACCGCCAGCATGAACCCGTAATCGTCGATGGTCACCTGCGCGTTGCCGCCGTTGGCCTGCCGCCACCTCCACGCGACGATCCGCGAGAGCGCGTCGTTGCCCTTGCGCCCGATCAGACTGTGGAAGAAAACGCACGTGCGCTCCTCCTCGCGGAACAACTCGATCAAAAACAGCCCGTCGCGCGGGATGCACGACACCGCCATTTGCGCGCGAAACGAAGCCACGATGGCCTGCGCGTTGGCCAGCGAAACGCCCCATGTTTCCACGATCCAATCCGCCGCCTGCTCATCCGTCTCGCCGGCGACCCGCAGGCGGGTATCCGCCTCGGTGCGCAAGGCGGTGACACTGTCCGCCACGCCGGAGCTCAGCGGCATCTTGCCCGCGTTCCAGCGTGGGATCGTGGGCGTCGCGCCGACCGCTGCCTCGACCCGCGCGGTGTGGACCCCCGTCTCCAGCAGGCGCACCGTTTTCCCGCCGATGACGAAAATGTCGCCGACATTGAGCGCCTTCATGAACATCTCCTCCACCGACCCCAGGCTGCGCCGGCCCAGCATGATGATCACGGCGCCGCCCTCGGTGATCGTGCCGACATTGAGCAGATAATCCACCGGGCGCAGGGTCGGCGAGACGTGGATCACGTCCGCCTCGTCCACGTAGATCTTGCCAAATTCTCTGGTGTATTGCCGCTCCAGGCTCTTCCCGCCGCCTTGCAGGTAGTGGAGGATGCGGTCGAAATCGGCGCGGGCGAGGTCGCGGTATGGGTACGCGCGTTTGACGAGGGCGAAGGCGTCGTCCGCGGCGATGGGCCCCTGGAGGGTCATGCCGACGATGTGTTGGGCGAGCACATCGAGGCAGGCGCCGTAGAAGAACGTCTCATCGAGCTTGCGGTCGCGCACGAGTTGCGCGGTGACGGCGCATTCCACGAGATCGATGATGTTGGAGGCGACGAACATCCCGTGGCTCGTCTTGTGAATGGAATGCCCCGAGCGCCCGATCCGCTGCACCGCGCGCGCGACGCTCTTGGGCGCGGAGATCATGATGACCAGATCGACCGCGCCGATGTCGATACCCATCTCCAGGCTGGTAGTGCAAACGACCGCGCGCAGTTCGCCATCCTTGAGCCGGTCTTCGACTTCGAGGCGCACGCTGCGATCGAGCGACGAGTGGTGGACCTCGATGCGGTCGGCCAATTCCGGGGTGGCCAGCTTGAGCCGGATGCCGAACGCTTCGGCGTTGCCGCGGGTGTTCGTGCAGACCATCACCGACTTCTTCTTGCGCACGAGATTGGCGACCTCGGCCACCGCTCGCGTGCCCGCGTAACCCGCTGGCGGGTACGGGTTGCGCCGCAAGGGCGAGTACACCTCCACCAACGGCTCGCGCTGGCTCGTGGTCGGCGCGAGGAGACACGGGCGGCCCATGCCGACGAGGAAATTGCCCATCCGCTCCAGGCTCGCCACCGTGGCCGAGAGGCCGACCCGGCAAAGGGGAGGCGCCTCCGGCGGGCGGAGCGCTTCCAGGCGTTCAACGGAAAGGGAGAGGAACGAGCCGCGGTTGTTGTCCGAGAGGGAGTGGATCTCGTCGAGGATTAAATACCGCACCCGCGCCAGCGCGTCGGCGAACCCCGGCTGCGCCAGGACGATGGCGAGGCTTTCCGGGGTCGTGATCAGGATGTGGGGCGGGCGGCGTTTCTGCTTCGCGCGTTCGCTGGCCTTCGAGTCGCCGGAGCGCACGCCCACGCGGATGCGCTCCGTCAGCTTCAACTCGCGCAGCGGCCCGGCGAGGTTCTTCTCGATATCGTACCCCAACGCCCGCAACGGCGAGACGTACAGCGCGCAGATGCCCGCGGGATCGGTCCCGGCCTCTTGCTCGCGATAGAGCTGATTGATGATCGCCAAAAATCCCGCGAGCGTCTTGCCGCTGCCAGTGGGCGCCGTCAGCAGGATGGACTCGCCCCGCGCCACCGCCGGCACGGCCGCCTCCTGGGCGTGCGTGAACGAGCCGAACTTCCGGGCGAACCACTTCGCGATGCGCGGATGCAAAAGGTCGGCTGGCATGAACCCGAACGTACCATTTTTTCAAGTAGGCCGCAGGGCGTGACGCTGGTACATTGCCCTCCATGGTTCCCCTCACGGAAACGTTGCGCCAGGCCGGCGAACGCGGCCTCACCCGGACCCGGCTCGCCAAGGCGCTCGGCGGCCTGGGGCCGATTGAGGAGTGGCTCGCGGAACGCCGGATCGTGAACGTCGGCACGGCAAAAACCCCGCGGTACGTTCTCCCGGAGAATGACCGCCGGATGGAGCGCGCGTGCGAGATCATCCTCGGCCGCGCCACGCCGGGGAAGACGACCGTCTTCAACGCCGCCAAGCTGCGCAAGGGCGCGCCCAAAGCCGTCGCGGATGACGCCATTGCCGCCTTGGTCGAGCGGGGGGAATTGTTCATCATTCAACCGGGCAAGAGCGTGTACTACCTCCATGCGCGTTCGATCGCGCCCTTGCTGGCGGGAGAGCCGCCGCTGGCGGCATTCGCCCCGGAGGCGGTACGGGAGAACTACCGGGCGCTGGTGCGCGAAGGCGGTTTTGCCGACATCCGCATCGACCATCTTGCCCAGCGCGCCGGCGCGCCGCTTTCGGATTTGAAGTCGTGGCTGCTCGCCGAGAGCCGCGCCGGCCGCGCGGCCCCCACCCGCGGCGACTGGTCGCTCGCCGATGAAAGCGCCCGCGCTGCCGCCATCGACATCCGCGGAGAGCCGCATCTGCAAATCCGGCTGCTCTAGACCGCCATGGAAACCGCCCGGCTGACCGATCTCAAGACCAACCCGTTCGACGACAACATCGTCTATGAACCGCGCGAAGCGGAGCTTGCCGTCGCCGGCCTCAACGACGCGCCGCTCACCCGGCTGATCGAACAATTCGCCGCGCTCGAGACCGAGCCTTTTCCGCGTCGCAGCGCCGTCCACCTCAAGGCGCAGCTCGTGACCTCCGCCGAGCCGGGCTACGGCAAGAGCCATCTCATCGGCCGGCTCTTCAAGGCGCTGGAGAGCCGCGCCACGCTGGTCTACCTGCGCCCGCCGCAGGACCCGCGCGCCGCCAGGCGCGCGCTCCTGCTCAAAATCGTCCAGGAGCTCGACCGCGATTTTACCTCCGGCCTGGATTAACTCGCCGCCCCCGTGTGGGCGGGCCTGCTCCGCCGCCAGATCGATCGCGGAAAACTCGAAGGTGACACCGCCGAGTATTGGGCCGGCCGCCTGCGCGACGACCCGCTGGCCGCGCTCGGCTTCGGCGGCCATCCCGCAGCCCAGGGAATGACCGATTGGCTCCGGCGCTCCGTCGCCCTGCTCCCGGCGCTCGAGCGGGACCTGAGCGCCGCCGGCATCACCCTGCATGCGTCCGCCGCCGCGTGGCTGACCGTCCTGCGCGCCT
>CAXUAZ010000193.1:0-6161 GCA_964249195.1 uncultured Chthoniobacterales bacterium
TCTGCGGATGACCGGCGAAGCCCGGCAACTGTTCACGCTGTTGACGGGCGGCGACACCCGGCAAATAGAAAACGAGTTGGAAAAGATCGACCTCTTCCTTGCAGCCGGTCAGCGCGAGGTGGACGCGGAAACGGTCCGCAAACTGGTCGCGCTGTCCCGAGCGGGGGTGATCTTCGAGCTCGGGAATGCGATCTCGCGCCGTGATCTTTCGCGCGCGTTGAGCCTGATCGATCAATTGCTTTATCAGGGCGAGACGGCGATTGGCATTCTGCTGGTGGCGTTGCTGCCGACGGTGCGCAGCTTGTTGCTGGTAAAAGATCTGCAATCGCGGCACGACCTGCCGCGCGGCGGGTCGCCCTTCTCTTTTGGACAGGTGTTGAATAAATTGCCGGAGAAGGCGACCGCCCACCTGCCGCGCAAGAAAGATGGGACGGTGAATACCTATGCGTTGGGCTTCGCGGCGGCGGATGCGCACCGCTTTGAGGTCGGGGCGTTGCGCCGGGGGCTGGAGGGCTGCCTGGAGGCCAACGTGCAGCTCGTCACCGGACAACTTGAGCCGCGCCTGGCCTTGGAGCGGGCGATCATTTCCCTGCTGGCGAAGTGATCCAGCATCTTGAAGTTCCATGGATGCGCTCGATTTAACGGTTCGCCGCTGGCGGCGGGTGATCCAGGGCGGGGCAGGCGCCGCGGCTTTGATCGGGGCGCTCGCGCTCGTTGGCTGGTTTGCGGGCATCCCTCCCCTGCGGGCGTGGACCCCCGGATACGACGCCATGACGCCGGACTCGGCCCTGCTCCTGGCGCTCACCGGCAGCGCGCTCATCGTGCTCTGGCGCAAACCCGCCTGGGGGCGCAACACGGTGCTCGTTTGCGCCAGCGTCACCATCCTGATCGCGGGATATGCACTGTTCAATTACGACACCGGAGCCGATCTGCGCGCGCAGACTTCGGTCTCTGTCTCAATCGCGGGTCAGCTCGCCACACGCTCGATCCCGTCGGCGATGGGATTGATGGCCGCGGTCACCTTCTTCATTTGCAGCGCGGGATTGCTGCTGCTCGTCACGGAGCGGTCGAATCAGCGTTTGAAGGAAGCCGGGGCGGGTTGCTGCGGGGTGATCGTGGCCACGGCCGGGTTGGTGCATGCCCTCGGGTTTCTGTACGGCCGGCCGCTGCGGTACGGCTCGAGAGGGTTGCCCATCACGCTGAACGGGTCGGTGGCGTTCTTCGCCTTCGGCGTCGCCCTGGCGATGACGCCGGTGGCGCGCGATCTCGCCCGGCGTCGGCGCGAGAGACGGCGCCAGGCCGCGCAGTACGCGGCGACCAGGACGCTGGTCGAGAGCGACAGCCTGACCCGCGCCGGGGAACGTCTCTTGAAGGAACTCTGCGAAGGGTTTGGCTGGGCGCATGGCGTGCTTTGGACGCGCGATGCGTCCCGCGGGCTCCTGCGTTGCATGTGCGCGTGGTCTTCGCCAGACGCGCCGGGATTGGACAAACTGATGGCGCTGACCCGCAGCGGGGCGTTTGCCCGCGGCGTGGGGCTTCCCGGCCGCGCCTGGGGCGCCCGCGGGATCGTGGCGATCGAGGATCCCACGCAAGACTCCGAGTTTGCCCGGCGCGCCGCGGCGAATAATGCGGGTCTCCACGGGGGCTTTGCCGTGCCGGTGAATTCGGGCGGCGAGGAGGTGCTCGGGGTGTTGGAGTTTTTGCATTCCGAGGTGGAGATCCCCTCCCGGGAGGTGCGCGTCTTGATCGAGGCCGTGGCGGCCCAGACGGCGCTCTACATCCGGCGCAAACAAGCCGAACAGGCCCTCGGCGACGAGTACAACCGCCTGCGCGCCGTCATCGACAATTTGCCCGATCACATTTTCCTCAAGGACACGACCGGCCACTATGTGCTTGATAACATCGCGCACCTGCGGTTCCTCGGCATGACCAGCACCACGCAGTTGATCGGCAAGACGGTGCACGATCTTTTTCCGCCGGAGGAGGCGGCAAGATTCGCGGCGGACGATCAAAGCGTGTTCGATACGGGCCGGCCGATTTTTAACCGGGAGGAACTCCGCGCCGGCGCCAACGGGGTGCCGCAGTGGGTCTCGACGAGCAAGCTCCCGTTTCACGACGAAGCGGGCAAGTTGATCGGTCTGATCTGCGTGAGCCGCGACATCACCGAGCGCAAGGAAGCCGAGGCGGCGCTGCAGGAGGCGCAGTTGCAACTGATCCAGGCCGAGAAGCTGGAAAGCCTCGGGCGCCTCGCCGCCGGCATCGCGCACGAGGTGAAAAATCCCCTCGCCCTGATCCTGATGGGGGTTGATTTCCTGGATGCGGAATTGGCCGATCACAAGATCAGCGGCCACGCGCTGGAGGTGATCGGCCAGATCCGCGACGCCGCTTGGCGGGCGGATGGGATCATCCGGGGAATGCTCGATTTTTCCGCGCCCAACAAGATGCTCCTGCAGCCGGTCGACCTCAACGACCTGTTGCACAAGTCGCTGCCGTTGGTGCGGCACGAGATGGATTCGGCGAACGTCAAATTGCAGACGGAGTTTGCCGAGAATCTTCCGCCGGCGAGCCTGGATCCCAACAAAATCCAGCAAGTGTTCATCAATCTCTGCACCAACGCCGTGCACGCGATGCCCGACGGCGGCACGTTGACGGTGCGGACGTGCCTGCGCCGCCTCGATGCCGGCGAAGTCGCCAAACGCGAGGCGGGTTCGCGGGTGAACGAGCGATTGCGCGTGAGCGATAGTGCCATTTTCATCGAGATCGACGACACCGGGACGGGCGTGCCGCCGGAGAAGCTGGCGTATATTTTCGAGCCATTCTATACGACCAAGCCGACGGGCAAAGGCACGGGTCTGGGGTTATCGGTCACGCGCAAGATCGTGGAGTTGCACGGCGGCGAGATTCGCATCTCGAACCGGCCGGAAGGCGGCGCGCGCGTGACCCTGCTTTTCCGGCCCGCGAGCGTCGCCGGGTGAAAATTGGGCCCGGTTGGATTTGAACCAACGACCAAAGGATTATGAGTCCCCTGCTCTAACCGCTGAGCTACAGGCCCTTCTACTTCATTCTGAGGTACTTACACAAGTTCCGATACCGTATTCTTGACTAATTTCACGGTTTGTTTCACGGTTGGCGGAGATGAAGGAGGCGGCACCGTGAAAACGTGGACGAAAACCAGGGTTCAGAATCTGATGCGGCATCGGAATGGATTGTATTATGCCCGCTTCTACAGCAAAGGCAAAGAGCGCTGGATACCCCTCAAAACCGAGCTTTTTGAAGTTGCCAAGGCAAGGCTGCACGAGCACATCGGCGAGATCAAAGACGAGAAGGGACCGGATGATGCCTTGGCTCGCGGCAGAATGACGTTCGGCGAGGCCGCCGCCATCTTTCTGGAGCGGCTCAAATCGAGTGGGCTGGGCCTGCAAGGCAGGAGATCAACTCGCAAGCGGATCACCGAGAGCAGCGTTCACTATCGGGAACAGACGGTGCGAGCGATTCTGAAGTCCTGGCCGGAATTGAGCGCCACCGATGTCAGAAAAGTGAGCGAAGCAGATTGCGAGAAATGGTCCGAAAAATTTGCCAGCCGCTACTCCGCGACCAGATTCAATAACACCCTCGACAGCATGAGGCATGTTTTCGCCGTGGCGATAAAAGCCGGAGCGCGTCACGGAAATCCAGCCGAGGCAATCGGGCGGTGCGAGGTGCGGCAGAAAGCGATTCGCTTGCCGGAGCGCATGCAGTTTCAAGAATTTGTCCAAGCGATTGAGAGAGCGGGTGCTTGGTGTTCTCGCGATTGCGCCGATTTGGTGCGCTTGCTCGCCTTCACGGGGTGCCGCAAAACAGAGGCGGCAAGCCTCCTGTGGAGCGATGTGGATTTTGAGCGCGGGCGCATCCACGTGCGCGTGACGAAAAACGGAAGTTCTCGTTACGTGCCGATGATCCCGGAAGCACGCGACTTGTTAGAACAAATGCGCTTAGAACGGCCTGACGAACCCGGTGAAACTCCTGTCTGTAAAGTGCGCGAGGCACAAAAAGCGATGGATAGCGCCGCCGGAAAGATTGGCATGACCCGCATCACGCATCACGATCTACGGCATTTATTTGCCACCCAATGCATCGAGTCGGGGATTGATATCCCCACCGTTTCACGCTGGCTGGGCCACCTCGACGGCGGCGCGTTGGCAATGAAAGTGTATGGGCACTTGCGCGACGTGCACAGCGCAGAGCAGGCGCAAAAAGTTTCTTTCTCGCCGCCAGATGCAAGCAGCGTTAGCCCTTCCGGCCCATCAAGCGGTCTATCGCGGCTTGACGACCCGAAGGAGAAGAAGGCCACTTCTTCACGGCGGCGGCCACCGCCTTTGACGAAGTCTTGGACAAAGCTGATTGCCGACGAGCGGCCAAAAAAATCTGCCAAGCGTTCGTCAGCCGAGGTGCAAGCGCTTGAATCTCGCTCTTTGTCTTAGTGGCCTTAGCCTTCAATCCGTCGTAGATGCCAGCCTTCTTCAAAATGGCATCCACTTCCGCCGCAGGGATGAGAATTCGTCCATGCTCGGTGATCGCCTTGACCTTGCCCGCGTAAATTTGCCGGTATCCCCAAGTCTGTGATTTCCCGAAAAGCTGGGCGAACTCTCCCGGCGAAAACGCCACCCGTTGAAGTGAAGTCTCCTGAGCCATGTTTCGGCAGTATCTGCTCAACAGCAGTACTGCTCCAGGCTATTCTTGTCTAGGCGACTATAATTGGTCGCTTCTCAGCTGCTTGCGAAAGGCATAAAGCCAGAGCGAAGAGGTGGAAACGGTTAATCCTATCAGTTCACGACCCGATAACGAGTGGCACGTCCTTCCCCGATGCGTTCGAGCTTTTTCATTCTTGCGAGCTTCTGAATGATGGTCTCAACAGTTCTCGCCGGAAAACCGAGCGCATTGATGGCGACCTTCCGGCTGAATTCACCTTCCGGCAGGGTTTGCGCCCAACGCCAGAGCAGCAGTTGCTTCCCGGAAAGAAGACTTTCAACCGAATCCTCTTCAAGCAATGCGAGAGCGCTTCGCGCTTGTTCTCGCAGCACCGACAGAAAGAAGCGCAACCACTCTGAAACATCTTCGCGTCGAGTTTTCCACGTCTGTTGCGTCCTGTTAAGCGCAAGGTAGTAATCAGCCTTTTTTGCTTCCACCAATCGTTCGTGCGAAACCAGCGTGGTGAAACCGTAACCATGCTGCAAAAGCATCAGATTCGTCAGTAGACGGCTTGTCCTGCCGTTTCCATCCTGAAATGGGTGGATTGCCAGGTATTCAAAGACGAAATTGGCGATCAGGAGAAGCGGATGCTTCAAGCGCGTTTCCACCGCCCAGTTGTACCAATCGATCAACTCCTGCATCTCCTTCTGCACCAGGTGCGGCGGCGTTGGATTGAAGATCACCGCAAGCACATTGCCGCCGACATCTTTCGCCTCCACGCGATTGCTGCCAAACTTGTACTGCCCTTTGTGGTGCGCGTCCTTTTCGCTGTGCCTGAGCATGTCGCGATGGAGTTGCAGGATAGCCGATTCGGCCATCGGAATGTCTTCGTAGTGCGCGAAGACCCGCTCCAGCATTTCAAGGTAACCGGCAACTTCCTGCTCATCGCGAGTCTTGAACTTGCGAATGTGCAGGTTTCGATAGAGTTCCTCGACTTGTTGGTCAGAAAGACGGTTTCCCTCGATTCGGTTGGAGGAGCCGGTTGACGTGACGATGACCGAGTGCGTCAGCCTTTCAATCGTTTGCGGCAACAGCTTGCCAGTAATCCTCCAGCTACCTTTGACCGCATCGATTTCGGCAATGATGCCGAAGAATTCTTCGGCGCGTTCGGCTTTCAACCCAAGACGCTTTGATAATCGGAAAGTCTTCCAGTCCACATCAATCTCCCAGATATTAACGTGAGATTATGTGATATTGCGTGGGAAAAGTCAAGTCTTGTGCAAATCCTGAGGCGCTTCAGACCTTTTTCTCAGTCTCTCTCATAAACATGAGGAGGTACGCAATTTGCCGCCGCCGTGCAGAGGATGGGGGCGATTATTCAGCATAAATTTAGTCCTGTGGTGTCGATGCCACGGAGAAGAGCCAAGGCTTACCAAAGTGTAATGCTTCGGCTGGAATTGGAACAAACGGGATGACGAGCTATGGAGTGGGAA
>CAXUAZ010000194.1:0-6024 GCA_964249195.1 uncultured Chthoniobacterales bacterium
CTCCTAGCCAATCGCACCGAGTCCCGGGCCGCAGACCTTGCCGCGCAACTTGGGCGCCCGGAGCGGGTCGCGATCGTGGGATGGGAGCCGGCCGCTCTCGCCGAGGCGACGCGCGGCGTGGATCTCGTGGTCAACGCGTCCGCCGTTGGGTTTGGGGGCGACGTTTCTTCGCCGCTGCCGGCCGCCGCGTTGCGCCCGGGGCTGCTCGTGTTTGATGCCGTTTACCGTGCGGGCGCCGCCACCCCGTTGGTCGAGGCGGCCGTCAAGGCGGGTGCTCGAGCCGTGGATGGATTGCCGCTCCTTCTCCACCAAGGCGCGCTCGCGTTCGAGCATTGGTTTCACCACCGTGCGCCGCTGGAGATCATGCGCGAGGCGCTCTCAATCCACGTGCTGGCAGCCGCGCATCAGGACAATCGATAAGAGCGTTCCCGCGGCGGAGACCGCGAGCGATCCAAGACAACCCAGCCGGTTCGAGAAGATGCCGACACGAGCCCTTCCGGCTACTCATATAAACATGTCAGATTAGACCGGCTCCGCCCGTACGGCGGGGCTTCCCATGGCTTGAGCCGGATGAGGGGAAACTCTCCAGTCCGGTTCTTAGGGGGAGGGGGCGGCAGCAATGCCGCCTCCTTACCCGACCCCGGCCTGCCTATCTGGTAAGTTCGTGAAATGCCCTGCGCTCGCCAGAAACTTTGCTGGACGGAAGACGGTACTGATGGATACGATGGCCTTTCAAATCGCTTACTGACCCTTATGCTCAAGCAATCCTCGCTTCTTGCGGCAGGCCTTCTTTTGGTCAGCAACTGCTCTGCAACGACCCTTCCCGTGGGGCCGATCACGTTTAGCTCAAACGCTGATTATGACGCCAATTTCAAGGAATCCTCTTTCAATGGGATATTGCGGAGCACGAGCGGCTATCTGGAAGTATCAGGGGTTCCCACAGCTACGGCAGCATTCGATACTTCTGCCACTGGTGGCGTAAATGGTTCGGGAGGCACTGGCGGCAGCGATGCCAATAATGACCTTACCGACTTCACGATTTCCGCCGACGTAGCCAGTTCTGTAGCTGGTGGAATCGGCGCGGGATTCCTCCTTCGGCTCAACAATTCTGAGGCGGGCGGTTATCTTGCGGCAGTTCACACCCAAGGCACAACCTCTGTGACTTTCGATATTGGCGAAGGTGCAAGCCTCACCAGTGCCGGGGCAAACATCTTTTCACGCACGATTTCACTCTCTGGCCTCACGGTAGCCGCGAACACGTTCTATCATTATAAAGTTACGATCTCAGGCGGCGCATTTTCATTCGACTTTGGTTCAGGTGCCGCAACCGCGACTTTTACCGACTCGACGCTAACTGCCACGGTGGGGCAGGCAGGGATTCTCATGGACACTCTTTCGCCGTCTTCGGCTACGCGAATGGACAATTTTTCCATTGTGCCAGAACCACAGACTAACACTTTTGTGTTTGTGGCTTTGTTAATCTTCGCTGCAAGGTTTTTTAGACGCAAACAGCGGAACGCGAGCGGATGTTTGACTTTGGATTTACGGTGTGTCCAGAGTGAACGCCCCTAAGCACCGTAACCCAAGGGCCTCGGGCTAACCCGACTCAGAAACTGAGACGATCCAATCCCCTATCCGATAATCCTCTTGGTTCAGGAACATCTCTCCTAGACGCTCTTTCAAAGCGATCAAATTAATCTGCGGGGAAGCAGGGGATATCTCTTTACACATCTGCAACGCTTTTTGGATGGACGCGCTTTGACGAACAGTTGTCCAATAAGCCGCAAGTGGTTGCCAAGTGAAATATCCATAACCTGAGAAGGACAGTGAAAGGCAACCGTAGCACTCCTCCTCTGGAACGTCTACCGTGAGTGTACCAATCCCCACAGGACCGATAGAAACAGCCATTTCCGTGGGTGATATATACGAAGGTGTTGTGCTCTCGCGATTGGAAACGGCTAATTCTGTAATAGTCGATTCAGAGAGATTGCCTAAACTTACATCGGCTCGGCGAATCGCTTTGGTGTCGGACGATCTATCAGGCCAGATTTGTTGCCATACTAAAGACTGCTTCGTGTGATCCATTGGCGTTTCGCTTTCCAAGTTTTGCACAATCGTTCCAATAGTATTAGTATCATCCCAAATTATATTAGTCGAGGGAGTGGCAGAGTTCTCATAGTTTACGTCCATCATGTACAAATCATCTTCCAACAAAAAAGTCTTGCGGAGAGTATCGCAAATAGTACGAAGCTCACCTAAGTTAATAGATGGCGGACGACCGGGATAAAATATCCTGATGGAACTATAGAAAGACATAGAATAACTCCTACAAGCTGGCTTTCAATTTCATTGCTCGGGAGGGCCATCGGCATCCTCGGTTGCAGATAGATCATCCGCGTCTGGCGTGTCGTATCCATTGTCAAAAAGTGGGTCTTTTGCCCACACTTGATTAGGCTGAGTGTCGGCGTACACCCAAGTATAAAGTGGCAGTGAAGCCAAACCAAATGCCACATCATTTGGAATCACCAAGTGCATCCATTCCGAAATAGCTGTTGCGGCATCATATTTCATCATTTCAGCAGTCGGCCCGTCTGTGCTTGGGTCCAAGAATATATCACGATCTCGGATCACCCTCTGTACTGTATCGTCTAACCTCGCGTCCGCTTGGCTTATATCTATCGCGGCATTTGCTAACGACAAAGATGCGATGCCAAATCCACCGGCAATACCTAGCACCCTCACCGTCCTTCCTTTGATTTTATTAAATACCACTGAACCACCTTTGTACACGTATTCCGAGTCTGCTATGTGAATACGCTCAAGCCCTGTTACTAACTTGTAGTTGGCAACTATTCTCTTGAGGTCGGTTTCGTTAAGACGTGCGGCAGTTTTAATTTTAGATGCAAAAAGCAACCCTTGTTTATTTAGCACTTCTAATTTCTTCCCTGAAAGAAATGCCCTCGCCCCTGGTACTGACGGCTGGCAATCAGCCCCTGGTCCGCTTGGCTGCTCGTCCCAGCGCCGACGGTGGCGAGTTCTTTCCAAGGGTTCGAGTCCACCCGCTTTTCGATCCGGTAGCCGGTGGCGGTTCCCCCGTAGTCTGCCGGGTCCCATTGCACCTGAATGGTGGTATAATCAACCTGGGAAGGATCAAAGTTCGGTTGCTGAGAGAGGGTATCGTAACTTGGAACGTCGATGCGAACATTGTCTGGATCGTAGGGGTTGGCGACCAGCGGGGCCATGTCTTGGCCGTCGGGGATGTAATCGCCATCGGTATCCCAGTTCATCGGGTCAGTGCCCGCCGCATATTCCTCCGCGTTGGTCAACCCGTCGCCGTCCGGGTCTTCGTTCATCGCGGTCAGGCTGTTGGCGTCCAACCCGTAAGCGATTTTCCAACCGTCGGGAATGCCATCGCCTACGGTCGAACTCGCCACCAAGTCCAAACCGCCGTCGAAGATTTGCTTGAGGGTTAATCCTCCTTTGCCTGCAACGACTTGGTTTGGATCGTTGCCGATGTGCCAAAAATGCAAGATTTCCCACCAATCCGCAAGTCCATTATGATCTCTGTCTCCCCCAAACCTACCGTGCTGTTATAAGAATCAGTTGGGTCGGTATGCAGTTGGAATTCCTGCAAGTTGGTCAAACCGTCGCCATCCTCATCTGCGTTCGGATCAACTCCGGTGTGCCCGAAATAGTAAAGCTCCCAATTGATCGGCAGTCCGTTGGTGTCCATCTGCGCCGGGGCCAGCGGATCACTGCCTTGCATAAGGTTTTGCCAATTGCTCAAACCATCGCCGTTAAAATCATCGTTAAATGGGTCGGTCGTGGTAACGTCTGTGTACTTCAACCGCAAAAAGAATTTTGGAGCCGTGGAAGTGAAGCCCCAGCCGATGGATTGACCTGCGCCCGGTTCAATGACCGGCACGTAATTCCAATTCATCAAATCCTCGGACTGCTGGAGGAAATAGGTGCGCCCGGCTTGGCCCCACCACGAAAAGTTGTATGCGCCCGTGGCAGGATCGCGGGACAATGCCGAGCCTTCGTTGGGACCGTTGGCAGTCTGCGCGACCGCCATCATGCTCGTCAGCGCGAGCGCAAACACTGCTGCACAAAACTTTCGGGGGTTCATCTTCGAGCGTGGGCTAGTGGGCTGGATTGAGGAAAACGCTGTTCTTGGTCGGCCAGTAATTGATGACCGTGTTCGGCTGCACCGGCGGGTGGGTCTGCAACCATTGCTGGTAAGCGGCGTTGTTGGCCTGCTGCTGATTGTAGGTGGTAATCATCTGCGCGCTGTTGGCGTCGTAGTAGGCGCAGAGGGTGTCCAGCGCGGCGAGGTCGTCGGCGTGGGCCGTGGTGTCCCCGGCAGTGATCTGATAGGAGGAACGTCCCGCCGGGAACGCGGCGAGGTTGGGCGGCTGCTGTCCGGCCTGGGTGAGCGAGGATACGGCATCGTCACCCATGCCGAACATCATCATGTAAATGGTGTCGGCGGTTTCGATTTGGTCCGTGCCCCGGAAATAGTTGAAGTCGATGTTGACGTAGGCACTCAACTCCGGGCTGCCGCCGCCGTAGAAACGCAAGGCGGTAAACTGGTGGTCGTACACCGTGGCCGAGAGCAAAAGCACCTTGTACGGTTTCTCCCCGCTGCCGTCGGCGTCGTTAGCGTGGGGGGAGCTGGACGCGCTGTGCGTCTGTGGCCCGTGGTTGACCGCGTTAGCGGTGGGTCCAGCCGAGGGCGCAGGGGCGGGGAACACCGGCGGGGCAATGCGGTTGTAGGTAATGGTGTGGTTGCCGATGGTCACTTGCTGCTGGTCGAGCACCTGGACCGGGACGCCCGCCAGCGGATCGGGCGTCGGCGTCGGAGACGGATCTTGCGCGCAGGCCATCAAGGTGGGCAACGCCAGCGCGAGCGTCACCCCAAGCCAGGGGGCGCCACGGTTGTTTGAGGGGAGACTTGATCTTTATGGGCAAGTTTGTCCTAGCAGATCGATTTGTACCCGTCAATGTATTCTACTTTTGAGGCAACAGGAGGGCGCGGAGGGTGAGGCTTCGTTCGTCCTCGGCCGCGGAGCTTTAGAGCCCCATCCCCGGCAACCCCATCCCGCTCAGGCCCGCGGTGATCTTGCCCATTTCGGATTCGGCCAGTTTCCGGCCGTCTTCGATCGCCTGCTTCACGCCGCTCAGCACCAAATCTTCCAACATCTCCACGTCTTCCGGGTCGACCACGTCCTTGTCGATCTTGATGGAGACGACATCGCCCGCGCCCGTGGCGATCACCGTCACCTTGCCGCCGCCGACCGAGGCGGTCACGGTCCTGGCCGCGAGATCGGTCTGCATTTTGGCGGCGTCGGCCTGCATCTTCTGCGCCTGCTTGAGCATTTTCTGGATGTTCATGGGAGTCGTTGGGAAAAAAGGTTTCAGGCGGCGGCGCTGTCGCCCGGTTGGACCGAGCGAATCTCGCCTTCAAAGAGTTGCAGCGCCTCCTTGATCTTCGGATCGTTCTTGAAAGATTCAATCGGATCCTCCGCGGCGTCCGAGGCGGCGTGATCGTCGCGAGGGGGAGCGGGCGCCGCCGAGGCTGCCTCTTGGGAAGGCAGATCGTCGGTCAACTCGAGCTTCAGAGTAATCGGGCGGCCCGCCAGCTTCGCCAGCAACGTCTCCAGAAACTTGCGGTTGTTCGCCTTGCCCAACGACTCGACCACCATCTTCTGCCCCGTCCCGAACCCGACGCGGAAAATGCCGTCCTCCGCGCCGAGGAGCCGGCCCGATTGCACCCAGGCCGTGATGAGCGGGCGTTGGGACTTGATCTCGGCAATCAGATCGCGCCAGACCCGGGGGGCGTCTACGGTGGGTTCCGAAGGCGAAGGCAAAGGTGAAGGTGGGAGCGGCGGCGGCTCCGGCGGCGCAACCGGTTTCGGGGCTGGCTCGGGCTCGGGTTCAACGGCGGGTTCCGCAGCGGTAGGTTTTGCGACCGCTTTCTTGACGCTCGACCAATCCAGGCGCGGCGCCGCGGGCGCGCTGGCC